>NZ_CP034145.1:3147230-3461954 GCF_003856835.1 Haloplanus aerogenes
GGACGACAAATATCCCGAAGAGAGCGGCCGGCGGCGATTCGTCAAGGGCGTCGTGGGGGGCTCGGCGCTCGCCGGCGTTGGCGCTCTCGGGACGGTGACCGTCAACAGCGCGACCGCCTCGCCCGGGGCCGGCGGCGGGAGCACCCAAGCGTGGGCCATCGAGAACACCGGCGGCCCGGCACCCCGCGGCATGCCGCAGATCCCCATCGAGATCGACTCCGAGGGCTACATCAAGGGCGTCTGGCCCGACGTCGAGACCGTCACGCAGGGTGGGCGAGAGGTGCAGGTCGCGGAGATGGATCTCGGCGGCTCCACCTACTCCTCCGAGTGGTTCCAGTACTGCGGTGTCGAGGGATACGGCGGCATCCAGCCCGGATACGAGAGTGAGAACTACTTCCGCTCCGGGTCGAACCCCGCCTACAACTGGCAGTCACAGAGCAAGGAGGAGGGCGACCGCTTCCACGTCGACGACTTCAGCGACTACGAGGAGTGGGGCAACGGCATCGGTGACCCCGGCACCGGGAAGCCCGCGAGTGGCCGGTGGCGCTCCGAGGACGCCAGCGACATCATCCCGATTCAGTTGCTCCGCAGCACGCGCATCGAGGAAGCCGCTCAAGACGACGAGTGGTTGCAGGCGAGCACTTCGGAGGGCTTCATCGCGTGGCTCAACAAGTGTACGCACTTCTGCTGTGTGCCGGGCTACAAGCAGTCGGCCGATGCCGGCCGGTTCGGGAACCCGAACAGCGTCTACTGCCAGTGCCACCAGTCGACGTACGACCCGTTCAACCTCGTCCAGACACTGTTCATCGCGCGTCCGCGGCCCGACTAATTTTACCCGCCGCTCACCGGCGGGAACAGCGCGAGTTCGTCGCCACGCTCCAGTTCCGTCTCCAGTCCGTCGCCCGCGTGGACGTTCTCGCCGTTCCGGAGGACGTTGATGTGGTCGGCCACCGTACCCGAGTCGTCGAGGACGCGCTCCCGGAGCGCGGGGCGGGTGTCGAGCAGTTCGTCGAGTGCGTCGCCGACCGTCGCGCCGGGGGCCACGTCGACACGGATCTCCCGGTCGCCCGCCACTTCCGCGAGGTCCGCGAACAACTTCCACTGCATGAGTACGTGTCGCGCCCCGTCGGTCAAAGGAGTTGCGTCTACGCCTCCGGCGCCCGGCTTCGAGCGTCGAGCCGTCGGTACGTCTCGGGACGGCTGACGACGTACACCGCGTCGCCGGGCGCGAGCGTCCGATCGTCGGGCAGGTCGTCGACGGTCCCGTCCTCGCTCTGGACCGCCACGACCGTCGCATCGAGACTCTCGACAGCCACGCCCACGAGGTCGCTCCCCGCAGCAACGTTGACGACGTACATGGTCTCTTCCGCCGCTCGGAGGAGCGACGCGAACTCGCGTTCGGCCTGCGGTTCAGCGGGGAGAGTAACCAGCCGATACGTCTCGTCGGCGTCGAGGTGGGTCGCCTCCTCCCCGTCGACGGCGAGCGTCGCCACGTCGTCGACGTGTGCCCGGAGTTCGCCAGTCAGGAGGCGTTCAGCCGCCGGCTCCGTCCGCCACACCTGCACCCGATCACCGGGACTGGCGGCGTGGGCGGGATCGGCCCGGACCGCGACGGCGACGGTCCCCGGTGCGAGCGTCGGGCCGATCCCGGTCGCGCGACTCCCCAGTGCGAGATACTCGATCGTACCGTCGTCGGTCAGTTCCACGTCGACGTGACCCACATCGTAGTCGTCCTGCAGACGGGTGACGAACCGGTTCTCTAACTCCGAGACGGACAGTCGTCGGGGGAAGATCAGCGTCTTGCCCGCGAGCGTCTCCTTCGTCGCCGGACTCACCGGATCGTACCCCTCTATGTCATCGATGTCGTCGGCGTCCTCGGGGAGGGTCACGTCGGTGATGCGGCCGACCGAGCGGACGATCCGACTCACCTCCACGTCGAGTTCGCGCGCGCCCGCGAAGGCGAACACGTCGGTCGCGACGCGGTCACCGACGAGGCGGCCGACGGGCGCACTGATCGCGCCGACACCCAGCGCGAGGACGTTGAACACGATCCGTTCGACCGAGAAGATGCTCGTCTGGCCGCTGAGCAGGTCGGTGAACACCCCGACCGTGTTGAGCGCCAGCGCGACCACCGAGAGGCCGAGCAGGATCGACAGCCACAGCGGCAGGCGGAGTTTGGTGTACCAGCGGTAGACGAGCGCCGCGACGGCACTGACGAGGGCGGCCCCGACGGCGAAGGCGAGCAGGCGGGCGAGCGTGCGAAGCAGGAACGGATCGACCGCGGGCACGGACACTTGCATCACGCGACCGCCTCCCGGAACGCCGAGACGGCGTCGTACGCCCCGACGACGAACAGGTCGTCACCCACGGCGAGCGCCTGCGAGCCGCGGGGCGCGAACTGCCAGCGCCCCTCGTGGCGGACGGCGAGGACCGTCACGCCGTGGGCGTCCCGCAGGTCGGCGTTACCGATGGTCGTGCCCGCGACGGGCGCACCCTCCCGGATCGTCACTTTCCGGATCCGGTTGCCCGCCCGCCGGAGGAGCGTCAGGAGTTCGTACTCCCGGCGCGTCCCCCGGGAGAGGACGGTGAGGCGGTCGACGGCCGACCCGAGCAGCGAGGACGCCTGCCCGGCGTCGACGGCGACGGTCAGGCGGCCGTCGCCACCGTCCGCGACGGGGAGCGACGGGGTGGCAGTGGGGTCGGGGACAGGATCGGTCCCGCCGTCGGTGGCGCTGGTGTCGGCCGTCCGCGCGGCGTCGCGCGCGCTGTCGCTCCGGAGGCTGACGACGGTCCCACGGTAGGTTCGGTCGGGGGCCGTGAGTGCCACCTCGTCGCCGCGAGCGGTACCCGTCGGCAGGAGCCCCCGGACCGAGACGCCGCGCTTGCCCGGCGGGATGCGCTTGGAGAGGCCGCCGAGGGGCGGCGCGGCGTTCACCGTCGCTCGGGCGCGTTCGTCGAGCGTCACCGCCACGTCCGCGAGGTCGAACTCGGTGCGGAGGCGGTCGGCCACCCGCGACTCCAGTTCGACCACCGGCACGTCGGCGGGGAAGGTGGCGGTCCACTCCCGAATCTCCCGGCGGAGGTCCGCGGGCACGGACGGATACCCCTCCATGTCGCCCACGTCGCCGGAGACGCGCACGGCGACCTGCCCGCGGCCGCCGACGAGTTGGATCACGTCCGTCGAGAGGGTTCGGTCGGTGAGTTTGCGCAGCGACAGTTTCCGGGGGAACTCCGCCCCCATCTTGTCGCCGGCACTGTGCGCGTACAGCGAGAGCATCAACACGACGATGACTGCCACGGTCAGGCGGACCTGATTCGCCGACTGGGTGAAGGTCGGATCGTTCAGCGCCATCAGGCCACCGTTGACGCCGGCGATAGCGACGGAGAGGACGATGACACCGAACGCAGGGACGGTGACGCCGGTGATGTACTTGAACGTGAAGCCGAACGCCCACGACACCAGCGCCGGAATAATGCCCGTCAGGATGCCGAGATAGAGGCCAAAGAGGACTTCGACCGGAAAGGAGGCCATAGTCGCGTCTCGGCGCCGAGGCGTAAACCGCTAACGGGCCGGGCGGGCGACGAGCCCTTTATCAATCCCGTGCCCGAGAGCGTAGGCATGGCTGCGAGTCGGGGTGATCGGTTTCTCGGTGTGCGGGCCGCAGTAGGCCTGACGCTCCTCGCCGGCGCACTCTCGATGGTGACGGGCATCGTCCACATGGGGTCGCCGACGGGGCGACCGCTCGTCCCCTTCGTCCCCCCGGTAGCCCGCGCCACCGCCGGCTTCACCGGCACGCTCACCGGCTTTCTGCTGCTCGGGAGCGCGCTCGGTCTCCGACGAGGCCTTCGCGCCGCGTGGTACTCGACCATCTGCCTGCTCGTCGTCTCCGCCGGACAGGGGCTGGTGCAGGCGAGCGAAACGTCGATTCCGCTGGTGGTCCTCTCCGTCCTCGCGCTGCCCGCCGTCGCGCTCAACCGCCGTCGGTTCGACCGCTCGGTCGACTTCTCGGCCACGCAACTGGCCGCCCTCCTCGCTCTCGGCGGCTCGCAGGTGTACATCACGACGGGCGCGTACGCCCTCCGCGAGGAGTTCGGCGGGATCAACACGGTGGTCGACGCCGTCTACTTCGCCATCGTCACCTCCAGCACCGTCGGCTACGGTGACATCACGCCCCAGACGGCAGTGGCTCGGCTGTTCGGTATCTCGGCGCTCGTCGTCGGGACGGCGAGTTTCGCCATCGCCCTCGGTGTCCTGCTGACGCCCGCCATCGAAGCCCGACTCGTCAAGGCACTCGGAAAGATGACCCAATCAGAACTCGACTTGCTCGACGATCACATCCTCGTCCTCGGTCACGGCGACCTGACCGAGGCGATCATTCAGGAACTGGACGGCAAAGCACCCTTCCTCGTCCTCGTCCCGGACGGTGACGTGGCACGACGGCTGAGCGAACGCGGTATCGACACGCTCACCGGCGACACGAGCGACGAGGAGACGCTTCGGCGCGTCCACGTCGAGGAGGCGCGGGCCGTCGTCGCGGCGACGAACGACGACGCGGCGGACGCCCTCGCCATCCTGACGGTGCGTGACCTCGCGCCAGACATCCACATCGTCGCGGCGGCGACCCACCGCGAGAACGTGGCCAAACTCCGGCGTGCGGGCGCCGACACGGTAATCAGCCCCGCGAGCATCGGCGGCCACCTGCTCGTCGAGTCGGCGCTCGGGGGCCGGGACGTCGACACCGAGGCTGTGGCGGATCGCTTGCTCGACGAAATCTAGGGATGCCCGCGGTCGATCACCGCCACGTCGCAGTCCACGTCGTGTAACCGCTCGAAGGTGGGCGGGGAGACGAACCGCGAGGCACGCGAGCGTTCGCCGGACGATCCGACGAGCAACAGGTCGTAGGCGTCGGCGTTGGCGCCGATGAAGTCGGTGATCCGGCTCCGGGCCACCCGCGTCTCCACGTCCACGTCCACCGTCTCCGCGAGGTCGGCCAGCCGTGTCTCCGCCCCCCGGCGCTCCACTTCGGCGTCGATACAGGTGCAGACGCTCAGCGTCCCGCTCCGGCCGGCCAGTCGCGCGGCGAAATCGAGCATGGCGTGGGCGGTGTCGCCGGGGCGAGCGACGGTCACGAGAATGCGCCGCCAGCGGCGACGGCCCGTCGTCGGCCGGAAGGCGATGGTGTCGTAGCGGCTGTCGAAGATGCCGCGAACGTACGGCGAGAGCAACCCCTGCTTTTCCTCGTAGGGCGTGACCACGAGGTCGCAGTTCGTGTTCGCCGCCGTCTCGACGGTCGTCGGTACGGGCGCGCCGCTGGCGACCACCACCTCGCAGGGGACGCCGGCACGAGTTCGGACCGTCTCCGCGGTCGCCTCCAGACGTTCGGCCGTCTCCGTCGCGACGTCGTCGAGCGCCGGGTCGGCGTTGGCGTCGACGTCGGCATCGGCCGCCGATTCGTCGAGAATCGCCAGCAACACCACCTTCCCGGCGTCGTGGGCGGCGGCGAGCGTCGCGCCGAACAGCGCCGTCGTCTCCGCGCGGTCGTGATCCCCCCGCATCGGCACGAGGACGTGATCGTCACCCTGTGCCGTGTCGTAGAGATACTGCGCGCGGCGTTCGTAGAAGCGCGAGCGCCAGAGGGAGAAGACCACGGCGACGAGGGCACCGAAGACGGCGACGCTGGTGACGTACGCCTCGGGCGAGGCGTCGTCGGTGACGAGGACGAGCAACGCCGTCGAGAAGGCGGCGGGTTCCTCCACGTCGAGGAGCCACGTCGCGGCACCGGTGAGGAAGATGGAGAGCGCGGCGCTCGCGGGCGAGACGGGGGCCGCGGTGGGGAAGAACGGCGCCCACGCGGAGAGGCCGAGCGCCGCCCACCCACAGCACGCGCCGACGACGAGGCCGACGACGAACTTCCGGGGCGAGGCGTAGCGCCCCTCGGGGTCGGCAAAGAGCGTGTACGCCCCCGACGCCAGCGGCGGGAAGAGCAGGAAGGAGAGTTCGGTGAGCGCGTTCGAGATGAGCGTCACCAGTCCGATGAGCAGGGGGACCGCCACCAGCACCGTCAGGTGGAGGAGGTTGCCGGTGTGCTGGAGCCAGCGCCCGAAGGCGGCGAGTTCGCGCCGTTCGAGTCGCCGCATTCGGCGGGCGACGGCGACGAGTCGAGCGATCACCCCCTCGAACATCCTCGCTTACCCGAGCGTCGCGGCGGCGTCTAACGCCAGTTCGATCATCCGCTCGACGTTGTTGCGGGCCTTCGGCGGGAGTTCGTCTGCCGACACGTCGCCGCTCCCTTTCTGCGTGCCCTCGACGAGGTTGCCGTCGACGGTGCAGATGGCACCGGCGCGCAGGCCCTTCCGCCGAGCGAGGGTGAAGAGCGCGGCCGCCTCCATCTCCACCGCGAGCAAGCCGGCGTCCTCCCAGTCGGCGACGTACTCGTCCGTCTCGGCGTAGAAGGCGTCGTCGGTGACGATCGGGCCGACGTGGACGGCCTCGTCGTTCGCCTCGGCGGCGTCGACGAGCGCTCGCAACACGTCGTAGTCGGGGGCAGCGGGATACTCCACCCGCTCGTAGCGTTTGGTCGTCCCCTCCTCTTTCGCCGCGCCGGTGGCGACGACCATGTCACCGATCTCGATATCCGACTGGAGCGCGCCGGTCGTCCCCGGCCGAATGACCGTCTCGACGCCGACGGCCGCGAGTTCCTCCAGCGCGATGGCCGCGGAGGGCGACCCCACGCCGGTCGAACAGACGGTGAGCGGGACGCCGTCGTACTCGGCGTTGACGAGGTAGTACTCGCGGTTGTGGGCGAGTTCTTCGACGGTGTCACACTGCGCGGCGATCCGTTCGACTCGCCCCGGGTCGCCGGGCAGGAGCGCCACGTCGTGAACGTCGTCCTCGTCGACCCGCAGGTGTGGCTGGATGGCCATAGTAGCTCCACGCCGCGCCGGGGAGAAAACAGTCTCGGCTCGGTGAGATCGCTCAACCGTCCGTTTGAGTCACCCAAGCAACCAACACGCTGGGCGCCGAGCCGACACCATGGATCAGACGCGACGACGGGTCCTCGCGGCCGGTGCGGCCGCCGGCCTCCTCTCGCTGTCGGGCTGTCTCGGCGCCCTCGGCGGTGACGATGGCACTCTCGACGGCGGCGAGAACGACAGCCGCCACCTCCAGCTCCTCCTTTCGGACGCCTCGACCCCCCTCCGCTCGGGCTACGTGATCGATTTCGCGGAGACCGAGCGACCGTGGGACGGCGAGGCCTTCGCGGCGGCGTTGGCGGGAGAAACGTACACGACGCAGTACCGCACGCCCTTCGGCTCCCGGCCCGACGACCCGAAATACGCCCGCCACGGGGGGACGTACTACCGCCTCGGGCACGTCGTCGTGAACGAACGGTCCGTCACGCATCCGGTGGTTCGGCTGTCGGCCGTCGCGGACGCGGAGGCGTCCGACGCACCCGAGGCCGTCGCGGCCGACGACCTCTCCGAGGCCGACCGGACGGTCGTCCACGTCGCCCACATGGCGGCGCGGGCGCGGGGGAACGTCGGCGGCGCACCGTGGGGGCTGATCCAGCGCGGTGGATTCGTCTTCCGCGACGACGCCGACGCCGAGGAGAGTCGACTGGTCGGGGACGACGCGCCGAGTCACGTCGCCTACCGCGAGACGGTGTACGCAATCGAGGTCAGTCGCGAGCGGTTCTACGAACCCGTCTACCGGGCGACGGTCGAGCCGGTAGCCGACTCGCCGGAGCGGATGGAGGCCATCCTCCGGGCGCAGTTCGTCGACGCGCGCCTCTCGGGTGACCGCCTCTCTGGGAAGGCACGGTCCATCCTCCGGGAGGCACAGGGTGAGGGCTACGAGGAGGCGCACCCGTACTCCGACGCGTACCGGACGGTGGTGACGGGGCTCCACGCACGCGCCTACCTCGACGGCAACATACAGAAGGACGCGTACGTCGAGGACCCCGGCGCCGGAATGGTGCGGTACGACGGGACGTACTACGACTACCGGTTGCGGTTCGTCACGCGGGGGTGACCCGACCGAGCGCACGATCATGAACACGATTCGTATCGCAATAACCTGCTTCGCCGTCAGCATCCTCGTCTCCCTCGTGAGTCGGGCGTGGTACTCCGCATCGTTCGCGTACGGCGAGGCGGCGTTCTACGGCGGGCTACTGGTCGGTGGAGTTCTGTGGCTGGTCGGCGCTTACTACGGCTACCGGGCGGTTCGGCGGCGCTAGGTCGGTGACCCGGCGACGGCGAACAGCAACACGTTGTGCGCGCCGGGGCCGAGTCCCACCGCAGCGACGAAGCCGAGGATCAGTCGACCCTGCGTCGGCGCCTCCCGCACCGTCTCGGTCAGCGCGACGACCACCACCCCCACGACGGCGAGTTTCACGAGGACGAACAGCCACCCGCTCCCGATCAGGGGCGCGGTGGGGAGCGAGGCCGCGAACTCGATGATGAGCGCCGAGAGCGGCGTCCGCTCGCCGAAGCCGAGGAGGTCGATCCCGACCGCCGTCGAGACGGCGTCGAGGGCGTGGCCGGCGACCGCGAGGGCGCCGACGCGACCGGTCAGAGCCACTTCGGGGCGCAGTCGGCGGAGCAGGAGCCACGTCGCCCCGGTGACGACGGCGGCACCGACGAGGATCGCGATGGATGGAAGGAGACGGAGCGACCGGCGACCGGCGCCGACGCCGAGGGCCGCGGCGACGACGGGGACGAGGGCGACGACGCCGACCGCGGCGAGAAAGCGGTGCGTCTCGCGGAAGGGGGCGGCGTCGGCACCGATCCACGTCGCCCCGGCGACGACGGCGACGGTGAGGTAGACGGCCGGCGTGCCGGTCAGCGGCCGGACGACGGCGGGGAGGGCGTCGAGAACGTAGAGGACGTGAAGGGCGGAGCCGAGCATCATCCACGGCGCGAACGCGAGGATCGTCGACTCGGTGACGGCCGGCCGGCGGCGATAGAGGAGCGCGGCGACGGCGCCGAGGCCGACGAGGAGGGCGAGCAGGTAGGGGAGCGGCGGGAGCGCGAAGCCCTCGGGGAGGACGGCCATAGCTGAAAAGCGCAGAGTCGGCGGGAAAGCCTTACGCTCCGACGACGTGAAGCGGTGACATGGACCGAGCCGATTTCGCCGCGCGCATCGATCACACCGTCCTCGGGCCGGAGACGACGCCGGCCGACGCCAGTCGGATCGTCCGGGAGGCGGCCGACTACGGTCTGAACGCGTGTGTTCCGCCGTGTTACGTGGCCGAAGTGGTCGACGAGGCGCCCGCGGTCACGGTGATGACGGTGGTCGGCTTCCCGCACGGGCAACACGACCCCGAGGTGAAACGCGAGGAGGCGGTCGAGGCGTGGGAGGACGGCGCCGACGAACTCGACGTGGTGCTGAACGTCGGGCGGGTGAAGGCCGGCGAGGATCGGGCGGTGGTCGACGAACTGGCCGAACTCGTCGCCGCGGTGCCCGTGCCGGTGAAGGTCATCGTCGAGGCACCCCTGCTGACCGAGGACGAGAAACGCCGTGCGGGGGAGGCGGCGGTGGAAGCGGACGCCGACTACCTGAAGACGGGGACGGGCTTTGCCGGCCCCGCGACCGTCGAGGACGTAGAGCTCCTCGCGGAGTATCTGCCGGTGAAAGCGAGTGGAGGCATCGGCACCGCCGAGGCGGCGAGAGCGATGCTGGACGCCGGCGCGACGCGCATCGGCGCGTCGGCAGGCGTCGAACTGGTCGAGGGGTTCAACTGAGCGCCACGAACGCCGCCTCCGACGCCGAGGTACCGCTCACGGGGACGAAGAGGGCGTCGTCGGCGACGGCGAGGCCGCGCACGACCGACCCGCCCACGTCGAGGTGCCAGCGCCGGGCGTCGAAGCGCACGTCGCCGAGGCCGATGCCGCCGCCCATCCGGTAGGCGGACACGCCGTTCTCGCCGCCGACGTAGAGCGTGTCGCCGGCGCCGGCCATCCCCGCCGCGAACGACCCGTCGACCGACCACTGCCGACCCTCGCCGTGCCGACTCATCGCCACGAGGCCGCCGCCGTCGGCGCCGTAGACGGTGTCGTCGGTGAGGACGAGCGAGTCCTTGGCGGGGCCGGATTCGACGTGCCAGCGCGTCCGCCCCGCGTGGAGGCCGTCCGCGAGTTCGAACGTGCCGCCGCCGAACGTCGTCGCGTAGACGGGGCCGCCGTTCCCGAGGGCCACGTCGACGACGCTCCCGGGGAGTTTCCGGCGCCACAGTCCCTTCGCATCAAAAAGCGCGTACACCTCGCCCGCCTCGGTGCCGACGTAGGCGATGTCCCGACTCGTCGCGAGCGACGTGACCGCGCCGAACACCGAGGCGGTCCACCGCACCGTCCCGTCCGCGGCGTCGATGCGGGCGACAGTGCCGTCACGCGTCCCGACGAACACCGACTCCCAGTCGTGGTCGGGGACGGGCGCGACGGACACGTCGCCCACGGCAGTCCGCCACTGCTCGCTTCCGTCCGCGGTGGAGAGCGCGAGGAGGCTCCGGTCGTCGTCGGTGCCGACGTAGGCGGTGCCGTCGTGGACGGCGGGGCCGGTCATCCACGTCGTCGATCGATCCTCGGCGGGCGCGAGCGTCCAGCCCGGCGACCCGTCGAGGGCGAACGTTCGGAGGCCACCGAGCGTCGGGAGGTAGACCCGGTCGCCAGCGACGACGGGACGGCCGGTCGGCTGGGGGACGGTCCGGCGCCAGCGTTCACTGGCGTCCGAGCGCGGGCCGACGGAATCGGGGACGTAGCTCGTGCCGCCGGCGTCGCAGTCGGGGAGCGGCCAGTCTGTCTGACTGTCGGTCGCGGCGGGGTCGGCGTCGCTGTCATGACCGAGACAGCCACCCGTGGCGAGGAGGCCGAGACTCGCGAGCACGCGGCGTCTGGAGGGCATCGACACCGTCGTTCGTGTGGCGGGAAGAAAGACGCTACGGTTGGTACGGCGCGACACGCCGTGTGCAATGCCAACAACTAACGTATCTCCGCCCGAAGTCGACGGGGAGGTTCGTGCGCGCCGTGACGCTGACGACCGTCCCGCGATACGCCGGCAGTCGGACGCCGCAGTTGGGAGCGCACGCAGTGGTGGTGGGGGCGGGCGTGGCCGGCCTGTCGGCCGCGTGCGTCCTGGCAGACGGGTTCGATACCGTCACGGTCGTCGACCGGGATACCCTGCCCGACGACCCGGTCGCCCGGCGCGGCGTCCCGCAGTCCGGTCACATCCACGTGCTACTCGTGGCCGGGCAGGTCACGCTGGACGACCTCTGTCCCGGTTTCGGCGCCGACGTACTCGCGAGCGGCGGGGCCCTCATCGACGGGACACGGGACGTGTGCTTCTACGCCGAAGGGGGGCGTCTGGCCGACGGCCCACGCCGCGTCCCGCTGTACTGTGCGACGCGACCGCTCTACGAGCGAACGCTCCGGCGCCACGTCGCCGCATTCGACGGCGTCCGCATCCGGTCAAACTGTCGGGTCACCGACTACCTCCTCGACGAGACGGAGACGACCGTGGCGGGCGTCGCAATCCACGACGAGACGGGCCGTGACGAACTCGCTGCGGATCTGGTCGTCGACGCCACCGGGCGCACGAGTCGGACGCCCACGTGGCTCGACGCACACGGCTACACGCCGCCCGCCGTCGACGAGGTGACCGTCGACCTGACCTACAGCACTGCCTTCGTCCGGCGGCCGGCCGACGACCGCCGAGCGTTCGTCGTGACGCCCTCGCCGCCAGAGGCCCGCGGGATCGGGATGCTTCCCGTCGAGGACGACCGGTGGTTGATGACGGTCTTCGGGGTCCACGGCGACACCTCGCCGGCCGACGCGTCGGGCGTCGTCGACTTCGCGGCGAACCTCCCGATTCCCGAACCGGCCCGAATCCTCGACGATCACCCGCTGGCCGACGGCAGTGTCTCCCGGTATCGGTTCGCGTCCAACCGGCGGTATCGCTACGAACGGCTCGAGCGGTTCCCCGACAATCTGGTCGTCGTCGGTGACGCCCTCGCCAGTTTCAACCCGATCTACGCACAGGGGATGTCGGTCGCCGCCCTCGACGCGCTGCATCTCCATCACGCGCTCTCGGCGGGGGGCCGTGAGGACCTCGCGGCGCGATTCTTCGACCGAGCCGCGGAGACTGTCGACCTCGCGTGGAACATGGCCGTCGGCGCCGACCATCGATTCCCGGACACCAAGGGACCGAAACCGCGGGGGGTGGGCGTCCTGAACCGGTATCTGGCGCGCCTGCTCCGCCGAGCGCACACCGACGGCGTTCTGGCCGACGCCTTCTTCCGCGTGCAGATGATGGAGCGACCGCCTACCTCGCTGTTCCGCCCCGGAATCGTGTGGCGGGTCCTCCGGCCGGGATGACGGACGCCGCTGCCGGACCGTCGCGCTTTTCTCCGCGCACACGTTACCGCCGGTAACCGAATGGCCCGCTATCACATCGAGACGTACGGGTGTACGGCCAACCGCGGCGAGAGCCGGACCATCGAGCGACGGCTCCGCGACGGCGGCCACCACCCCGCCGACGGGCCCGCGGACGCCGACGTGGCCATCCTCAACACCTGTACCGTCGTCGAGAAGACGGAGCGCAACATGCTCCGCCGGGCCGAGGAGTTGCAGGCGGAGACGGGCGACCTCGTCGTCACGGGCTGTATGGCGCTGGCGCAGGGCGAGGAGTTCGTCGAGGCGGGCATCGACGCCCAGGTCGTCCACTGGGACGAGGTGCCCGAGGCGGCGATGAACGGCGAGTGCCCGACGACGACGCCCGACACCGACCCCGTCCTCGACGGCGTGATCGGCATCCTTCCCATCGCCCGCGGCTGTATGAGCGACTGTTCGTACTGCATCACGAAGCGCGCGACGGGGAAAATCGACTCCCCGCCGGTCGAGGAGAACGTCGAGAAGGCGCGGGCGCTCGTCCACGCCGGCGCGAAGGAGATCCGCATCACCGGACAGGATACCGGCGTCTACGGCTGGGACGAGGGGGAACGAAAGCTCCACGTCCTGCTCGACCGCATCTGCGACATCGAGGGCGACTTCCGGGTGCGCGTGGGGATGGCGAATCCCAAGGGCGTCCACGGCATCCGCGAGGAGCTAGCGGACGTGTTCGCGGAAAACGAGAAGCTCTACAACTTCCTGCACGCCCCGGTGCAGTCGGGGTCGAACGACGTACTCGGCGACATGCGCCGCCAGCACCAGGTCGAGGAGTTTCTGGAGGTCGTGGAGACGTTCGACGACCGCCTCGATGAGTGGACGCTCTCGACTGACTTCATCGTCGGCTTCCCCACCGAGACGGACGCGGACCACGAACGGAGCATGGACCTCCTCCGCCGGGTGCGCCCGGAGAAGATCAACGTCACCCGCTTCTCGAAGCGGCCGGGGACGGACGCCGCGGAGATGAAAGGCCTCGGCGGAACGATCAAGAAGGAGCGCTCGAAGGCGATGTCCGAGTTGAAGCGGGATGTCGTGGGCGAGGTCCACGAATCGATGGTGGGCACGCGCCGCGAGGTGCTCGCGGTGCGACCGGGAACCGGCGACTCCGTGAAGTGCCGCGACGGCGCCTACCGGCAGGTGATCGTCCAGCACGCCGACGACCACGGGATCGAACCGGGCGACATGCTGGAGGTCGAAATCACGGGCCACGAGACGATGTACGCGTTCGGTCGACCGACATGAGCGGCAAGTGGCTCCGAAGCGGACTCCGGCGTGACATCTGCGTCGTCGTCGCCGGCGCCGACGAACCGACGGCTCAGGAGTGCAAGGCAGCGCTCGAATCACGGTACGACGACCGGATCGAGCCGAAGACGTTCTACGGGGCACTGGACGCGCTGACTGACGCGGGATATCTCGACCAGTGGGCCGACGGCCTCCACGACCGATACCGCCTCACCGACGCCGGGAAGCGGACGCTCCGCGAGCAGTACGCGTGGATGCGCGACATCCTCGACTAGCGCGCCGTCATCGACGCCGACGACCGGTCGGTGGCGTCTTTCCACTCGCCCAGCCCGGCGGGGTCGAGGTGGACGTGCACGTCGGAGACGGGTTCGATCTCCCGCACCCGCTGGCGGAGTTCGGTTTCGAGGTCGTGGGCCTCGGCCAGAGAGAGGTCGCCGTCCACCTCGGCGTGGAACTCCACCTCGATGACGTGCCCGGAGTAGTAGGCGACGAAGTCGTGGAGGCCGTGGACCTCGGGGTGCGAGCGGATGGCGGCCTCGATACGCCCGCGTTCGTCGGCTGGCGGCGCGCCGTCGGAGAGGTAGCGGATGTTCTCCCGCGAGATGTCGACGCCCTGGTAGATGACGAGGAGGCTCACCACGCCACCGGCCAGCGGGTCGAAGATGGGGTAGCCGAAGGCCATGCCGACGACGCCGGCGAAGGCGGCGAGCGTGGTGTAGATGTCGTTCTTGCTGTCGGCGGCCAGTGCGCGCAGGCTGGGCGACCCCACCTCGCGGTTGACGCGGACGGTGTACCAGTAACAGGCATAACGGACGACGAGGGCGACGAGGAGGCCGGCGACGAGGATCACGCTGTACTCAGCGCTCGGGCCGGTGAGGAGACCGTGTCCGGCGTCGTAGAGGAGTTTCAGACCGAGGAGGATGAGGACGCCACCGACGAAGAGGGCGGCGAGGGGCTCGAACCGGTCGTGGCCATGGGGGTGGGAGGCGTCGGGGTCGTCGTAGACGAACCGACCCCAGACGAGGACGACGGCACTGGCGAGGAGGTCCGCGACGGAGTGGGCGGCGTCGGCCATGAGCGCGAGGCTGCCGAAGGTGACGCCGAGAACACCCTCGACGACGATTTTGAGGACGTTCGAGGCGACGTTGACCCACGACGCCTTCAGGAACGAATCGCGGTCCTCGCTCATATCCTTATACAGCACCTAAACCCACATAAGCGGTGTCATTAGGCAGGTGGAAGCCAGTTTTTGACTCAGTCTAAAACTGGAGTCGAACGGCGCAGTCGTCGTCGGGGACGGTCGCGTCGGGATCGGCGGCGAAGGCGTCGTGGAGGCGGTCGTAGGTGTCCTCGACGGCCTCGACGATGACTTTCGTGTCCGAGACGACGGGCATGAAGTTGGTGTCTCCCTCCCACCGGGGGACGACGTGGGTGTGCAGGTGGTCGTCGATGGAGCCACCGGAAGCGCCGCCGCCGAGGTTGAGACCGGCGTTGTAGGCGTCGGGCTGGAAGGCCCGATCCATGGCATCGAACGCCCGTTGCTTGAGGCGAGCGTGATCCAGCAGTACGTCGTCGTCGAGCGCGCGGTAGTCCCCTTCGTGTTCGTAGGGGATGACCATCGCGTGACCGGGGTTGTACGGGTAGTTGTTCAGGATGACGAACGCGTGATCGCTCCGCGCGACGATGCGACTCGCCCGGTCGTCGTCGCGGTCGGGGAGGACACAGAACGGACACCCCTCCACGTCGTCCTCCGCGTCGTCGCGGGTCACCCACTCGATCCGCCACGGGGCGAACAGTTGCTCCATATCGTCGGGGGGATGCCCAGCGGTTTATACTGTCGGCTGACGCGCGTCAGACGATAATGGTTCTCACGGCTGAGAACCCGGCTGAGCCCGGATTAACCGGGTTTAATCCGGGTTAACCGACTGCCGGGCTTATGCGAACAGCGTCGGTATGGAAGATCGATGAAGGCGAAGCGACCCAACCCAGACACCAACCTCGAACTGTGTCCCGACTGTGGCCGGGAAACCAGGCACGCGGTCCGGGTAGAGATCCGAACGGAGAACCCCGCGTCCGCGAACGCGGCGTTTTCGCGCGAGCCTTACCGGGTCGCAGTCTGTGACGTCTGTGAAGCGGAGTCGATCCAGCGGATGAACGACGCCTAGCGTCGCGTCAGCCCCGACGACGGTATTGACACTCTTCCCCTCTCGACGGCGGACGGAAGACTACGCAGTCGTGACTTCACACCCGTCTTCGGTGACGATGAGGGTGTGTTCGGCCTGACTGACCAGACACCCCTCCTCCTCTTTCAGCACGGGGTAGCCGTGAATCACGTCCTGTTGTTTGAGCCGTCGGAGCGCCATCTCGGCGCGGGGCACGTCGATCCACCGGGCGGCGAAGGGGAGCGTGCGGTACTCCTCGGTGACCTGTTCGAGCACCTGCCGGGCCTGCCGGTTGCGGACGGAGCGCTCGCGTTCGAGCCCGAAAATCTCCTCTTTGCTCCCCTCGCTCACCTTGCCGCGGCCGTCGGTGGCGAACGGTTCGATGGCGATCACGTCACCGACCTGCAGTTCCGACCCGTGATCGACGCCGCGGTTGGGGATGGAGGGGCCCGTGTGGGCGTCCCACTGCTCGACACCGTGGCCCGAGAGGTTGAGGACTGGCGTGTAGCCGTATCCCCGGATCACGTCCTCGATCTCGCCACCGATGTAGCCGGTGTCGACGCCGGGTGCGACGGCGTCGATGGCCACGTCCAGTGCCTCCTCGGCCGCTTCGACCATCTCCGGGTTGCCCGAGAGGTCGACCGTCGTCGCGGCGTCGGCGATGTAGCCGTCGACGTGGACACCGACGTCGAGACAGACCATCTCCTCGCCGAACTCGGTGTCGTCGTCGCGGGCGGGCGTGGAGTGGCTGGCCTCCTCGTCGATGCTGATGTTGACGGGGAAGGCCGGGCCGTCCGCGAGTTCGTCGATCCGCGACTCGGCGTGTTCCGCCACCTCTAGCTGGGTCACACCGGGTTCGATCATCTCGGCCGCCTCGTCGAGGACGGTCCGCAACGCCTCGCCGGCCTGGCGATACTTCTCGACAGTCTCCTCGTCGAGGGGTCCTACGCTCATGGACGCCCTTGGCGTGAGCCGGGGAAAGAGGTTGCGGCATCCACGGGCACGAACCGGCCACCCGCGACGACTACGTACCGACTCGGACGAGCTATATAGACATAGGGACGCCACTTAGCGCGCTTTATGGGCGACGACCCAGTCACGGACAGACAATGATCCGGACCGACGCGCTCGACGCCAGCCTCGATCTCGCGCTCGGCGACGAGCATCACCACGTCGACGCCGACGCGTGGGCGAACATCTACGTCGTCGGCGACGTACACGGGTGTCTACGGGAGCTAGAGCAACTACTCGACCGCCTCGACCCCGCCGACGACGACCTCGTCGTCTTCGTCGGCGACCTCGTGCGGAAAGGGCCCGACAGCGCCGGTGTGATCGATCTCGTCCGGTCGCGTCCCAACTTCGTGTCGGTTCGGGGCAACAACGAGGAGAAACTCCTGCGCGGCGAGAAGTCGCTGGACTCGCTCGACGACGACGACCTCGCGTGGATCGCCGAACTCCCGGTGGCGATCCACTGGGACGGCGCGCTGGTGGTCCACGCCGGCGTCGATCCGCGGAAGTCCCTGATTCAGCACACCGTCGACGACTTCGAGAACGTACGCGAACTCGACGGCGGCGACTACGAACCCCCGTTCTGGTACGACGAGTACGCGGGCGATCATCGCGTCTTCTTCGGCCACACGCCGCTCTCGGCGCCCGTCGTCCGCGAACACGCCGTCGGCCTCGACACCGGGTGTGTCTACGGCGGTGAACTCACCGCCTACGACTGGACGAACGACCGCTTCGTGCGCGTCAACCCGGACCGGACGGTACAGGAACGCCCCGCCCGGAAGTTCGTCACGCCGCGGCGCACGATCGCGGCCGACTAGTTCTCCGCCACGGCCACCTGCATCGATGCGTTGGTCGCCGACCCGACGCCGTCCGGCCCACAGACGACGACGCCGGCGGTCGAGTCGGTCAACTCCTCGAACTCCGCGATGGCGAGCGTCGCGGCCCGGTCGGCCGACACCCCGTCGTCGAGATGATCGACTGCCCGCCGGGAGAGCGTGACGCGCGCGATGTCCTCACCCGCGCCGGTGGCGCTGGCGCCGCCGGCGGAGGTGGCGAAGAAGCCGGCGCCGACCTGTGGCACGTCGCCGACGCGGCCGGCGAGGGCGAACCAGCGGCCGGCGGTCGAGGTGGCGGCGACGAACCGCCCCTCTCCCCCCGCGACGACGCCGACGGTGTCGTGGTCGTGGTCGCCATCGCGCCCGAACCGGTCGCGGAGCCAGTCGAGGTGGGTTCGGGGCGAGTGCGTGGCGCCACGCGCCACGAGTGGATCGGCGTCCGCGAACCGCTCGCGGGTCCGGGCGGTCGTCAGGTCGACGCCAGTCGCGACGCCGAAGTCGGCCGCGAGCGCCGCTGCTTCCCGGCCGGCGACACAGACGTGGGGCGTCTCCTCGGCGACGACCCGCGCGGCGCTGACGGCGTGTTCGACGCCGGGGACGGCGGCGACGGCACCGACGGTCCGATCCTGAGACATACAGCCGGCGTCGACGCGGACGACGCCATCGGACTGGACGGCGCCGCCACGGCCGGCGTTGAAGCGCTCGTCGGTCTCCAGACGGCGAAGCGCGGACTCGACGGCATCGAGCGGCGTCCCCGCCGCTGCGCCGTCGCGTGCCGCGGCGTCGAGGACGGCCTGTCGCGCGGGTGTCGGACGGCCGGCACCGGTGCCCGATCCGGCGCCGCCGTGGACGATGACACGCATACCGGACAGAGGGGAAGGCGGCGGAAAAGCGTCGTGGCGGCCTGTCGGCGATAACGGCAGGTCTTTCACGGTGGTCGGCGAATTCGCCGACGATATGAGCTACGACAAGGTCGAGGTCCCCGCCGACGGCGAACGTATCACCGTCGACGAGGACGGCGAACTCGACGTACCGTCGAATCCGATCATCCCGATCATCTACGGGGACGGCATCGGGAAGGACGTGAGCCCGGCCGCCCAGCAAGTGCTGGAGGTCGCCGCGGAAGCGACCGGTCGCTCGATCCACTGGATGCGCCTCTACGCCGGCGAGTCGGCGCGCGAACGCTACGACGAGAACCTGCCCGAGGAGACCGTCGAGGCGATTCGCGAACACCGCGTCGCGATCAAGGGGCCGCTGACGACGCCAGTCGGGAGCGGCTTCCGGTCGCTGAACGTCGCCCTCCGGAAGAAACTCGACCTCTACGCGAACATGCGCCCGACCTACTACCTCGACGGCGTCCCCTCGCCCGTCACCAACCCCGAGAAGATGGACATGGTCAACTTCCGGGAGAACACCGAGGACGTGTACGCGGGCATCGAGTGGGAAGCGGGGACCGACGAGGTCGAACGCGTCCGCGAGTTCATCGAAGACGAGATGGGCAAGACCGGCATCATCCACGACGGCCCCGTCGGCATCGGCATCAAGCCCATCTCGGAGTTCGGGAGCAAGCGCCTGATCCGGCAGGCCATCGACTACGCCCTCCGCAACGACCGCGATTCGGTGACGCTCGTCCACAAGGGCAACATCATGAAGTTCACCGAGGCGGCCTTCCGCGACTGGGGCTACGAACTCGCCGAGGAGGAGTACGGCGACGAAGTCATCACGGAGGACGTTCTCTGGGACGAGTACGACGGCGAGGCGCCCGAGGACGTGGTGGTCGTCAAGGACCGCATCGCGGACAACATGCTCCAGCAGTTGCTCACCCGGACCGAGCAGTACGACGTGCTGGCGATGCCGAACCTCAACGGCGACTACCTCTCGGACGCCGCGGGCGCCCAGATCGGCGGCCTCGGCATCGCGCCCGGCGCGAATCTCGGCGAAGGAGCCTGTCTCGCCGAACCCGTCCACGGGTCCGCACCGAAGTACGCCGGCGAGGACAAAGTCAACCCGACCGCGATGATCCTCTCGGGTCGGATCATGCTCGAACAGCTGGGCTGGGAGGACGCCGCCACCCTCGTCCGCGACGCCGTCGAGGAGACGATTTCGTCGGGCAAGGTCACCTACGACCTCCACCGACAGATCGAGGGCGGCACGAAACTCGCCACGAGCGAGTACGCCGACGCCGTCGTCGAGAACATTCACGAGTTGGCGTGAATCTCCCGAGCGTCAGTCGATAATCGAAACACGGCACCGGACCACAGATAGGCGGTATCGGCGGTTTGGATGCCGACAATATCGCGGCGGTTTCTTCACTAATTTATAGTCGGAGGGGGAGGTTCCTGTATGAGCGATCCTCATGTGCTGTTGCTCGGCGCACCGGGAGCGGGCAAAGGAACCCAGAGCAAGCGCCTCGCGGAGACGTTCGACATCGAACACGTCACGACGGGTGACGCGCTCCGCGCGAACAAAGATATGGACATCAGCCACATGGACACCGAGTACGACACGCCGCGAGCGTACATGGAGGCCGGCGAACTCGTCCCCGACGAAGTCGTCAACGAAATCGTCAAGACGGCGCTCTCCGAGGCCGACGGCTACGTTCTCGACGGCTACCCCCGCAACCTCGATCAGGCCGAGTACCTCTCGGAGATCACCGACCTCGACGTCGTCGTCTTCCTCGACGTGAGCGAGGAGGAACTCGTCGACCGTCTCACCGGTCGCCGCGTCTGTGACGAGTGTGGCGCCAACTACCACGTCGAGTTCAGCCCGCCGGAAGAGGAGGGCGTCTGCGACGAGTGTGGCGGCGACCTGATCCAGCGCGACGACGACACGGAGGACACCGTCCGCGAACGCCTCCGCGTGTACGAGGAGAACACCGAACCCGTCGTCGAACACTACCGCGACGAGGGGACCCTCGTCGAAGTCGACGGCGAGGGCACGCCGGACGACGTGTTCGAGGCGATTCGCGGGGAAGTCGAAGCGGCGACAGAGTAAAAGCTTCATAACTGCTGGGGGGTTACTCCACGTCAATGGCACGGATCGAGCAGAAGGTGCGAGACCTCGTCTCCGAAGACGCGGGGATGGAGTCGGTCGTCCGGACAGTCCTGGACCACGCGGAGGACGGTGAGGTCAAGTGGGTCGACGTCCGCGACGACTTATCGAGCGGACAATGGGGCCGCCTCATCGAGACGGGCGTACTGGTCGACGGCGACGCCGGATTCGAACTGGCGGACGCCGAGGCGACCCGCGACGCCCTCGAAAACGGTACAGCGGACGCGGGGACCGCGACGGCTACCTCGTCATCGTCGACCGACAGCGACGAGACCGAGTCCTCGTGGTCGATGTGGGACAAGGGCGCGGCGGTCGTCAGTATCGCCCTCTTTGCGGGCTACTCGTGGGCGCCGATGCGCAACATCATCGGCAACGCGATGAACGTGTTCCTCGGCCCCCTGAACTCGGCGCTCCCGTTCTACGCCGTCGTCATGATCCTCGCAGTCGTGACCGGGCTGTACTCGACGCTCCTGCAGGCGAACCTGATGGACACGGAGATGATGGGCGAGTATCAGGAGAAGATGCAGGAGATTCAGGAGAAACGCAAGGAAGCGAAAGAGCGCGGCGACGACGAGGCCCTCGACCGCATTCAGGAGGAGCAGATGGAGGCCATGGGCGACCAGATGGGCATGTTCAAAGAGCAGTTCCGCCCGATGGTGTGGATCATGTTCCTCACGATTCCGGTCTTCCTGTGGATGTACTGGGGCGTCGGTATCGGAGCGAACGCGACGCCGATCTTCAATCTCGAACCGCTCGTTCTCCCCTTCGCGGGCGAGAAGGCGTGGACCGATCAGGTGCTCGGCCCGATTCAGGTGTGGATTGTCTGGTACTTCCTCTGCTCGATGGGGTTCACACAGATCATCCGCAAGGGGCTGAACATCGACATCAGCCCGACCGGATAGAAGTGGACACGCTCTTTTAGTCGGCCCCCATGAGTGGCGGTATGTTACTCACCGTGTCCGGACCGGCGGGCAGTGGGAAGAGCACCACCGCCGCCGGTCTCGCGGAGGCGCTCGATCTGGAGCACGTAAGCGGCGGCGACATCTTTCGCGAACTCGCCACCGAACGGGGCTACACGCCCGTCGAGTTCAACGAACTCGCCGAGGAGGACGAGCGGATCGACCGCGACCTCGATCAGCGCCTGTACGAGATCGCCCGGGACCGCGACGGTCTCGTCCTCGAATCCCGACTCGCCGGCTGGCTCGCACCCGACGCCGACTTCCGACTCTGGCTGGACGCCCCGGTCAACGTCCGGGCCGCCCGCATCGCCGACCGCGAAGAGAAGTCGATCGAACGGGCACGCGAGGAGACGCTCCGCCGCGAGCGAAGCGAGCGGAAACGCTACAGCGACTACTACGAGATTCCCATCGACGACCTCTCCATCTACGACCTCGTCGTGAACACGGCGCGGTGGACCGCCCCGGACGTACTGGCGATCCTCACGACCGCCATCGAGCGTTACGATCCCGCGGTCGACGAGGGCCGCTACACCATCAACGGTGTCGACCTCGACAGTCTCGACCTGTGACTCACCTTCGCGATCCCCCTGGAACCCGCTCGCTCGCGGCGCTGCTCTCGTTCGGCGTCGTCAACCTCGACAAGCCGCCCGGCCCCTCCGCCCACCAAGTTGCCGGATGGGTGCGCGACCTCGCGGACGTCGACCGCGCGGCCCACGCCGGCACGCTCGACCCGAAAGTGACGGGCTGTCTGCCGGTCATGCTCGGCGACGCCACCCGCCTCGCGCCCGTCTTTCTGGAGGGCCGCAAGGAGTACGTCGCCGTCCTCGAACTCCACGGGCGCCCGCCCGCCGACCTCGACAGCGTCCTCGCCGAATTCGAAGGCGAGATCTACCAGAAACCGCCGCGCAAGAGCGCCGTCGCTCGTCGACTCCGTACCCGGACGATTCACGATCTGACTGCCCTCGAAACCCGCGACCGACAGGTCCTCCTCCGGATCGAGTGTGAGAGCGGCACCTACATCCGCAAACTGTGTCACGACCTCGGCCTCGCACTCGGGACGGGGGCACACATGGGCGACCTCCGCCGGACTGCGACCGACCCCTTCGACGATCGGGATCTCGTGACGCTCCACGATCTGTCCGACGCCCTCGCATTCGCCGAGGAGGGCGACGAGGAGCCGATTCGGGAGATCGTCGCCCCTGCCGAGCGGATTCTGGAGGACCTCCCGGCGGTGACCATCGCCCCGAGCGCCGCCGAACAGGTAGCGACGGGGGCGCCGGTGTACGCCCCCGGCGTCATCGACAGCGAGGCGTCACCGACGCCTCGAAGCGCCGGTGAAACCGTCGACGCCGATCCGGCCGACGAGGACGCCCTCGTCGCCTGTGTCACGCCGAACGGGTCGGCAGTGTGTCTGGGTCGACTCGTCGGCGATCCAAACGCCGATTCGGGCGTCGTCGTCGATCTGGAGCGGGTGCTCGTCTAGCGCAAAGCGACACGCTTAACCCGACCACGGTCCTCGCTCGAAACGCGGGACCGTGGGGTAGTGGTATCCTCTGCGCATGGGGTGCGTTGGACCCGTGTTCGAATCACGGCGGTCCCATCCTACTTCCGTTCGACTCCATGACTTAGAGCGGAAGTGCCGCCCGACGGCGAGGGGGTGGTGGATTTGATTCCCCTCGACCCCGAATCGAATCCTTCTGAGTGCCAGTTCTGTGGCACCCACGTCTCCGACGACTTCCGGCGAACCCTCGGGGACGAGGATAACGTTGCTCACCGGTGTCTCGCGTGCGATTCGCGCCCGCGTATCCAGTCCGGAAGCGCCGCCGGACGGGAGGTCAAGTACCCCGACCCGGCGGATCAACCGAATCGGAATCGGGGCCGAAACGTCTCTGAAACACTTTCTGACGGAGGTGTCGACCAGTGAGCCTCCAGGACTTCGGCGTCGAGCGGTTCGACCGCCCGCGCCTGAAGGTGAAAGACGAGGACGGCCGTGTCGCCTGTCCCGTCACACACAACCCGATAGAGTACACGGAGGGAGAGATAGAGATCGCCGTCGCCTCGCTCGCTGACGCGACCCTGAAAGGGGCGCTGTCGAACGCGGGCGTCTCCTCCGTCCGTGCGTACGGATTCGACTCCCCGCACGCCGAGGTCGTCGTCCCCGAGACGTGCCGCGGCCCGGAGGCCGCCGGCTGGAGTGACGAGTTCGTGGGCGTCGAGGTCAGTTTCACCGACTACCCGCGCTACGTTCCCGTCCGTCGCGACGACCTCGCGCCCGCGGGTCGACACGTCGACGCGCTTCAGGTGGACGGCGTCGAGGAGATCGACGCCGAGGCCGGCGGCGCGGACGAGGACGAGGACGAGCCGGGCGACGACGAACAGCGAACCCGCGTCGGTCACTGTCAGCACGACGAGACGGACGTGTATATCGGCCGCCACGGAGACGGCGGGGAGCACGACTTTCTGTCCGTCGACGAATCCGGGGCAGCCGGGTGGCTGGGGAACCCGTACCCCGTCGAAGTGTTCGGCCGACAGGAGTCCGTCGCCATGTTCACCCACGCCCTCCTGACCGAACTGGAGGAGCGTCCAGAACTCCGTCGCGAACTCGTCGAACGCTGTCGTGGGAAGGTACTCGGCTGTTGGTGCCAGCGTCTCGATGAGGACGGCCCGCTGTGTCACGGAGAGGTTATCGCCCGCGTCGTCGACGACGTGATTCAGAAGGTCGACAGCGACGAACTGGAGGGGTCGGAGTGACGGACCCGGTCGAAACGCACCTGTACGTTCTCCTCGACGAGGACGGGAATCCAGCGCGGGCGTACCGTTCCAGCGAGAAGGCGTCCGAGGCCGTCAAGTCAGAATCGTACACTGACGAGCACCTTGTCGAGGTGTGGCCCGACGTTCCTCTCATCGAATCTGAGGGAGGCGAAGCGGAATGAGTACCGACACGAACCCGGAGGGCGACAGCCTCCCGGTCAGCCGTACCTCCTCGACGTTCCCGGAACCGGTCGAACATGGGGCCGCTGTGCAAAACGTCCTGAACGACCTCGCGCCCAGCCGCGAGGACGAGCGTCCGGGAGACCGCGATACGCTGTACGACCGCGCAGTCACGTACTGGCGCGAGCACGTGGGCGATTACGAACAGGAACCCCACCTCCTCGACGCTGACTTTTCCGCGGAGTGGCTTCCTGACGGTCGTTTCGCCCTCCTCCTGACGACCTCGAAATGGAAAGCCGGTGTGAACGGGGCGAACGGATACTCTCCGTTCTACGAACAGCATCTCAAACTCCGCGAGGTCGTCGCGGAAGGCGTCGAGGAGGACGACGCGAACCGCGGACAGGAGTTCGTCGACGGTCTCCTCCTGGAGAAACCACCACTCGCTCTCCACGTCGAAGTCATGCCACAGTACCGCGACCTCGTCTACAAAGACGGGAACGTCCTAGAGTGTCCGTACGGGGAAGGAACCCGCCTCGTCGCCTGGACGACCTGGGCGGAGTCAGGGGAGGCCGTAGAAACGCGTGCGTACGACGCGCTACGCGCCGCGTACGGGGAGGACGCCGTCGACGTTGAGGCTGACCGGAACTACGACTCCCGACGTATCGCGAAGGCGGAGGCACACATCCGGTTCGCCCTCGCGAAGAAGAACGCCGCCGTCGAGACGGTCGAACAGTCGAAGAACCTGATAGAGTGGGGTGGGGAGGCCGAGATCGACGCCGCCCAGCGCCGCCTCCAGGAGGGATGGCTGGAGGCCCGCGTCTCCTCCGGCCGCTGGGACCTTCTCGGGTTCGACGCACCGGGGAAGTTCAAAACGGAGCTGAAAATCTACCAGGCCGACCGCTGGCACAAGAAGCCACCCAGCGACCCGTTCCGGCACCCGAAAATGGAGGCGTCGTTCGACGGCGTCGAGGACGGGAAACTCCCGCACGTCGATCAGTGGGACGCCGTCCTCGACTATCTGAAAGCGGTCGTCGCGACGCACGCGGAATGGGCGAGTATCGGTCGGGCGGACCTCGTCGAGGACGACTTTTTCGCGGGACCCGCCGCGCCACGCTGGGGCTACCTGAAACCTGACGGACGGCGTGAAATGCTCCACAATCGGTACAAGGACCGTGCGACCGCCGTGTACCGCGAGGCGTTGAAAGAGTCAACGACGGCCGTGTACGACCTCCTCCGCGTTATCCAGCGCGAGGGCGGAGCGACGTACGACCACCTCGTCCGGGAAACCGGCCTCGCCCGGTCGACCGTCCGTTATCACGTCGCCCGCCTCGCGGAGGAGGGCGTCCTGAAACGGCTGGGGAACCCCGTCCTCGTGGTGTTCGTCTCCCGTGACCTCCTAGAGCGAGCGGGTGACGTACTCCAGGAGGCACGCCCCGGCGACTCCGCCGAGGACCTGGAGGAGCGAGCCGACGAGCGTCGCCAGCGTCGGGAGGAGCAGCGAGACTCCGACGAACACGACGACGCCGAGGGCCTCGACGCTGACGACGACGGCGCGTCCTGGGCGTTCCTCCGTGACGCCCCGATAGGTGCCGACGGCCTCCTCCAGCGCCTCTACGACGAGCGGCTGGGGGAGTGCGACGTTCGCGTTCGCGTCTCCAGCCTCAACGCCCCGCCAGGCTGACCGCGACCCTCTTTTCGTAGATCGCTGCCGGCTTCGCGCCGGCACGTCGCGAGCGAGCGCTATTCCCAGCCGTCTTTTCTTACGCTCTGTATCAGTTTGAGAAATTTTAGGCATCGTCATTCCGGACTGTTATCTCACACGTTTTACTTTCACCTGGGTGTTAACGTGGCATCTCGCTTTTGTTTCGCTACGTTTCCGCGCGTACATTATACGGGCGCGGACGCCCTCGACGCCCGCACGCCGACGCGCTGGGGTCGCTAACCGCCGGGTAGAGGGTCCGGGCCGCCCACCCAGGTTGTCAGGGACCCTTAGGGTAGGTGCCCCTAAGGGGGAGAGAGAATATCGGCCGGCGGCAGAACGCCGCCGGCCTCCCCGCCCCGCCGCCGGAGGTCAGGCCGGCCGTACGAGGCCGTGACGACCGCCAGGACGACGGAACACGCCAGGATGGGGAACGGGTGGGATTGTGCTAACCGGAGTTATCAGGAACGCTTAGGAGGGTCACACGGGGAGCCGGTCCCGGAGCCACGACAGCCCGAGGCCGACGACCGCCAGGACGAACAGAACGACCTCCCCGCCAGCCGCGAGGTCGACGAGGACGCCGAACCCGAACTTCTCAACGACGAGCGCGAGGGGACTGTCCCGACAGCCCCAGTAGCACGACCGGAGGAAAAAATGGAGAACAAACCAGGCACCGAAGAGGAGCGCGAACGCCCACGCGCCCGCCTCGCGGACGCTGTCGATCATGTACGAACGCGCTCCCGCGCCCTCGACGCGTACGCCGACGCCCGGACGAGCGCGTTTATCGCCCGCGCCCTGACGGACCCGCGCGGAGACGCGAACACGCCGCCGGCCGCGGCCGTTCCCACGCCCAGCCGCCCGGTCGTGGCTACGCGGACGAGCGTACGGACGAGTTCCTGGGCGCGGGCGCTGTCGAACGCGACCACGTCCGCGAACGCCAGCACGCCCACGAACGCGAGGAGCACGGCACTGTACCGGAACAGCGCCGCGAGCGCCTGACCTTTCCAAACCCAGCGGGCCGCCATGACGAGCGACAGGCCGCCCGCCCCCGCGATGAGTTTCGGAGACGCCGCCAGGTCGAACGGGAGCGGCACGTTCAACGCCCCCTACGGAGCCGGAGTGTCACGTTCTGTTTCCGGGTCAACCGGTTAATCACCCGGTACGCACCCCACAAGAGGAGGCCGCCGCCCGCAAGGAGGAGCGGTGCGCTGACCTGACCCAGGACGCCCGTAAGCTCCGCTCCCGCCATTGTCCCGACCTCCGCGAACGTGTACGACACAGCGCCTGGAGCGAGCGTTTCGACCGTGACGAGGCCGACGAGGGCCGCCACGGGCGCGTACACCCACACGGGAACGCCGGCCCGCGAGACGACGACGCCACCCAGGAGGAGCACGCCGGTCCCGAGGCCCATCATGATGTAGGGCGGGACGAGCGGGTTCCCCGCGCCCGTCGAGACGAGTGGGGCGACGCCTCCGCCGCCTCCACTCCCGTCTCCGCCCGCCAGCGCCTCGACAATCGCGATTACCAGGCTGTCGTGCGTGTCCTCCATAGTCAGCCGAACCGGGGAGTTCGCGGTCCCCTTATCCCACACTTTGCCGTCCTCCAGCGACTCCAGTTTGTACTCCTCGCCGGAGGCCGTTCCGTACAGGACGAACTCGACCTCGTCACCTTTCACGGTCGCCGGCCCCACGTCGAACTCCGGCGTGTCGCCAGCCTCGACGAGGCGGACACGAACGTCGTTCTGTGGGTGGACCTCCATAGCGTACGAGCGGGCGGTCGCGGTCGCGCCCGCGGACACGTTCGGGACGTAGAGAACCTGACCATCCGCCTCGACGACGGAATACTCCGCTGGAGCCGTCCAAGATTCGTTGGTTAGGTAGTGGAGGTACTGGGCCTCCTCCGTCCCCGACACGTCGATTGCGAACTCCGAACCCGCCGACTCGACGCGGAACTCCGTCGCCAGCGTGTTCCCTGGCGTCGTCGGTTTCGTGACTTGGATCGACCCGTTCTGTACGTCGACGCGAGACCCGTTCGCGGAGACGGTCACGTTCGACCCAGCCGACACATGACCGAGTTGTGCCGTCAGCGTCGTGTTCTGGAGCGCGTAGTCGTTTACCGTCACCCACGACCCGCCATCAACGCGATATTTGACCTCGCGGACAGCGAGCACGTCCGACTTGAACGGCACCGTCACGCTGGCGCTGTCCGTCTCGCTGGCGTAGTACCGGCTGAAGTTGTACCGCTCCGACCACGTCTCGGCCCCGTAGTCCACGCTGACCTCGTCTTGCGCTTCGTGTGCGTACTCCATGTCCACGGACGGCGTCGGAGCGTCTGACGAACCGCCTAACTGAACCGTGACCGTATTCGACGTGTTCACTGCGGTTGCCGGCGGGTTGACCGTCGCCGTCTCCCCAGGAGCGAGGGTTCCCGCGTAACTCGTCGTCTCACCGTTCACGACGACCGAGGGGTTCGGTGAATAACTCGTCTCCTCGTACGAGATCGACGCGCCGACGCCGTTCCCACCCGTTGCAGACATAGACGCCGAAACCGACGTATCGCCGTCGAGGGATACCGATTTGCTGGATTGGCTGGAGAACGATTTACTCGACCCGTCGACCGTGACAGACACGTCCTCCGGCGTGTCGTACGTCGTGGATTCACTACGTAGGTCGGGAGTCGCGCCGGATGTTGACTCTATTTTGATCGAGTATTGGTCGGCATTATTGTACGAGCTTACATCTGCGGAGTATGTTACTCGTGTTTGATCCGACGGTAGGCTTTTGTCCTGACTGTACACCTCCGTCCCATCGACCCAAACAGTCACGCGCGCCGAAGTACTGTCGTAGAACGTGGACAAATCCACGCTTATAGATGCTAAGTCCTTGGGCCAATCGGTAAACGTGTGTTTGACCCCCTGCGGGGAATCACACCCCCCACATTCACTTTCTACTGCATCGTAGATGTCTTGGCCGTCGCCCGAGTTCCCCGTTCTCCAAGACGTTTCTACCGTCGCGGAGGAGGGCACTTCTTCGCCCGCTATTGTCGAGGACGTAGATGCTCCGGGCGATAGTGAGAACGTATCCGTCTCCGTCGTCGACGTACCCGTGAACTGAACACTGAAGTTATCGACAGCGTCGAGAGAGTTCACGCTGTAACTGTACGAACTCCCGTCCTGGGCCGGCGTCGCGGAGATTCGGACCTGGCCGCTGAACGTCACGGTGTTGTTACTGAAGTGCGGCACCTCGAACGTCAGGAGGCCGCCGCCGGCCTCGACGTTCCGTCGCCAGCGCGTCCCGTCGTCGTGCCGGCCGTACACCGTCTCCGGGAGGTATCCCAGCGTCTCTTTCACGACGCCCGCGGGTAGCGCGACCTCGCGCCCCGCGTCGTGCGTGTCGTCGCGCAGGACGAGCGCGAGGCCGTCCCCGCCCGTCCCCACACGCGCTCCGTCCGCGTCCAGGTACGTACTCGCTCGCTCTTGCGTTGTAACGACGACCTCCAGCGTCGAGGCGTGACGAGACGCCATGACCGACCCCTCCAGATCGCTCGCGTTCACACCGACCTCCGTCCCGGCGGGAACGTCCTCCTGAACGTTCGCGTCCGGGACGCCGACCATACCGGCCGGCTGTCCGACCGCCGGCACCGACGCCGACGCGACGACGAGCACGACGACCGCAACCGCCGCCAGGAGGCACCCGGGGGGTTTGCTCCCATCCGACTCGACACGCGCGGGCGCGTATCCGGTAATCTTCTCGACAACTTCGTGGATCGGTTCGATCACGACGAAACCACCCCCCGACCCTCGTCAGGTTCGCTCGTCTCGCCGGGCGCGGCCTTCGAGATTGACGCGTCGAGGTCGACCCGCAGCTCCTCACCCGTCGGTTTGGGAACGTCACCCCACGCGAACGCCTCGAAATTCGTTTCCGTCCACATGAGGGCCTTCCCGACCGACATACGCGAGGTCAGGTCCGTGTTCATCGGCACCGAGCGGAACCCGACGACCTGACTCCCCCTCGTCGGGTTCGCCCGTCCGTTCATCGTAATCCGCCAGCGCACCTTTCGCCGGACCTTGTCGTGAATGTCTTCCGGGTTCTGTCCCGCGAGGTACAGCGAGAGGTTGAACTTCCGCGCGTCGACGACGATGTCCTGGAGGAGTTCCACCTTCTGATACGTCGCGAACGCGTCTTTGCTCGCGTCCTGACTCGCTATGTCGCCTATCTCGTCGCAAATCCAGGACGTGAAACTGTACGGGCCGAACTCCTGGCGCTGGAGGAGCGCACCGACCCACCAGTGCCGAACCGGATCGTCCGGGGAGAACTCTAACTCCTCGTAGTGTGACGAGGAGCGTTCGTACGCCTCCTGACAGCCGCGCATCTCCGGGTCGGGATAGACTACATGGAACTTGCCGGGTTCCACGCACCGCTCCCACAAGTCCGCCACGTCGTCGTAGAACACGACCTCGCGGACGACCTCCTTCAGGTCGACCTCCCGACGGTACGCGTCCTCCTCGTCCGTCGAGACGACCTTAGCGGTCACGCCGCCCCGGCACGACGCCGGGAGGCACACACGCGCCCACGGAGCAAGGGGCGTCCACTCCGAACGCGTCTCGTCTCCGCGCCACACGACCGCCTCCCCAGCGTTCACCTCAAGGAGTCGGATCGACCACTCCAGAAGGAGCGTCGACTTACCGGCACCCATCGGACCCTCCGCCAGTAACTCGGTCCCTCCTGCTGGGGAATACGCGGAGTTGTCCTTTGCATGGAGGAGTGCCCCGGGGACGGTACTCGGGTAGTTGAACGCCTGTTCGTCGAACGACGGGATACTGAACTCCCGCCGCATATCGGCCGCGTCGGTGTGCCGAGACGTGCCGAGGAACGTACCCGTCTCCGTACGGGCCTCCAGGTCGGTCAGCGTCTCGACGCCACTCCAGGTTTCACTCATAGTCGTGTCACGTCCATGTCCTTCTTTTCGCCCTCCGCGAGTTCGCCCGCTTTATCGACGACCTCGCGGGCCGCCGTCGCGAACGCAGGGAGGAGTTCGACCGCCGCCCACGACTCCCGGAAGAACGGCCCGTCCGGGTCGTCGTGCGGCTGGCGAATCACCATCTGTTTCGTGTGCGGTTCGTCGACGAGCACGCGCGTCACGAGATCTCGGTCGGCCTCCGCGAACGACGCCTCCCCGAGGTACGACCCCCACGTCAGGAACGCGTCCTCGCTGTCGAACCCGTCGAGGGCGTGCCGTATCGCCCAGCCTTGCTTTTCGTCCATCTCCGTCAGCGCCGGCCGCATGGCTGGGTGTTTCTGTAGATCGGCCTCCGGCTGGAGGTCGTCGTCCCGGTCGTTCACGTACTCCGTCGCGTTCCACCGGAGCGCCCGCACCGCGTCGAGGCACGCCGGGAGCACGTCGACCGCCGCGACAGCGCGACGCTGACGGGCCGCCGCCTCCAGATCCGGCGGGTCGTCGACCCACGCCGTACGCGCCCGCGAGGTCAGGAGCGCCGCCATGTCCGGGCCGCTGAACACGCGCTCGACGAACCACTCCCCGGACAGTGACCCCAGCGTGTGTAAGGCCGTCCGCTGACTCCAGCGGACGAACCCACGCCGTGATCGAAAGCCGTCGACGAACTCCGCCACTATCTCCCGTTGATCCTGGGTCAGTTTCCCGACCGCCGGGCGGAACTCCTGGGTTTCCGGGAGGTCGTTCAGGAGTCGGTCGACCGCGTCCCGGTCGAACGTCGAGGCGCGGGCGTTCCCCTCCTCGACCGTCGCCGGGTCGTCCCGGACGCTGTCCCCGTCGTCGGGTGCCGCGCTACGCATGGGCTTCCTCCTCGTCAGCGTCGTCTGTACGCCCGTCTCGACGGTTCCGGGCGACACGCTCCGCACCTCCGCCCATCCCGTCCTCGTCCGGCGCGAGACGGTCGACGACCTCCCGGAACGTGTTCACGTCCTTCCGTTCCAGGTCACGCTGACGCTGGGCGCGACGTTTCGCCTCGCTTTGGTGGTACTTCCGCTGGAACGTCTCCGCGTCGGCACGCTCCGCGTAGCCCTCCATGACCTGAACCATGTTCCCCACGACCGCGTCGAAATGTGCGGGCGCGAGTGAGACGTTCGCCTTGCCGGCGTCCGGAGTCACGACGAGCGTCCCGAGGGCGACAGCGGCCGCCAGCGCCCCCAGCGTCGTGTTCGTCGTGACGTACGTCACCGCGAGGTACGCCACGCCCACGAACGCCAGCCCTGCCAGGATTTTCCCGACAGCCACGGACGGCACCGGGAACCGGCCCGCCACGAACTCCTCCTCGTCTTCCGGCCACTCGACGAGATCCGGGAGGCCCAAGCGGAACGTCTCCTCCGAATAGTCGACGACGTGTTCCGCCGTCGGATCGACGAGGTAGATCACGTCGTACTCATCCTCCTGTTCGTCGCCTGGGAACCGCGTTCGCACGCGCGACCACAGGCCCTCGTCGTCGTCCGCATCTTCGGGCAGGAGATCGTCCTTCGGAGCTGTCACACGCCGCGCTCCCGGGTTCGTCGCGTCGAACTCTAGGAGCGGAGCCGCGTCGCTGAACGGCCACGCACGCGCCAGGAACGGCACCCAGCCGTCGCGAGGGACGACCTTCCGACCGTCCGAACGCTCTACGACCGTGTGAACCCGGTTCGCCAGGTGCCACGTCCCGGACCCGTCGGGAGCCATGTCGGCCTCAGCCGCCCGGAACTGGAGGAACAGCGCCTCCTCCCCGCGGTCGGAGAACGCCCATATCGCGAGCGCGCCGACGAACAGTCCGCCGAGGATGCCCAGGAGTTCGGGCCGCTTTGCCAGCGTCTCGATCAGGCCGTTGTAGAACACGAACCCGCCCATGAACAGCGCCGCGAACCCGAGGAACCCGTACTCCAGGACGGAGACGCCAGGCCCACGGCCCGCGGATTTCAGGAGGTAGCGGTCGAGCACGACCGCCCCGACCGCCGTCCCGAGGAACGGCAGGAAGATACTAACGAACCCGAACATGACGAGGTCGCCCTGGCTGTTCGCCGGCACGGACGCCGTCGCCGCGTTGCTGTTCAGCCGGAACACCCACTGGGTCCGGTCGCGTTCGCCCTCCAGCCACAGCGTGACGTACTTTTCACCGTCGTAAGCCGGCGGGAGGTCTATCCGCGCCTCGTCGTACGTCCCGCCCGCCAGCGACGCCGTGACCGTCTTTTCCTGAACGTCCGTCAGCTGTTTCTCGACGGTCGTCCCGTTCTCCGTCTCCTCCTCGACGCGCCAGGTCACGACGTGAACACGGACTTTCTCGTCCTCGCTTTCCCAGCCACGGAACGACCCGAGGTAGACCTGATTCCGACGGACGACCGTGTTCGGCGTCACGTATCGCCGCGCGTCCTCCGCGCCCTCGCTGACGCCCAGCGCCGCTGGAACGTGCCGGAGCCACCACGCGCCCGCATCGCCTTCCGGCCGCATGGAGTCGGGTGCCCCGGCCGGGTGCGTCCCGAGTTGCCGGAGGCCCTGGATAGTGTAGTTCGACGCCGCCCCCGACGAGTTCGACGCCGGGGCCGGCGTCGCCGTCGAGGACGAGTTCCCCGCCTCCTGGGCGACGACCGGGGCCACCATCGGGACGGAGATCGACGCGACGAGGACGACGACGAACGCCAGCCGAGACACCCGTCGCATGATTACCCAGCCTCCGACAGCATCAACCCGACGAGGATAATCGCGCCCGCGATAGCCGCGAATCCCGTCACAGTCGGCTGGAGCGTCCCGTCGACGACCAGCACTCCGAGGCCGCCGAGGGCTAACTGGGTCAGGAACCCAGGCGACGACAGGATTAGCTGACCTGCCTCCCCGAGGAACATGGATAGGCCGTCAGCCGCTCCGACGAGCGCCCCGACGACGCCAAGGCCCAGCAGGCCCACGCCGGCCGCCGCTCGCTGACTGTCTCGCCGGGCGCGTCTCGCGACGCCCCGGCCGCTGTTCTCCTGCGTCGCCCAGTAGGCCGCCGCCAGGAGGAGGAGCGCGACCACTCCCCACACCCACAGCGGCACCGTATGGAGCGACGCCAGCGACACGTTCGGGAGTTCTATCCCGAACGGCACGCTGTACACCTCCGTTCCGTGTGTCGAATCATGTGATTCTCTCGTAAGCCCTCCCCGCCAGCCGCGCGAGCGCGAAGGCCACGAACACGACCGACAGGAGGAAAACCGTGTAGTTCAGCGCGTCCTGAGGGAGCCAGGAGACACGCGGAGCGATACGATACGCCAGCGGCACGAACACGCCCAGGAGCGAATCGAGATTCAACAGGCCGAACTCGAAAACGGCCCACACACCCGACGCCATTCCCGAGGCTGCCGCGAGGGGTTTCAATTCCGACATGGTCAGGTCACCCACTTCAGGAGCCACGTCCCGAACTGGAGCGCCCCGAACACGGCCGCGACGACGAGTGCGAACGTCACCGCCGCCGCTATCGGACCCGCGAACCCGGTTCCGCCTGCCAGGTCAAGGAGGACGCTGTTCAGAAACCGCTGGAGGTCGAGGACGACGAGCGCCACGACGCGCCCCGCATCCCATGTCTGTTCTCCAGCGATTACGAACGCGCCGATTACCTCGCCCTGGACAGTCTGGACCGCGTACACGACCTCGTCGATCAGGAACTCCAGGCCGGAGACGAACCACGAGATAACGACCTCCAGGATTCGCTCCCGTGGACAGAATATCCAGTCCGGCACCCATCCAGGGACGCTACTCGAAACCTCACACGCCAATCCGACGCACCCCCCAAGACAGGATAAACAGCGTCACGACCACGCCGAGCATGATGACGACGAACGACGCCGGCCCAGCGACGGAGGTCACGTCACGAAGGAACGACCACCAAGACGCCGAGATAGCACGGGAGCCACCGCTGAACAGGAGGCCCAACCACTCCGCCAGGAACGAACCCGGAGCGCGGACGACCTTCCCCAGTCCGCTACCGAATAGCTGGATAGTCTCGACGTAGCCCTGTTGAATCGCGTAGATCGGCGCACCGACGAGGAGAGACGCCACTGTCGGCCACAGCACTTTGCCCCCCTCGCTCACCTTGACGCCGTCTATGCGTGCCATGTTCAGCGCCTGATTCGGTCGTACAACGCCGTGACCGGGTTGAGGTTGAACCGGCGGAGCATCTGGAGGAACACCCATATCCCGGCCATCGTTGCGATTACCCCGACCGCGAACGTCGCGGGTCCGAAGATCGCCCACTCGCCCTCCGTGAGAGAGAACGCCGTGAACGACACGCTCGCGCGGATAATCTCGTCGGGGAGTGACGCGTCGATCAACCCGACGAGGCCGTCCCTGAAGGCCCACAGCGGTTTGAGGAACGTGACGCCGATACCCTGGATGAAGCCGATTACTTCCAGGATGATCGCGTACGAGACGCCCCCCAAGCCGTACTGTTCGATGAGGCCGACGAGGCCGACGCTGGAGACGATACCGGCCGCGGTTTTCGCCGTCGTGCGGGCGGAGGAGTCGGCCATGCCGAATCACCCCATCCTGGACCGGAGGCCGAAGAACCCGAGGATACCCGTGAACACGGCCATGACTGACGCGAACACTCCCCCGAACCCGCCGCCTCCTCCGCCGTTCTCCAACGCAACAGCGCCGCCGCCGCTGGAGGACTGGACCGCCTCAACCTCGTCCGAAGTGACGAGGATTTCCGCCTCGTAGGCCCGGACGACGCCCGCCTGGGGCGACGACGCCAGCGTTACCGTGTTTCCGAGGGAGTCGTACGACCCCGTGTGCGTCGTCCAGGAGTCGTCAGAAATGTCCGAAAACTCCGTGTCCTCGACGCCGGAGGCCGTCCGCACCGTCGCGTAGCGGGCGGCCGGGACGGCCGTCTCGTCGTGCCACGTCAGCCCCGTATGCTGGAGGTCGTAGCCGGTCGGAACGACCGCCTTCCCCTGCTGGACGAGTTTCCGGTCGTACCCCGCGTACTGGGTCGCCTCGACGAGCCGCCAGCGGAACGACTCCGACCCGTCGCCCAGCGTGTACCGCATGGGCATCGACAGGTCGTAGATCACCGCCTCGTCCGTCTTGAGGTCGGAGGACAGCGTGTCGAGGCCCGTCACGGTGAACGAACCCGGCCCCGGCGTGTAGCGGTCCACGCGCTCCTCGCTGTCCGTGTCCTCGTTGTTCAGGTACGACCCGAACTTCCACCGGGCCATCTTCTCGACGTTCAGCGCCGTCAGAACGACCGACGCGTCCGCCTCGCTGATCCGGATCTCGACCTCCTGGACGGAGTCGAACGACCCGTCCCCGTTCGCGACCGTCGCGAGGTCGCCCAGCCGCTGCTGAACCACGTAGCCGTTCCCCGTCGCGGCCGCGAACACGTCCGCGTTCGACGTGTCTCCCGACGGGTCGGCCTTCACGACCTTCTCGTCCCCGTCTCCGTCGCGGGCGACAAGTTCGACGACCGACCCCGACGCGAGGGAGTTCACGTTCACGACCGCCTGGAGGTGTCGTTTCTCGACGCTGTCCTCCACGGATACGTCCGTGAACGTGGCTTTGACCGTCTCGCCCGACGCCACGGAGGAGGTCGACACGTCCAGCGCGTACTCCACGTCGACGTTCGCGTCCGTGACGGAGATCGTCCCGTTCGTCGCGCCGGTCGTGCCCCAGTGCGTCGCCTCCAGCGCCCGCACCGGGTCGTCCGTCTCCCCGTCTCCGTCCGCGTCGTACTGTTCGCCCCGCGGGAAGGCGTAGAGGTCCGGGGCCTCGACCTTGTCCGCCCGGATCGACACGACGTTCTCCGTGTCCTCGCGCGGCACGTAGCCGCCGAGGCTGTCCTTCTCCCCACTGTCGTTTTCGTACGCCGTCAGCGCCGCGTCGTCCGTCCCCCACTTCAGGCGGTGTTTCGCCTTCGTCAGCGTGTCCTCCGCGAAGTAGGGGTTCTGGACGAAATCGCTGTCCCACGCGAGGCCGTCGCGGCCGGTTTGCCACTCCGTCGACTCCTGGGCGCTGGCGACTCCGGTCGCCGCCCCAGCCGTCGAGGCCGCGACGACGCCCACGTTCCCGAGGAACCGACGCCGGGAGAGTTCGTTCGTAGACTGTTCCGCGTTCGTGTCCCCGTTCGGGGACTGGGTTTTCGCGGTCATAGTCGACCGTCGACCCACACCGGGCCGATAGACCGGCCGTGCTATCGCCTCGGGAAATGACCTCGCCTGAGTCCCATCCCTCGCTCCCGAAGTGGCTACGCCGTGTATCCGAGGCTACCTTTTATCACACCCCGACGGCACGCGGCGCTCATGCAGGTGTTACAACAGAAGAACCTCAGTGGCGTCGTGACGATTCCGAAGGAACACTTGGAGCGCGACGGTGTCCTGGAGGACGGGGAGTTCCCCGACGAACAGAACCTCGTCGTCGATCGGGTCGGGCGACAGCAGTACCTCGTGCGGATGGTCGAGGGTGGAGACGTGCCGGATTTGGAGGAGGCGGAGGTGGTTCAAAGAGTGGCTGCGAAGGTGGCCTTGGAGCGAGATTTGTCACACTCCACCGAAAGGAAAGAGTAACCGTAGATAGACTTATGCATAATCCATGCCAGTCGGTCGATATTTTCGCGGGTTAACCGCGTATGATTTACTCGGGAATCTAGTTCCGGGGACGATTCTTCTTATCATGACAATGGGGTTTCTTCCTTCCCCACCAATTCCTGAATCCCTCGGAGAATACGGTCTGTTTACCATTATCGCATTCTCCTTGGGTTCGATTATCCAAGAATACGCATCAAAGGCGGTAGGTGATCGGAAACATTTCGATGAAACAATCGACACGGTCGAACAACTACCAAATACGATTGCAGGGAGCGAAGAGGACGAGGAAGAAAATGAGACAGAACCTGAGGAGGACGAGGGAGAAGATGAGGCAGAACCTGAGGAAGATCGGCGTCTTCGTGATAAAATAAAGCAGGTGGTTTGGTGGGCATTACATCCAGTGATCGGCCCCCTCTTTGGATGGTGGCGTCCAAAAAGAGGGGAAAAGTTGGAGGATTCTATCTTAGCGAATCGAATTTGGCAGCATCTCGTAGACACCTACGAGATTCCTTTCAGGACAGATTCTTACGGTGTATTATACCACATAATGTCGAGTAAAGTGGACGATAGTCGCTCACCGGGTCGAGCAACCCGAATACAGGCGATCCGGAACTTCCATCGAGGAATGTGGATCACAGCGTGGTATTCCTCTGTACTCCTTATCATATCAATATATTTGAAACGTTATTTTGCTGGGGAAACAATTCCCCCATTCGGAATAGAGTACGTTGAATCTGCTTACTTCGTCTACTGGACACCTCTTTGGCACGTAGTTGTGATTAGCCTGATCAGCGTCTTTGTCTTCTGGTATCTCTTCGAATCAGCAGAGGAGGACTATATCGAATATCTGTTCGTGGATTATGCTGTAGCGGTTGGGGACAGCGAGAATGCAGTTACATTCACTCAAGAGGAGGACATCGTGATTGCTGGCGATTTAACCGCAAATATCGGAGGGTCTTCACTCCGCACACTGGATGATCAGGAAAGCGGACCAGATGACAAATCAGGCTAAACCGGGAACGCGATCTGGAGCAGCCCCGTCGTTTCCACAGAAGTCAGAGATACGCCAATCAGGACGCTGTTCACTATCGCTAACCAGAATCAACTCCTTCACATCTCCTACAGATAGGTTTTGAACCTGCTTCTGGATGTTCTCTGAATACTCGGAGTCGTGGACAGGAACCGAAACTCGAATGCCTTGGTCCCCACCCTCCAAGATTTCCAGCCAGAGGTGGTTGTTCTGTCGTCCGACCACCTCGTATGGAGCAGGCTCTGTTTCTAACATACCTAGGTACTCTAGCCAAGGGAGCAATAAACTTTCTCGTAGATTCTAGTGGTGGAACCGTCGTATACAACCTAGTGGTGGAACTAACGTATACAATCTAGTGGTGGGACCATCGTGTAGAACCCTGGGTTCACGCGGAGATGTTCACGCTTCACCGGGTTTCTCCATTTGTGACCACACCGGCCGCCGTCGAGGTCGCGACGACCCCACGAAACCGTTCCCACATCACTACTTAAACGGGGGTCGCGCCGGGTAGATCGACGCGCCGACCCACCTACCCTTCATAAAGAACTCCCGTTCCAGTTACTCCCGAAACACGGTTTCCCCCTTCAGCCGGGGGTTTCTAGACCCCCCGTAGTCACACGCGCTTATATGGGTCGAGATTACATCCGACTCCGGTCGAACCGTGAACGCGAGAAGTTGCTGGCTGAAGCGAAGGAAGTCCTCGACGAGGACCAAGACAGCAAGGCCATCGACGCCGCGCTCCGGCACCTCGTGGAGTCGCACGGGAATCTGGAGGAGATGAAGCGGGACTTGACGCCGGATCAGGCCGAGGCGCTGAGTACGAGCGAGTTGAGTTTGACTATGTATCCGCAGGTCCGGCGATAACCCGAGCCGATTCCGAATAACAATGAAGTCGATTCTTCTGAAATGGAAGTTCGATGATTCTCAGTAACTACCGTAGGCTTCCGTGTGAATAATCGAATCACACTTTGGGCAGATCCAATCTGTATATTGTAACTGGGGTCCCTCTCGTTCTTCCGTTTCCCAGTCAGTGCTACTGGAGGGAGTATATGAGCAATTTTGACAGTCGATTGTCTCCAACTTTTCAACTAGATCTGCTATCTCAACAAAAGCGAGAGTCGTTGCAACTCCTTTTGAACCGGGTTTAGAGTACGTTTCTGTTGTGATTAGAGTATTCTCTGGGGAAAACGGTCCCTCGTAGGCGGTCGCAACTGATGCAGCTATTGTCACCTCTGAGACTTGACCCACAGTATGTAACTCGTCTCTTACCCTACTAGGGTCAACGTCAGCAGAGTATTGTCCGGGTCCATCACCAGGTTGCACATCAACGACTTTTCTTGTGTCTGTCTCCCATGATACTCGAACCATATCGGAGACAGAGAACCGCTAGTCTTCTATGTTTTGGTGGCGCTTAAAAAAGGGGAATTTGGATTGATCGAGCCGGGTTGATTTCGAAGGGCTCTGGAAAACTGCTCTACAGCAGTTCGTCCTTGATGAGTCGGAGCCCCTTCGTCGTCATCCGATAGCGGTTAGGGTTCGAAGCGACCTGGAGGACTCGGTGTCCTACGGCACTGTTGACACGGTCGCACACGAAGCTCCATTCAGGAAGCCGGTCTTCCGGTATCTTGATCGAGACACCGTGACGGTCCGCTACCTGCGCCACAAGATCCGCGATCTCGCTAGGCGTAACTGCGGTGACTTGGTCCCCGGCGTCCTCATCTGCTTCAGTGTCGATGATGAAGCGGTTCGTACCGCCTTGTTCCGTCTTGTGGAGGTAACCGTCCTCCTCGACGATTGTATTGAGAAGGCTTGTCGTCGTCTGGAGAGTAGCCTCCTCTTCTTCGTCCTCCTCTCCGATGAGGTGACCCACGTCGTTGTAGTAGAGGTGGGCGTTTAGCTGGCTACGAGCGAACTCCGCTTGTCCCAAGTCACTAGCGGTGACTTTGAGGAGCTTCGTTCGCTTCTCGGTCAGGTCGTCCGGTTGGGTGAGGCCTTTGGACATAGTTGGCTCTCCATCCCGATCACGGCAACATTCAAGACGTGCCCCACCCAACCACTGGTGGAGGCAACAGTCTCGTCTGTTGCCCGTCGGGCGTGCTGCGGTGCCGACCCGGTACCCACCGAAAGTCTCCCAGGACCGTGATGGGTGCAAACGGGTCGAGCGTCCGACCGATCTTCTACAGCCGACCGATCTTCACATTACACCAATACCCCCCCTAGGTAAAAAGAATTATGACAATCGAAAGCCACAATGCGGCCGGAAAGACTATCAGCAATTGTCCTATAGGTGGATACAGACTATGAATTTCGATTCGATTGCCAAAGAAGGCGAAAGCAGGGATCGAGGAATATTAACCCCAGATGACAGGAAATACCTTCGCGGGGAAAAAGAATACAGTAGTAAACAGTCCGAGATTGACGCTCGATATCGCATTCGAAAGAGAATCAAGAATGCAATAATCGATTTCAGTATCATTCTCAGTAAGCTCACGGATAACGACCGCGAGCAGATATTCAAATCGAATGCTCCCAGCGAGGAGCGAAAAGAAGGCATCTCCGCCGAGAAGCTGGACGAGTTCGTTAAACAAACGAGGTTTGTCCGTGGAATTGAGCATGCTATAGGATTTCTTTATCTCGGAATCGTGGATCTTGGATGGAATTTTGAGGAAGTGCTAGAAGCCGGCATTAAAAATGCAGAAGAGAAGCGGGGCTACGTCGTGGACAATGTCTCAGTGAATATCGAAATAACTCATTCAGAACCTAATTTCGAAGAACTGATTCAAAAATTACAGAGAGGAGAGGGACTAACCAGCGAAGAAATGCGGGCGCTAATCCGCTCAGGAGAGCTTGATATCGACATGGAAACGTTAGATCGGCTCTTTGAAAGAATGAGTGAAGATATTTCGGAAGATCTGGACGAGGGGGAAATTGAGCTGAATTTCGACCCCGAGTGATTACATTTCGATCTCTTCTTCAGGAACCGGTTGAAATTGAGAAATATCTTCCTCTAACATTTCCTCTACGAAATGTTCAATACCAGTCTTCCATTTACGGAGATGATAAGGTTGGGCGGCAGTATCGGAATTTCCCAACGAATCCTTATATAATGAGTATTTGTCTTCCAACTCTGTGAGTTTCTCACCAAGAGCTAGAGTGCTTAATTCAGAGGAATGGTGTTGCCGCACCTCGATATAGTGCCGGCTCTGCGCCGTATAATCCCCATCAAATTTGTAGATCTCACTCCAAGAGCCCAGTTCTCGACTGCAGATCTCGCATTCACACAAGGGTTCATTATTTTCATCTCCGAGATGTTCTGTTTCTTGGAAATTCAGGAATGTTTTAACGGGATTGAAGTAGTAGCGATTGGTCCCTCCCCCGCCACTCTTACCTTCATCTCCAGTCTTTTCCGCCTTCGATTCCTGATATGCAGGACCGAAGCCTGACCCACGGTTTCCTAGATATCCCAGTAGATGATCGAAATAGCTTCCGTACAATAGATGTGGGCGTATATTGGAATCTGATATTTCGTAGATCAACTTTGCAGTGTGTGCGTAATCCATCGGGTCCGTTTTCCGTTTCGTTAGTCCCTCCACCCAAACGAAGACTTCCCGAATATCACATCCCGAAATTAATTCGATCAGAGCACTCAGACGAGTCTCGTCGCTAAGAAAGTCTGGAGTGGTGAAGAAACAGGGCTTGACGGGATAATTTGAGTATTCCTGAGCCGTTTCAATTATCCATTCGTTGATTTCTAAATCACGGATTGAGGTAATCTTCACGTACCACGGAACGATAGCTCGAGGTCGAAGGTCGGCCTCTAAGTCCATGTATCTCCCCAGCTTAGCTTGCGCTGCATCCGCAACCATACTAAGCTGAAATTCACATTGGCTTTCAATGACCTCTCTAAGCTGCTCTTGAGAAAGATCACCTACGGTCAGATTACCCTTTTTTATTAAGATATCAGTCACCGGCTTTCCATAATACTCTGCCAAGGCCTGATCCCATTGACCTAGCTTACCCGGTTTGTCCCAGAACTCTCTCCCCACACGATACGCCGGTAACCGGGGATCGACGTAAAATTCCGTGCCGAAGTCTGTTTGAAGTCGTTCCAGAAGGCCAGCAATTTTCCGGGGACTGACGGCTACAAAATGCGCGGGAATCAGCAGTGAATCATGGTATTGAGCGGCTTTCTTGACCGCCTTTGTTTCGCCATTATGATTGTATCGTAGAGTGTTCTCGAACATCGTCAATAACTCGCTCCATTGCCCGTACTTGCGCGTGAGCGCTGGGATTGTTTCTTCTAGCTGTTGATAAACATTTCACACTGTCACCTACTGCTAGAAGCCCTATGGGGGTGTCCTCCAACCTTTCCAGTAAGTCGTTCGTGACTCTCTCTTCCCATACTGAGAGATACGAATAATCGACAAAGGATCGATTTCGGTCCGCTTGTTTGATCCCTCGCTTGAAATCCTTCGTTTTTAATTCGACTGCGAACACATCATCATCCCGAACGCCAAGCACATCAATTGGAATCGAAAATAGGAGTGGCTCGGTAACATGCTCTATATTTTTTTCTTGAAGGTACTCTCGTACGAATCCTAGTTGATACTTCTCGGGCCAATACATCTAATTATTCATAATATCTTCTTTAATCTCGGATTCGGTAGTGTAGTCCGGATATTGGCTGTAGATATACCTGAGCAGGTCTTCAAGCTCCATGTCAAGATATTCATCAACCACTTGCTCAAACTCTTCCTGAACTTCACTGTCTAAGGCTCGGTTTACGTCCTCTGCAATCGTTTCACCTCTTTCTGTCACAAGGAACCGCTTATTCGCATGGCTCCGGCTATCAGTAGACGTGCGAACTCGATCTGCATTATCTGCTTCTACTTCTTCAATAGCCCCCATATTAATGAGCAGTTCCAACTCATCATAGATTTGCTCAGAGAACGGGCCGTATTTGTATGGTTTAAATTCGATTTCGACATTCGCGTACAAATCCGTGAACTCTGTTTCCTCCTGAAGCAGGAACAGGAGTTTCTGGAGACGGGTGATTCCCTCAACCTCATCGGCATAGTGGAAGAGGAGAAAAGCCAGATCTGTTTCCTCGTTGATTTCGTCTATCTTTGGCATATTGAGCGGTTATTCTTGATTGGCAACGGACTGACTAAGATGTTACCTATGAGCCAGAACCTTTGATCTCCTGCTTCAGACTCGGTGCAAAGTTTGAGCATCTAACTCACCATCCAGATATTCCTCCCCAGACTCCGTGATCGCGTAGACACCATTACCGAGATTCTCCAAGAGACCATATTGGGTTAGGATTCTACATCGTTTGCCGACATACTTGCGGTGATATTGGAGGGATTCACCCAGTTCAGACATACGGTCAGCGATTTGTGCAGGCTGGTGGTTCCCATATTCACTCAGAAATTCTAAGATACGTTCGTCGGCGTAGACCATCCATTCCGCAGGTTTCCTCATTATATGCGTGTTGCCAGATACGTAATTAGATTCAGCGAACAGGACACTATAGTGTTCTAGTGGGAATCTATAAGTTCCCATAGTAGAGTCAGAAGGTACGGAAGCACTTCGCGAACCCGTCGCTCCCCGATGGGTTCCACTCGAAAGCAAAGCGAACCCCGCTGCTGGAGACAGCGGGTTCGCACGGGCTTCCGTGGGATTGGCACGAAAGCCATGTACGCACACACGACGCGGGGTATTCAAAGCCCCGTCCGACCGCTCGAATCGCGCCTGAAGAACCGTTCAGTTTCACTCCCCGGCTGTGGATTCGCCCTTTTACCGACACGTCCGTCGTCCGTCGATGATGGCGAGAAAAGTCGTGCGGATCGAAGACCGGATGGACAGGTGGCGGTTCACGTGCCCTCGCGGCCATCGGTCGTGGGAGCCGACGAATCACCATTTCTGGTGCCAGCAGTGCGCCCGCCTCGACGGCGTCGACGGCGTGTTCCACGAGCTGCGTGACCGGAAGAGTGGCGAGTGTTTCGAGCGCGAGCAAGTGCGCTTGCTCGTCGCGCGCGGGCCGTACGACCGCGACCTGGACGGGAGGAGCCAAGCGTGACGCTGGACGGGTCGAGTTCCTCGCGGAACGACCTCCAGCCGCTCATGCCGCAGGCAGCGATGGAGGACTGGTTGGACGTGCAATCCGACAGTTCCTCCCCGGGAACGGTGGGGTCGTACCGCCGTCGTGTCCGGCAGTTCGTCGAGTGGTGCGCCGAGGAGGGCATCATGAATCTGAACGACCTGCGGGGACAGGATATCAAGGCGTATCGGGACCACCGCCGGCCGCGGCTGAACGATACGTCGCTGAAGAACGAACTCCGGACGGTTCGGCAGTTCCTCCAGTTCGCGGTCGCTATGGAGGCGGTCGAACCGGCGCTCCCGGAGGCGATCTCGCAGGTCATTCCCTCGCTGACGAAGGGCGAGGAGTCGAGCGATACGATGATCGAACGGGAGCAGGTCCACGCGATTCTGGATTATCTCGACGATTACCACTACGCGAGTAGGGACCACGCGCTGTTCATCCTCTTGTGGGATACGGGCGCGCGGATCAGCGGGGTTCGCGCCCTCGACGTGGACGACTTCGACCCGGCGGAGCGGACGGTGACGTTCCGGAATCGACCGGAGTCGGATACGCGTCTGAAGAACGGCGCGTCGAGCGAGCGGATGAACGTCCTCAGCGAGCGGACGGTCGACGTGCTGAGTGATTACATCCGGAATAAGCGGAGTGCTAAGACGGACGATTACGGTCGTGAACCGCTGTTTACGACGAGATTCGGCCGCGCGTCGAAGCAGTGGGTTCGGAGGACGACGTATCGGCTGACTCAGCCGTGTTTCTATTCGGGGTGTCCACACGACGAGGACCCTGAGACGTGCCAGTACCGGGAGCACAGTCATCTGAGTAAGTGTCCGTCGAGTCTGAGTCCGCACCCGATTCGGACGGGTCGGATTACGGACCTCCGGAATCGGGGAGTTCGTATCTCCCACGTCGCGGGACGGGTCGACGCCATCCCGGAGACGATTCGGGTGTACTACGATAAGCCGGACCTTGGACAGAATCTCGACCGACGGAGCGGTGCGATTTCTGACACGGGACTATGAACGCGAAAATCGACAGCAGAGACGGCGATAGTGGAATGATTAGTCAAATTTCTGATGTGTTCAAGTCACGGCGGTCCCATTCGGTTTTCAAGGCCAATCACCACCCGATAGCGACCCCCTTAAGTCGAGGTGGTCGGCGTGAGTCGCGGCGCCCGTCACGTCGACCTGTCGGACCTGCCGACACCCTGCTGTGACTTCTGTGGCGGTCGCATCGAGGACGAGGGCCAAGAGTGCCCGGCGCTCGACGAGGGGGTGTGTCGCCCGTGACGCTCGTCTGCGAGTGTGGGTCACCGGCGCTCAAGATCGTCGACGCGACGTACCCCGAGGACGCCGACGGTCGACCGACCGGCACCGCCTTCGAACGCTACGAGTGTGAGACGTGTGGTCGGACGGGGGATTCTCCTTCGGCGGCGGCGTCGAACGGACAAGCGGCTGTGTCACCACTCGGGAGGCCCGGCTATGAGTACCGAGCGTGTCGGTGGCTACCCGGAAGTCGAGTTACCCGACGACTTCGGAGACTCGACGAGCTGGCAACGCGCCCGCGACGAGGAGACGCGCGTCAAGCCGCTCACCCGCGCGGAGTGGATGGTCCGCGTCGGCGACGGTGACCGGCATCGCGTCGTCTTCGGGACGCGGAGCGGCCAGCCCGTCGGAGAGTGCGACTGCAAGGGCTACACGCACCACGAGTGGTGCACCCACCTCGCCGCTGTCTTCCTCGCCTACTGTCGACAGGAGATCGTCGTCGCCGACCTCGAGGCTGATCCCGACGAGGAACTGGCGATGCTGTGGCGTCAGTACCGGCAGGAAGGTGAGGCATGAGCGGTCAGTCACTCTACGAGCGGGAGTGAGTACGGTAGGGGCGACCGTACCCAGTCCCGAACAGTGAGGAGTTGGGGATCGTGGTATGTCAGAGGCACCCCTTCCCCAGTCAGCCATCTATCTCCAGAGGCATGTACCCCCGCTGTTTCCCATGTAATCAGAGTAATAACAAGAATGACAGCGGTCGTCGACAGTTGTTGCTCACTCGTTCCGGACAGTGAGCAAGGGGGAGAGGCGTGATGGACTACCTCGCCATCATGGAGCGAGCCGACCGCGCCATCCACTCGGTCGCGCAGACCCACCTCACCGAGTTCGAGGGTACGGTCGACCTGTATCCCTCGGTCGGTGAGGGTGACGGGTCGCGCGCACACGCCCCCGAACGCGAGTCCGCTCCGCACACATCCCCACCCCCCGTGCATACGGACTCCGAATCGCCGCGCAGTCCCCGTATTCACGGCGTATGCAAACCGGAGGTGAGTGAATAAGATGCCGCGGATGGACCACAACCCGAAGAGCCGCGTCTCGTTCGGATGCCCCGACGGCGTCGACGCGACAGCCGAGTACCTGCTTGCCAACGAGAACGAGCGGTTCATCCTTCCAGCACCGGCCTACGCTGAAGTCCTCGTCGGAGAAGGGAACGACCCGGACGGCGACGTGGTAGAGGCGAAAGCCGACCTCGCTTGGGGCGAAGTCTACGAGACCGGGAAGGAGACGGCGGAGGTTGCTGGGGAGATCGCCGACGAAATCGATCTGCAGGGGCCGTTCCTCGCAAGAATGGATGGCCTTATCGCTGCTGTCGGCCGAGAACTGAACGCGTCCGTCGTCTCGGACGACCGCGACCTCACGCACCCCGAGACGAAGCAGGCCGTCGACATCGAAGAGTATCGCAACTAACCGAACCCGCCAAACCGACCGAACCGCACCTTATCCCACCGTCCGACGGCGTGAATCGGAAGTGACGGCTCGTCGTCCCCAGTGACACCCATCTACCCTTCGACTGTTACGACTACCCGCTGTCCGGACCGCGTGAGGGGCATCACTCTCGAGGGCCACAAGACGTTTCGGTCCACCGATCCAACTCCCGCCCGTGACTGAGTCTTCAGACAGCGATAGCGACGCGGCTGAAAGCGAGACTCCCCGCGGCGCACCGAAACCGAAAGAACTCGAAGACCGCGAGAACGAGAGGGACGACGAGAGCGAGATCCCGCCAGAGGCCCGCGACCAAGAGGGGAAGTACGACAACGAGTACGGTGAGGCACGGGAGATCGCGAACCCGGACCAGCACCGCGACGAAGAGGAGTACGACTAGCGAGACGGGTGGTGACGTCCCGTTACTGCCGTTCGAACCGGTGGAGAACGATCTCCGAACTGTCGTCCCACTCGAAGTTGTCGTGGGCGCGCTCCAGAATCCCCTTGTAGTGGTCCAGATCCCGTGCCCCCTCGGCGCGGGCGTCGGCGTCGGTCATGTCGCCGAGCGTTCGCTCGGTCACCTCGACGACTTCGAAGGTCGTCCCCTCGACGTCGAAGGTGTCGCCTTCGTCGGCGTACTGCTGGCCGCGGTGGATCTGGGTCACGTCGCCGTCGAGTGCCTGCTGGCGCATGCGGTCGTTCGGGAGGAGCGTCCCGGGGTCGATGTGAGCCATACACGAGGGTAGGACCGAAGCGTGAAAAGCGGTCGGTGACGGCCCTCGACGGCCGACGAACCACCACTTCTGGGGCCGCAGTGTGCGCGAATCGACAGTGTGTTCGACGAACTCCGCGACCCACGCGAGCAAGTACGCCTGCTGACGCCGTTCGGACCGTGTCCGAGAGAACAAGAGTGAAAGAAATGGGGCAGAATGGAGATATAGTTTTACGAACTAGCAATTAATTATTCTATAGCCGACCGAACAGCCTCAAAATATTTAACTTAGTGGTCGCATGGTAATGTATGGTCGAACAACGAGAACGGTCGACGGTCGCATCACACACCGAGTACGTACGCTCCCGGTTCCAGTGTGTCAGGTGTGGCATGAGCGTCCCGGTCGATTCGGAGCGGGGCGGCCAGCGAGTATGCGGTCGCTGTGCTCACTAATGGACGCGACAGTGCCGGCCATCGCGGGACTACGTGATCGGCCGGAGTTCGAACTGGAGTGTCTCTACGACGATCCGTCGAGCCCGTCGGAGTTGACGATCTTTTCGCCGGAGACCCGTCGACTCGCGACGGAATGGCTGACCATCGACCGCTCGATGGCGGTCCGACTCGATCGGATGCGGTAGCTCAGCGGATTGTCAAAGGTCATCAAGCTTCTCGGCGGGATCGTTCAGCGGGAATCTATCGACGGTTGATAAGCCCGATCACTCCTCGTCGGGGAACACGAATCCGTCCTCGTCGTCCGAAGACCAGACGCTCGACACTGCCGTCGGCTCGATCGGCACCTCTTTTCGGTTCCCCATCGCCCCGATCTCTCGGGTCGGGAAGTCGTCGTCGGGGGCCGAGATCGTGATCTCGGAGTGGGCGAACAGGTACTCGGGCGTGATGCAGATATCGCCCGAGAGATCGCCGCGGATCACGCCCTTCCCGTCGGTGAACGTAAGCGCACGCTGATACTCCCGTTTACACGCCGGACACGTACCGCCGTTCGGCTGTCCCTCCGCGTCGCCAGCCATGATACGCTCGTCTGAATCGGTCATACTGCTACCAGCAACGTAGAGGAGCATATCGTTTGTGACCCGACCGCCGCCGAGTGGCGTTGCCACTGGTGGCGTGAAAGAAAGAAAAAACCGCTTTCGGCGGTCAGTCGTGGTTCGTCGGACGATCGTAACCGTCGATCGAGCCGCACGAAGCGACTCGATCGTGGCTCACGATCGACCGATTAGTTGTCGCGCCGAGCGGCCAGCAGCGCAGCCGCGATGAGCGCGATGACCGCGACGATGGCACCGAAGCCGGGGCCGCCGCCCTCAGTGGGCGTCGGCGTGGCCGTCGCCGTCGGTTCCGGCGTCGGTTCCGGCGTCGGTTCCGGCGTCGGTTCCGGCGTCGGCTCAGGCGTCGGTTCCGGCGTCGCGGTGTCCGTCGGCGTCGGCCGGTCGGTTGCCGTCGGTTCCGGCGTCGCCGTCTGGACGTTCTGGACGATCTCTACCTCGACCGTGTCCGAGTTGTAGGAGTCGTCCGCCTCGAGCGTGTACGTGCCCGTCTGCACGTCCTCGAGTTCGAGCGACACCATGTACTGACCGTTGTAGCCCCACTCCTCAGTGGTTGCGAGGGCGACGGAGTCACCCTCCTGCGTCAGCAGTTCCACGGTAATCGAGTTGTCGTCCGGACGCAGGTTCGTGCGGCCTTCGACGACCAGCGTGTCGTCGACGCCCACGGGGTTCACACCGGAGGCTTCCATGCCGTCGGGGTAAACCGAACCGATCGTCGTCCGGGAGTCAGCGAGGCGGAACTGCTGCGTGACCATGCGGTCGTCGCTCGCGACAGCCTCGGTCGTCTGGTCCAGGAGTCGCGCACGGACCTGGTTGCCAGTCAGCGAGTCACTGTCGAGACGGCCAGCGAGGGCCTGGAGACGCGAGTACGCGTCACCAGAGCCGCTCAGGCCTTCACCGAACTGATCGTCGCGGCCGGCGGTCATCGCGTGCGCACTGACCTGACCTTCGACGAGGTCGCTACCAACGTTGAGGTCCTCTTCCTCGAACGTGTTGTCGTCGTCGACGGAGAGGTCAGTGTAGTGGACGTTACCGCGCTCGTCGATGAAGATGAACGCCACGGTCTGGGAGCCCAGCGCCGTGCCGGTCACGTTCACCACGCGGTCGTCGGTGGAGACCTGCCCACCGATCGTCTGGATGTTGGCGTCCAGTTCCGTGTCGGTGACGCGCAGCGACTTCTGGCTGCTCGTCCCCGTGTTGAACGTGGAGACGTTCACGTCGGAGTCGATGCTGCCCGTCCCACCGACGTCGGCCGTGTCGATCACGCCGAAGCGGTACGTACCGGGCTGGGAGAGGAGGTCGTTCCCGTCACCGTCGCCGGCGGAGAGAACGAGGTCCTCCTTCTCGAACGTGTTGTCTGCGTCGACGTTCAGCGAGGTCTGAGTGATACCGTTGTCACTCCGTCCGTCGAGGTCGACGAGCTGGTAGTCGCCCTGGCGGCGGACGTAGAAGGCAACGTCGTCGATACCTTCCGACGCCGTACCGTTCAGGTCGACTTCGCTACCGACAACGTACGTGTTGCCGGGCTGGTTGATCTCGACGTCACCCTGCTCGACCGTGAGCGAGGGATCGTCCTCGAGGCGGCTCGAGATGGCTGCGCCGTCGATGGCGGAGCCAGTCGGCGCAGTCGAGTTCTGTGCGTAGAGGTTGACGTCGACACTGCTGTCGTCGAGGTTGGTCGTGTCGATCTGACCGATGCCGACACCCGTGTCGTCGTCAATCTCGACGACTGCGTAGGCGTAGCCGCCGTTCGTAAGTCGGGAGCCCTTCGAGACAACATCTCCGACGTTCCGGAAGATGCTGTTGTTCGCGGTCGAGGACTGGGTCTGCGAGCGGAACTCGTCGGACTCGATGGTGACGACGTGGAAGTCGCCAGCGTTCGAGCCGCGGATCCTGAAGGTCACGTCCTCACCGCGCGTGACGCGCGACGAGTCGAGATCGAGGGACACGTCGTCGTCACCGGTGACGGTGACGGTCGTGCTCTGGCTGGCCTCACCGAAGTCGAGGTCGTCCGTGCCAGCGAGCGTGATCGTGAACGTTCCCGTGTTGAGGTCCGAGAGATCGAGGTCCCAGTTGACCTCGTTGCTACCGGCGCCCATCTTCCCAACGTCACTCGCGGTCCGAGTCGCCGGGTCGGACGTGCCGCCGGGGTCGTCGTTACCCGTGATGGCGTCGCCAGTCACGTCGAGACCGTCGTCGTTCTCGACGGTGACTTCGAGGTCCTCGGCGTCCTCGTAGTTCCAGGAACCGACGACCGTCAGTTCACCAGAGCCTTCGTTATCGTCGCCCTGCGGCACGGAGCCGCCGGCGATGTCAGCGCCCTGCGCGTTCTCCACGTCGAGCGTGGTCACGCGCGGACGCTGGACGGTCACGCCATCGGAGCCGGAGGCACCGTCGGTCGTGTAGCGACCGGTTGCCTGGTCCTGCGGGACGTCCGGGACTTCGAGGGGCACACCCTCGGCGTTACCGGCCGTCTTCACGATGCCGTTGGAGAGCGAACCGCCCAACTGGAGGCCGGACTCGCCCTGGAAGACGGTCGCACCGTCGAAGACGTAGCCTTCACCGTCGGCGGTGTCGAAGTCGCCAGTCCCGTCCGCGTTAGCGGCGCGGTTGTCCGCACCGCCGCCGGCGTCGTTGATGTTGAACGAGGCACTGCCGACGTTGCCGGACGTCGCCGTGTCGATGTCGAGCGTCCGGGAACCGGTACTGATGCCGGAGGCGACATCGACCGTGGCGTCGATGGAGACGCTGGTCTGGTTCGAGAGGTCAGTCGTGGTGGTGTTGACGTTGTCGATACCGACCACGATGTCGCCGTTGGAGACGGACGTGTTGTTCACACTCCCCTCACCGGTGACGGTGACATCGGTATCACTGATACTCGCAGCCGTCACATCGGACAGGCCGGAATCGGAATAGACCAGCGTGAAGGTTTCATCACCACTGGAACCGCCAGTGGCGTTGAACGATACTGTCTGCGTCTGACCGCTGGATCCAGCGGTGACGTCTGTGGCATTGGTATTGCCAATATTGCTCACGTCCGCAGCAGCCGTCCCCGAAAGCGCGACGGTGCCCGCGAAAACGGAAAACACCATCAGCGCCGCGAGGATCACTGCGCGGATTTGTGTGTTGCGTTCAGTCATTGTTTACTTGCGTTGGTGGCAGTTCCGAGTGAACTCTTTCGTGCCAGTTCGTGACCTGCCCGTTTCTCGGCCAGACCACCGGTAGGGGTGAATCCAAATCAAACGTCAATTAGGTAAGTACTTTGTGCCTGACGCGCGGGTGGATGCGACGTACATCGTAGACTCCTTATATGTGTACTGTTGCCTATGAGGCCCTAACATCCTACAGCAGAATTAGAAATACTAGATGCCAAAGCGATATATAGGTGAACATATCTAGCGTTATTCGTCATGACTGAAAACATTCAGTCGGAGAAAGCGGAGAATAGTGAAGAATCTGCCACATATTTTGTCGGGGACGGACACGGCGTAGCCGACACCGAGGACAACTGAGCCACCAATGTTCGACAAAGACGACCTCGAAGGCCCACGAATCGACCGGCGAACGGCGACGAAACTGCTCGCGGCGGGGGGACTCAGCGGTCTCGCCGGCTGTAGCGGCGGCGGGGACACTGGCGGAGGGGGCACCGAGAGCGACAGCGGATCGAGCGAATCCAGCGGCTCCAGCGGAGGATCCATCTCCGCGGGCTGGAACATCGACGAAATCGAGTACCTCGACCCCCACTACATCGACAAGGGGCAAGAGATCTACCTCTCCTCGAACATCTACAGCGGCCTCGTGAAGATCGGTGCCGACGGCTCCATCGTCGGTGACCTCGCCAACGACTGGACGCTCCCGGACAGTTCGACGTACGTGTTCGATCTGAAGGAGGGGGCGACGTTCCACAACGGCGACCCGCTCGACGCCCCAGCGGTGAAGGCGTCGTTCGAACGGCTGATGAACCTCGACGACTCGCCACACCTCGGCAAAGTTTCGTCCATCGAGAGCATCACTGCCGAAGACGAGACGACGCTCCGCATCAGCCTCGAAACGACGGTCGGGCCGTTCATCTCCTTCCTGACGCGTGGGCCGGGACGGGCCGGCACCATCGTTCACGCCCCGAGCGCGACGGAGAACCCGAACGAGTACAACCGGATGCCCGTCGGAAGCGGCGCGTTCGAACTCGTCGAGCGTGAATCCGGTGAGTACCTCCAGTTGGAGGCCTACGACGGCTACTTCGGAACCGACGAGGACGGAAATTCGCTCCCGTACCTCGATTCGGTCCGGATCGACCTGATCCCGGAGCCGTCGACGATGTGGACGGCGATGCGCGGCGGCGAGATTCAGTACTCCAACAGCATCCCACCACAGAACGCCGGCCAGGCGGAGTCGATGAGTTCGCTCGACGTTGTCGGCACCAACCCCGGCGCGTGGTTCTGCATCGCGCCGCTGTGTAACGACCCGTCCGAGGTCGAGTGGCAACAGTACGCCAGCGGCGCCGGGGAAGCGACGGACAAGTGGTCGGACGAGGAACTCCCGACGACCGACGCGCGCGTCCGGCAGGCCATCGCCATGGCCATCGACCGCGAGGCGCTCATCGAGCGTGCCTTCTTCGGCTACGCCGAACCCGCTCACTCCGTGTTCAACCCCGCTATCGCGTGGCTCTACGAGGAAGAGCCCGATCCGGGCCAGTACTACGACCCCGAGACGGCCCAGCAACTCCTCGACGAGGCGGGCTACACCGGCGACCCGCGGATGAGCCTCTCACTGCTCGGCACGCCGAGTGACGAACGCCGGATGACCGTCGTCCAGGAGATGCTCTCGCAAGTCGGCATCGAGGTGGAACTCAACGTCCAGCAGGAGTCGGCCTACTGGGACAACCTCTACCGCTACGAGAACGAACTCGTGATGTACGACGGCTACGTCGACATCGACCCGTGGATGTCGCTGTGGAAACAGCTCAAGACGCCGGTCGAGTCCGGGTCCGCGGGCGCGTGGCAGGCGAACCTCTACCAGAACCCCGAGTTCAACGAACTCCTCGAGCAGGACTACCGCACCTCGGACGTGGAGTCGCGAACCGAACTCCTCCGCCAGGCCGAGGAACTCTTCCTCGGGGACGCCGCCTGGGCCATGACGACCTTCCCGCTGATTCCGAAGGCGAGCGCGTCGAACCTCGTGGGCGTCGGCAACCAGGCCGGTCTGAGCAACTTCCACACCGCGAGCCTCGAGTAAGCCATGGGCATCCAACGGTACGTGGCGAAACGGACACTCCAGGCGGTGCTGGTCATCTACGTCGTCGCGACGGCGGTGTTCGTCGCCATCCGCTCGATTCCGGGTGATCCCGCACGGCTGATCCTCGGCGGCGACGCCGACGCCGACGCCATCGCGGCCGTCCGCGCCGAACTCGGTCTCGACGAGCCCATTTACGTCCAGTATGTTCGCTGGATGAGCGACCTAGCCACCGGCGACTTCGGGTCCTCGATCTACACGGGCGAACCGGTGCTCGGCCGCATCGCCGGCGCCGCCGAACCGACGCTGAGCATCGGCCTCGTCGGCATCACCATAGCCATCCTGATCGCGATTCCCGCGGGCATCGTCAGCGCCACCCGCCGCGACCAGTGGGAGGATTACGTCGCCACCGGCGTGGCCTTCCTCGGCATCAGCATGCCCTCGTTCTGGATCGGCATCGTCCTCCTGCTCACGGTCGGGACGGCGATTCCGGCCATCCCCTCGTACGGCTACGCGTCGATCAGCGAGGGCGTGGTGCCGTGGCTCTCCCACGTCGTCCTGCCCGCGACGGCGGTCGGCCTGCCCTACGCCGGGATCATCACCCGAATGACCCGGTCGTCGATGCTCGAAGTCCTGAGCGAGGACTACATGCAGACGGCCCGCGCGAAGGGGTTGCCGCCGCGCCTGATCCTGTTCAAACACGGCCTGCAGAACGCGCTCCTGCCCGTCGTGACCATCGCCGGCATCCTCTTTGCCCTCCTCCTCGGCGGCATCGTCGCCGTCGAGATGGTGTTCGGCATTCAGGGCTTCGGCCGCCTGCTCATCCGCTCCATCGAGCGCCAGGACTTCCCCATCGTACAGGGGTCGGTGATCGTCATCGCGATCATCTTCGTGTTCATGAACCTCTTCGTCGACCTGCTGTACATGTCGATCAATCCGAAGATCAAGTACGGAGGTGACGCATGAGCACGAAGTACGGCGAGGCGGACACGGTCTTCGGCATCCGAGTGGACCGATTCGAGCGCCTGCGCGAGACGATTGCCGGCGACTACAAGGCCACCTTCGGACTGACAACCGTCGTGCTGTTCGTCCTCGCCGCCATCTTCGCGCCCGAACTCGCGCCGTACGACCCGATGGCACAGGACTTCGCGCTGATGCAGGCGCCGTCGCTGTCCAGCGCCCACCCGCTCGGCACCGACTCCTTCGGCCGCGACCTGCTCTCGCGGATGATGTTCGGCGCGCGCATCAGCCTCGGGGTGAGCCTCGGCGCCGTGACCATCGGCGCCGTCGTCGGCGTCTCCCTCGGCGTCGTCGCCGGCTACTTCGGCGGCTGGATCGACGACGCTCTGATGCGCTTCGTGGACGTACTCTGGGCGTTCCCGTGGCTCCTCGTCGCCATCATGCTCGTCGCGGTGTTCGGGCAGGGCGTCTGGAACGTCGTCGCGGCCATCGCCTTCGCGTACATCGACGACTTCGCTCGTCTCGCGCGCGGTGAAGTCCTCTCGATCCGCGAGGAGGAGTTCGTCCTCGCGGCGAAGAACGTCGGTCTCGGAGACCTCCAGATCATGACCGAGGAAGTGCTGCCGAACGCGGTGGCGCCGCTGATCGTCCAGTTCACCGTCCTCGTCGCCCGCGCGATGCTCGCCGAGAGCACGCTCTCCTTCCTCGGCATCGGCGTCAAACCGACCACGCCGACCTGGGGAGCGCTACTCGGCCAGGGCCGGAGCCTCATCGGGCAGGCCTGGTGGATCTCCATCATCCCCGGCATCGCCATCGTCATCACGGTCCTCGGCATCAACCTCTTCGGCGACGCGCTCCGCGACGCCTTCGACGTGCGCGGGGAGGGAGGGTCGCCGTGACGCTGCTGGACATCGAGGATCTCGCGGTCACGTTCCCCGTCGAAGATGGTCCGGACGTGCCCGCCGTCGACGGCGTCGACCTGCAGGTCGAGGCCGGCGAGATTCACGGCCTCGTCGGGGAGTCGGGGTCGGGCAAGAGCGTCACCGCCCGGTCGATCATGCGCCTGCTCGACGGCGCCGAGGTCACTGCGGATCGCTTTGCCTACCGCGGGGAAGACCTCTACGCCAAGTCCGAAGCCGAGATGCGTGCGGTCCGCGGCGACGACATCGGGATGGTGTTTCAGGACTCCCTGTCGGCGCTCAACCCGGTGATGACCGTCGGCGAACAGATCGCGGAGGTGGTCAGACACCACGGCGACGTGGACGAGTCCGCGGGATTGCTGAGCGAACTCCGGCGCAAATACGTCACGGGGACGCGCAAGACCGCGTCCTCGTGGCGCCGCGCCGTCGACCTGCTGGAGACGGTCGGGATTCCCGACCCCGAGGAGGTCGCCACGTCGTATCCCCACCAACTGAGCGGCGGCCAGCGCCAGCGCGTGATGATCGCGTCGGCGCTCGGGGGCGACCCCTCGCTGATCGTCGCCGACGAACCCACGACCGCGCTCGACGTGACCGTCGAGGCCAGCATCCTCGACGAACTCCGGCGCCTGTGTGACGAGTTCGACGTGGCGATCCTCCTCATTACCCACGACCTCGGCGTCGTCGCGGAGACCTGTGACCGCGTGACCGTCATGTACTCGGGATCGGTGATGGAACACGGCCGAACCGACCAGCTGTTCGAGAATCCGGCCCATCCCTACACGAAGGGCCTGCTTCGGAGCATCCCGGAGCAGGCGCCACCCGACGGCGAACTGACGACGATTCCCGGCTCCGCGCCGGAGCCGACCGAGCGGCCCACGGGCTGTCCCTTCCGCGACCGCTGTCCCGCCGCGTTCGACGCGTGTGCCGACCCGCTCCCCGAACACGTCGTCGACGACGGGCACGTCGCGCGCTGTCACCTCTACACCGAAGGCGACGACCCCGGTGAGGTGGCGTGGGACGCCCGGGACGGCGAGACGAACGGCACAGTCGACGGGGCGACCGACCGAACCACCCCGACCGAGGTGACCGACGGATGAGTACGGACTCCACGACCACGACGACCGACGCACGGCCACGCGAACTCCTGCAGGCGAGCAACGTCAAGAAACATTTCCCGCTCGACGAGGGGCTGTTCGACCGCCTGTTCGGCGGGGATCAGGTCGTCCGCGCCGTCGACGGCGTCGACCTGACCGTCCACGCCGGCGAGACGGTCGGCATCGTCGGCGAGTCGGGATCGGGCAAGAGCACGCTCGGTCGCACCGTCTCGCGGCTCTACGAACCCACCGACGGGAGCATCGTCTTCGACAGCGAACATATCGAGACGTACTCCGGGCGGGAACTCCGCCCGATCCGCCGCCGCGTCCAGTACGTCTTTCAGGACCCGATGTCGGCGCTCAACCCGCGCAAGACGGTCGGTGAGAGCGTCGCGCGTCCGCTTGCGGTCCACGACATCGCCGACGGCGAGGAGAAGTGGGAGCGGGTGGCGGACCTGTTCGAGGAGGTAGGACTGTCGCGCTCGCAACTCGACGCCTATCCACACGAACTCTCCGGCGGCCAGCGTCAGCGGGTCGGCCTCTGTCGCGCCCTCGTGACCGAACCCGACCTGATCGTCTTCGACGAACCCGTCTCGGCGCTCGACGTGACCCTACAGGCCCAGATTCTGAACCTCATCAACCGCCTGCAACGGGAGTTCGATCTCTCGTATCTGTTCATCTCGCACGACCTCACCGTCGTCCGGCAGGTGTGTGACCGGATCGTGGTCATGTACGCCGGCGAAATCGTCGAGCGTGGCACGGCGCGGGACATCTTCGAGAACCCGCAGCATCCGTACACGCGGTCGCTCCTCGACGCGATTCCGCAGGTCGACGGGGGGAGGCGGTCGGATCGCAAGCACCTCGGCGGCCAGCCGCCGAGCGCGACGAATCCGCCGAGTGGCTGTCGGTTCCACCCCCGCTGTCCCGAGTTCATCGACGGGCGGTGTAGCGGCGAGCAGCCAAGCCTCCAGTCCGTCGAGGGCGACGGTCCCGATCACGAGGCCGCCTGCCACTGGCTCGACCCGAGCGAGGGCGAGCGGGCGACCCACACTCCGCCGTCGCGAGCCGAGCGCGAAATCATCCAGGAGTCGAGCGGGGACTAGCGCCGTTCGCGCTCGGTCGCTCGCTGTCGCAACCGTTCGATCCGGTCGGCCATCGGCGGGTGCGACGCCAGTAGATCGGTAACCGGCCCCTCCTCGTCGCCGTGGATGACCAGCGTCGACAGGAGGCCGCCGGGCGTCGTCGCCCGCTCGATTTTCTCCAGTGCGCGCGCCAGCGCCAGTGGCTCGGTCACGCGCGCCGCCCGGTCGTCGGCCGCGTACTCCCGGTATCGGGAGTACGCCTGCACGACGGCGGTCAGGAGAAAGAGACAGACGACGACGAGGCTCGTCACCGCCGCGTCGGCGGTCCGGGCCGTCCGCCGGAGTTCGACGGGGTCGCCACCGCGGAGCAGCGCAACCGCACGGGCGACGCCCCCGACCAGCAACGCGATGGGCAGGAGGACGAACCAGACGATGCCCGTGGCCGTCCGGACGAGGCTATAACCCAGCGTCTTCACCAGACTGTCCCGCCGTTTCAGGTGCGCGAGTTCGTGGGCGATGATCGCCTCCAGTTCGGCGGCGGTGAGGAGTCGAAACAGGGACCCGTCGATCACCACGTCGCCGTCGCGGGCACCGCCGAGGGCGAGCGCGTTCGGTCCCGGGAGCGACGCGACGAGCAGGCGTGGTGGCTCGACGCCGACCCGATCCGCCAGTACATCGACACGGCGGTAGAGTTCCGGCATCTCGCGGCGCGGGAGTTCGACCGCGTCGAGCGCGTATCGGAGGCGGGCCGTCCCGATCCGATAGCTCGCGTAGCCCATCCCGAGAGCGAGGCCGACGACCACCACCACCGTCGTCACCGGATCGGGACGCTGCGACCAGAGAAAGAGGAGCGCCCAGTAGGTGACGAAGGCGAGGGTGACGTAGACGAAGAGCGTAAGGGCGGCCACCGTGGCGAAGAGGAGTGACGACCCGAGCCGTCGCATGCGTTACGGGTCGATGTCGGTGACGGTGCCGACGCCCTTGCTCCGCCCCTCGCGGAAGACGAAGCGCTGGCCCTCCTCGATCAGGTAGGGGCGGAACTTGAACTCGACCGACGCCGCCCCGCGGTCGCCGGGGAGGAGGTGCCCGCCCTCCGGGCGGAAGACGGCCGCCTCGCTGATGGTTTCGAGGTGGACGACGGGTTCGTAGCCCGTGCCGATGCGGGTGGGGTGGTTGAGGACGACGATTTCGGCCTCGAACTCGCGGACAGGCGTCGGATCGGCGTCCGCGGGCAGGAGCACCATCCCCCGCTCGATTTCGTGTTCCGCGACGCCCTTGAGCGCGATGCCGACGATCCGGCCCGCCTCCGCGCGGTCGACCCGGTGGTAGTGCATCTCGATGGAGCGCACCTCCACCTCGCGGAAGGAGCCGTCGGGCATCGGCCCGATGAGGAGGTCGTCGCCGGCCTCGACGGTTCCGGAGTTGACGGTCCCGGAGGCGACGGCGCCGACGCCAGTCACCGAGTACGTCCGGTCGATGTACATCCGGAAGTCGCCGTCGCCGCCGTTGGTCTTCGGCAGACGCTCGAAGAGGTCGTCGAGGGCGTCCAGTCCCGTCCCCGTGACCGCACTGGTCTTCAGGATCGGAACCACGTCACCGATCTCCTCGGCCGCCGCCTCGACGCCGTGGCGCTCGATCCGCAGCGGCGTCTCCTCCACGTCACGCAGGAGGCGTTCGACCTCGCGTTCGACCTCCTGGACGCGCTCCTCGCTCACCACGTCCGTCTTCGTGATGGCGACCAGCGTGGGCAGTTCCGTCGCCAGCAGAATGCCGAGATGTTCGCGCGTGGTCTTCGTCGGGCCGTCGTCGGCGGCGACGGTCAACAGACCGTAGTCGAGTTTCTGGCCGACCAGCCCCCTGATCGTCGTCCGGAGCCACGGTTCGTGGCCCACGGTGTCGACGAAGGAGACGAGACGGTCCGCCTCCTCGACGACGCGGGCGCGGTCGGACTTCCGGTGGGGGTTGTCCATCCGCACCGATCCCTCGTCGTCGAAGCCGTACACCGCGTACGAGAGGTCCGCGGAGAGGCCGCGCTCCACCTCGTGCGGTTGCACGTCGAGATACGAGCGCGTACTCCCCTGTCCGTCGTCGGCCTGGCCCGTGACGAGCGTCCCGACGAGCGTGCTCTTGCCGTGGTCGACGTGGCCCGCGGTGCCGACGACGATGTGGGAGTCGTCGGTGTCGAGCATCGCCCCCTCGCGGATGGTCGCGACGCCCACGAGACCCTCCTCGTCCGCGCCGCCGACGCCCCACGTCTCCACGTCCTCGATGTGGGCACCCGCCTCCTCGGCGAGCAAGGAGAGCACGTCCATCGACTCCGAGAATGCGGCAGGGGGAATGCCAGCCACGTGGCCGTCGTCCGTGACCCCGACGACGTACGTCGCCTCGCCGTCACCCGAGAGCACGCGGTGGCGCAACTGCGCTGCCAGACTCTCCATCCGGCCGTCGACCAAGTGGACCTCGCGGGAGAGGCGCTCCTTGAACTCGATTGGGCCGCCCTCCTCCTCGCCGCGTTCCAGGGCCCGTTCCAGCAGGGCCCGATCGGCGGTCATGTGGCGTGTTAGGCAACCACTCGGCAAAACGCTTTCCGTCGTTTGGGTATAGTTAGCACACGAATCGAGGGCCCGTCAGTCGCGCAGGCGCTCGTACGCGCGGTTCACCCGCTTGAACGCCTCCTCGTCGCCACTCTCGGTGTCGGGATGGACTTCCTTCACCTTCGCCCGGTAGGCCCGCCGCACCTCGTCGTCGCTCGCACCGGGGTCGAGGCCAAGCAACTCGTAGGCCTCGCGCTCGCTCGGGCCGGACTCGCCGGGGGGTGCGCCGGTTCGCCGGCCGGTCGTCCGGGTCCCCGACGCCGTGCCGCGGGCCGTCGCGCCGAACCCGCCGGGGGCGCGACGTTCCCGTCCCCGCCCCGCCGCTCGACTCGCCCGCGCCTCCCGCCGGGCACGCGCCTCGATCCGGCCGGTCGCGTGATGCCACATGAGATACGTCGTCGCCGCGAACGGGAGCGCCAGAAAGAGCAGGAATAGCTGACGGACGAACGCGACCACTACGAGGACGACCGTGAGGCCGGCGAACACCGCCGCGAGGCCGAGGATGAGTCGGTCCCTGTCCACGTCGTCGTCTCGGGTGCCCACGGTTGTAAGCGTCTCGCCGGATCGAGCGAAAGATACACGACAGTTCGTCAACGAGTCGGGGGCGCATGTCCCTCCAGATCGGTGCCGCCCTGAAGAGCGGAGCCTCTCGCTTCGCCAGTCGAACCGGTGCGATCCTCACGGTCGCCTATCTCGTTCTGTACACCGTCTACCAGATTGGGTACAACGCGATAGTGAACGTCGTCTACACGCGGATGGGCGTCGATACCAGCCTCGCGGTGCCGGTGTCCCTCCCGGTGCCCGTCGCCGTCGTCGTCGTCGTCGCGTGTCTAATCGCGCTGTCGTACCTGAGCGTCGTGGCGATTCGGACGTTCGTCGCCGGTACTCGCGACACCATCCCCGGCGAGTTCTACACCGACGGCGTCGTCTGGGCCGTCCCCAACCTCTTCGTCGGCGGCCTCGTGACGATGGTGCTCGTGACCATCGGCTTCGCCCTCCTGTTCGTCCCCGGCATCTTCCTGCTCGTCAGCCTCCTCTTCATGCCCGTGTACGTCGCCGTCGAGGGCGACAACTTCGTGACGGCGATGCGGCGGAGCTGGGCACTCGCCCGCGGCGACCGACTCGCCATCCTCGGCCTCGTCCTCGTCGTCGTGGCCATCGGCGCCGCAGTCGGCGTCGTCTTCGCCGTCGTGAACATCGCCGCCTCGCTCGCCGGCTATCAGGTCGTGGTGCCGTTCGTGGCCGCCGTCGTCGTCTCACCCGTGACGATGTACAACCTCGCCGCGGTGGCGGCGGCGTTCGAGCAACTCGCCGGGGTGCCCAACGCTGAAGCCCTGTGACGCCGTATCGCCGGCATGAGCGTTACGACCCTCTGTCAGGTCTGTGAATCCGCAACCGCGAACTACACCTGCGACGCCTGCGGGGCGGCGGTCTGTGCCGAGCATTACGACCGCGCCGCGGGACTCTGTGTGTCCTGTGCCGCGGGGAGCCGCCGTTAACGGAACTGGTTGAGTCGGCGCTTGAGTCGCTTGGCCGCCTGCCCCGCCGCGCCGAAGTACGCTCCCTCGTCGTCGTTCGGTGAGCTCTGCTCACCGGCGAAGATGATCCCGCGCGAGGAGTTGACGAGGCCGACGCCATCTGCGAGGCCGTACTCGACCGCCGCCTCGGCGTCGCCCCCCTGTGCGCCCACGCCGGGGACGAGGAAGGGCAGGTCCGGCACCTCGGTGCGGAGCGTCTCCAGTTCCTCCGGCGCCGTCGCGCCGACGACGAGGCCCACGTTTCCGTGTTCGTTCCAGAGATCCGCCAGCGCCGCCACCCGCCGGTAGAGCGGTTCGCCGGAAGCGAGTTCGAGGTCCTGCAGGTCCGCGCCACCGGGGTTCGAGGTGCGACAGAGGACGAACACGCCCGCGTCCTCCCGGGAGAGGAAGGGGTCGAGCGAGTCCCGACCCATGTAGGGATTCACCGTGATGGCGTCCACCTCGTCCAGGAGGCGCGCGTACTGTCGCGAGGTGTTGCCGATGTCGGCCCGCTTGGCGTCGAGCAGAACGGGCACGTCCTTGCCGTGGGCGTACGCGATAGTCTCCCGGAGCGCTCGCCAGCCGTCGGCGTCCTCGTAGAAGGCGGCGTTCGGCTTGTAGCAGGCCGCGTGCTCGTGTGTCGCGTCGATGATCCGGCGGTTGAACGCCCACCGCGGCAGGTCACGGTCGGCGAGGAAGTCGGGAATTCGGTCGGGGTCGGCGTCGAGGCCGACGGAGACGACGCTGTCGACACGCTCGATGCGTTCGGCCAGTCGGTCGAAGAAGGCGGTCATTGGACCGAGTCGGCCGGGCGAGAACTACAAGGTTGCGACCTGCGTTCAGCGACCGTCGTAGACGATATCGCCGTCGACGACCGTCAGCGTCACGTCGATGTCGCGGATCGCCTCGGGCACCCCCCACGGCGACGCGTCGAGGACGACCAGATCGGCCCGCTTCCCCGGTTCGACCGTGCCCAGCCGGTCCTCGTCGAACCCGGCGTACGCGCTCCCGAGCGTGTACGCCCGCAGGGCCTCGGTCACACCGAGGCGCTGTGCGTCAGTCGGCGCGTTGACGGCGTGGTGGACGCCGACGAGGGGGTCGAGCGGCATGCAGTCGCTCCCGAACGCGAGGTGGACGCCGGCGTCCGCGAGACGACGCAGGCGGTTGGTCGCCGTCCGCCGGTCGCCGAGACGGTCGGCGTACAGCCCCGACTCGCCGGCCCAGCGGTGGAAGTTCGGCTGGACGGAGGCGACGATGCCCCGGTCGGCCATCCGGTCGATGGCGTCGTCGCTCGCGAGTTCGGCGTGTTCGATTCGGTGACGGGAATCGGAGTCGTCGCGAGCGGCGAACGTCGTGATCACCTCGTCGACCGCCTCGTCACCGATGGCGTGGGCGGCGACCTGGAACCCCGCGCTCTCGGCGCTGTCGAACAGGTCACGGAACGCGGCGGGCGTGACCGTCCACTCGCCGCACTCCCCCGGCGCGTCGGCGTAGGGTTCGGAGAGTCTGGCCGTCCGGCCGCCGAGGCTCCCGTCGGTGAACGTCTTGAGTGCACCGACGCGAACCAACCCCTCGCCGTGGTTCGTCCGCAGGCCCGTCTCGAGGAGGGCGTCGAGGTGGTCCGCCCAGTAGTTGAGGCGAACCCGGAGCGACAGGTCGCCCTGACGAGCGAGGTCACGGTAGGCGCCGGACGTGTGCGAGCATCGGATCATGTCGTGGACGCCGGTGACGCCGCGCTCGTTCGCATGGCGCTGGGCGGCCCGGAGCAGGTCGGCCGTCTCCGCGGGGTCGGGCGCGACGGCGTCGAGTACCGCCGCGGCGGCGTCCTCGACGACGACGCCCGTCGGCTCGTCCCCCTCGCGCCGGACGCCCTCGGCGGGCAGGTCGTCGACCCATCGTTCCAGCGCCGTCGAATCCAGCGAGGCGACGTGGAGGTCTTCGCGGACGGCGACGACCGGCCCCGAAGCGTCGACGGCGTCGAGGTCCGCGCGGGTCAGGTAGTCCGTCTCGCCCCACGCGTGTTCGTCGTAGCCGAAGCCGAGGACGGGGGCACCGGACTCGACGGCGGCCGCCCGGTCGCGGAGGGCGTCGAGCGCTTCTGCGCGGCTCTCGGCCACCGACAGGTCGGCGTTGACGAGTTTCCGGCCGAGGAGTTCGAGGTGGGTGTGGGCGTCGACGAACCCGGGCAGGAGGACGCCCCCGCCGCAGTCGACGACACGGGTGTCGACGCCGGCCAGAAAGTCGAGTTCGTAGGCGTCGCCGACGCGGACGATCCGGCCCCCACGGACGGCGACTGCTTCGTGCGTCTCGTCGGGGCGCGCAAGCGTGTGGACCTCCGCGTTCGTCAACAGGAGGTCGGCGGCCTCGGTCATAACCGACCTGCCGCGGGCGAGCGCGTTAACGCTTTGGGGCGGTTAGCGCCGCGCCTTGCGGACGCCGTAGGCGACCATCTCGGCCGTGTAACAGAACACACAGCCCCGGAAGCGGGGGCGTGTGAGGTCGTCGGTGTCAGTGGAGTCGGTGGTCTCCCCCATGTGAAGACGGTACACGGCGACGACGTAAGGGTGAAGCGGTCGTGCGCGGTCGGCGGGCGAGCGTTCGGAGTTCAGGGCGCGTAGTAATACTCGCCCTGCCGTTTCTGCTCGCGGTCGAGTTGGCTCTCGGGCTTGTTGATCCGCGGACGGCCCGTCCGCTCGTCGCGGCGGAAGGTGATATCGAGGTCCGCGAGGAAGTCGTTCATGCCCGAGCGCATATCCTGCGGTTTCGAGGCGTGCCCGTGGTCGGCGGGTTCGCCGTCGAACACCATCAGGCGGTCGGCCAGCAGGTCGATCATGTAGATGTCGTGGTCGATGACCATCGCCGTCGCGTCGTGGTTCTCGGCGTAGCGGCGGATGGCCGAGGTGGCCTGCACGCGTTGCTCGACGTCGAGGTGGGCCGACGGCTCGTCGAGCAGGTAGAGGTCGGCGTCTTTCGACAGGCAGGCTGCGATGGCGACGCGCTGACGTTCCCCGCCAGAGAGATCCGTCAACTGCTGTTCCATGATGCGCTCTAGCTGGAGCGGTTTGGCGATCTCCGTGTTCCAGAAGGAGGTGCCGAAGTCGTCGGTGATCGAGGAGAGGAAGGTGTCGACGCGCATCGGCTGGTCGACTTCGACGTACTGCGGTTTGTAGGCGATGTCGAGGCGGAAATCCAGACTCCCTTCGTCGGGTTCGAGCGACCCCGCGAACAGTTTCGCGAGCGTCGACTTCCCGATCCCGTTCGGCCCGACCACGCCCAGCACCTCGCTCTTGTAGATGGTGCCGCCCTCCACGTCGAGCGAGAACTCGCCCTCGCCGTACGACTTGCGCAGGTCGGGGTACTCGACGAGCGGCGTCCCCGTCACCGACTCCCGCGGGGCGTGTTCCTCGAACGTGATTTCGTTCGGGCGGATGCGCATGTTCTCGTTGTTGAGATAGCCCTGCAGATACTCGTTGATGCCGTTGCGAACGGATTTCGGGTCGGTGATGACACCGTACGCTCCGGGCTCACCGTAGGCGACGTGGAGGCGGTCGGCGAGCAAGTCGAGGACCGCGAGGTCGTGTTCGACGACGAGCATCGAGCGGTCCTCCTCGTCGGCGAGTTCGCGGACGAGACGGGCCGCGGTGACGCGCTGGCCGATGTCGAGATAGGGCGTGATCTCGTCGAGGAAGTAGAAGTCGGCGTCGCGGGCGAGCGTCGCCGCGAGCGCGACCCGCTGGAGTTCGCCGCCCGACAGCGTGTCGATGGGCTGGTCGATCACCGGCCGGATGGAGAGCCGGTCGACCAGGTCGTCGACGACGCCGCGTTCGTCCGTGCCCGCGAGCAACTCGCGGGTCTTGCCGTCGAACTGGTCCGGGATGCGGTCGACGTACTGCGGCTTGCGCGCGACCGTCACCGCGTCGTCCATGAGGCGTTCGAGGTAGTTCTGGAGCGCGGTGCCGCGATAGCGGTCGAGCACCGTCTCCCAGTCGGGCTCCGCGTCGTACTGCCCGAGGTTGGGCACCATCTCGCCCGCGAGGGCGTGCACGGCCGTCGATTTCCCGATCCCGTTCGGGCCGAGCAGGCCCGTCACCGTCCCCGATTCGGGAACGGGGAGGCCGTAGAGGGCGAACGCGTTCTCGCCGTAGCGGTGGACGGGGTCGTCGGTCAACTCGGAGGGGAGGTTGATGATCTCGATAGCGTCGAAGGGGCACTTCTCGACGCAGATGCCGCAGGTCTCACCGAGACACAGCTCTTCGGAGATGCTGATCTGGTCGGGGCCGCCGTCGTAGAGGTCGGGGTCGTCGTGTCGCTCCTCCAGCGTGACGATACACTCCTCGCCCGTCCGATTGGGCGGGCAGAAGTTCGCACACTCGTAGTTGCAGCGGTCGGGTTGACACCGGTCGAGGTCGACGACCGCGATACTGTCGTCGGCCATGATTACAGTGAGGCGCCAGTCGTGAGGAGAATTGCGAACGTGATGAACCAGAGCGTGAACGTCATGAACCCGACGTACAGGTGATCTTTCGCGCCGAAATCGGCGACATCGACGCCGATCAGCCGGAGGACGGGATACTGGACGGCGACGGCGGCCACCATGAAGATGAGCGCGAGCGGGTCGGACGCCGCCTCCTGACCGGTACCGACGACGACGCTCGCGGCGACGGCGGCCGCGACGCCGCCGAGACAGGCCAGCGTGGTGACCGTCACCCCGCGGACGTGGCCCGAGAGGCCGGCCTCGGTCTGCGTTTCCGTAGCCATACACGTCTCTCCGGCGGCGGGCATGAAAAGGCGTTCGATACGGCGAATCGCCGTTATTCCGTCCGGACGAACGCGTCCACACAGACGCTCCGCTCCGGGCGCACCATCACCGGGTTGAGGTCGAGTTCCGCCACGTCCTGTCGCTTGGCCACGAGGTTGCCGACCTTGGTGATGAGGTTGGCGAGACTGTCCAGCGACGCGTCGGCGCCGAACTCGTGTTCGAACCGCGCGGGGAGGTCCGTCCGTTTGAGCGCGCCGTAGGCGTCGCCCTTGCCGAACGGCGCGATCAGGTGGGTGGTGTCCTGCAGCGCCTCCACCTGCGTCCCGCCGGAGCCGAGCGTGACGACCGGGCCGAGGTTCGGGTCCTGTGACGCGCCGACCAGCGCCTCCACGCCGCTGTCGACCATCTCCTGTACGAGGACGCCCTCGATCGTCGCCTCGGAGTCGTACTCGAAGACGTTGGCGACGATCTCCTCGTAGGCGCGTTGGGCCTCGGCCGGGGAGTCGACGCCGACTCGCACCGCTCCGATGTGGTTACGGTGGGCAACGTCGGGGGAATCGACTTTCATCACGACCGGCGTGCCGATCTGGCTGGCGTAGCGGGCGGCCTCCTCGCTCGACCCGGCTGACCGCGTCGCCGGCAGGTCGAGCCCGTAATCTTCGAACAGGTCCGTCGCCTGCGACCACGTGAGCGTGGCGTCTGTCGGCAGGTCGGAGGCGGGGCGCCCGTCGAGTTCGAACGGCGGCCGGCCCACGAGGCGGTCGCGTGCCTCGTCGAACCAGACGAGCGACGCCAGCGCGTCGATGGACTTCTCGGGTTCGTAGAACAGCGGATACTCGGCACGGACGCGCTCGTACGGCTGTGGGTCGTCGAGGTCGGCCGGCTCCTTCCGCCCCGTCCAGAGGAAGATGACGGGGTCGTCGGTCATTTCGGCGACTTCGAGCAGGTGGTCCGCGATCATGTCGGCATCCTCGTCGACCATCGAGAGGCCGATGCCGAAGACGTAGGCGTCGAAGCTGTCGTCGGCGAACAGTTCGTCCGCGACTTCGGGGAGCACCTCCGCACCCTGTGCGCGGATGTCGACCGGGTTGTGGAGTTCGCCGAACGTGAGCAGGTCGTCCATCTCCAGCAGCGTCGCCTCCGTCTCCTCGGCCAACTGTGGGAGTTCGAGGCCGCGCTCCTCCGCGAGGTCGGCGAGGAGGGTAGCCAGCCCACCACTGGTCGACGCGATGCAGACGCGGTCGGAGTTCGGCGGGTCGAACGCCGCGTGTGCCTGCGCCCGGGTCGTGAGGTCGGGGATGTCCGGCACGCGCTCGATGCCCGCCTGCCCGAAGGCGGCGTCCCAGGCGGCGTCGTTGCCCGTCAACGAACCGGTGTGTGACTCGGCGGCCGCCTGCGCCACGTCCGAACTCCCGACTTTCACCGCCAGTACCGGCGTTCCGGTCGCCACCGTCTCCCGCGCCACCTCGATGAACCGCCGTGGCTCCGTGACGCCCTCGATGTACGCACAGATCACCTCCACGTCGGGGTCGGCAGCCATGTACTCGACGTAGTCCACGAGGCTCTGATCGACCTCGTTACCCGTCGAGACGATGTGGGAGAAGTGGGTGTCCTCGTCGGCGGCGTTCTCGAAGAAGGTGGCAAACGAGAGCGCGCCGGACTGGCTCGCGAGGCCGATATGTCCGGGTTCGGGCTCCCGTGAACAGAGCCCGGTCAGCACCGTCCCCGCCTGTGCGTTCGCGAGGCCGATGCAGTTCGGCCCCGCGACGCTGATGTCGTACTCGGCGGCGGTGGCTTCGAGGTCGGCCTCCAGTTCGGCGCCGCGCTCGTCAGCCTCGCTGAACCCCGTCGTGATGACCAGCGCCGCGGGGACGCCGATCTCGCCCGACTCACGTACTACGTCGACGACGTACTCGCGAGGGACGACGACGACGGCGAGGTCGACGACCTCGGGGAGAGCCGACACGCTGTCGTAACACTCCCGATCCCACGCCGCCTCCCGATTCGGGTTGACGAGATAGATGTCGCCGTCGTAGCCGTAGTCGATGAGGTTCTCGGTTATCCGCGAGGAGTACCACGAGTCCGGACTGGCGCCGACGATTGCCAGCGACGATGGATCGAACAGGGGGTCGAGTTTTCGACGTGTGTCTTGTACGCCCATAGACACCAGTCGATATGCATCGGCCATTAATGATGGGAGTTGCGGCACTATTGACACTGCGCAACGATCACCGGATCCCGTCTCCGTCGACGGCCAACTCGTCGACGAAGCGACGAACAGGATGGCGAAAGCTATCGTCGCCACGGCCCGCGCTCCGACGCTGACGCGCGCCAGCGCGGGTCGTTCGTGAACCTTTAAGCCGGTGGCCGCGTTCGATTGACGTGATGGCTGGAACTGATGAGGAGGGTCTGGACGACCTTCCCCCGAGCGCGAAACTGGTCTTCAAGGTCCTCGAATACAACGGATCGCTGACCCAGAAGGGGATCGTCGAGGAGTCGATGCTGTCGGCCCGGACGGTTCGCTACGCGCTCGAACGACTCGAGGATATCGGCGTCGTGGACGAGGACGTCTACTTCGCCGACGCACGACAGAATCTCTACCAGCTCAACGAGGCGGCGCTGGCCGACGACGGGAAGGAAGCCGACGCGGCCTGCGTCGAGTGCGACTAGGACGGCAGAACGGTAATCCGCTTTTTCTCGTCGATCGCGCGTTCGAGTTCGTCCGCGATGGCGCTCCCGCGCGACACCTGAATCTCCCCGCCGCGACCGACCGTCGCGGTGAAGAGATAGTCGCCGTCGGCGCGGACTTCGACCGTCTCGCCCACCTCGGCCCCTTCGGCCACGTCGACGACGACGTGACGGGACGTGACTTCGGGGGTGACGACGGTGCCCTCACGAGCGGGACCGCCGGAGCCGCCGCCGTCCCCGTCAGCGCTCCCGTGTGACGGCTTCTCGGCCAGCGTCCGCACGTCGATACTGATGCCGAGGCGGTCCTCCACGTCGCTGATCCGGCCGCCACCTTTCCCGATGACGTAGGAGATGTCGTCCTCCTCGACGTAGACGACGGCCTCGTTCTGGCCCTTCAACTCGACTTCGACGTGCCCGCGAGCGATGGAGCGAATCTCGCGTTCGACCTCCTTGCGCGCGAGGCGGGAGACGCCCGTCTCCGACGACTCGCCGTCTTCGAGGGGGACGGTCACAACCTGCCGGTTGAACGTGTAGATCTCGTAGGCGGGCTTGCCGGTCTCGAAGTCCGAAATCTGGATGACCGGGCGGGCGAGGTCCTCCGCGGTCAGACCCTCGGGCACCTTCACCTCCGTCGTCACGTCGTAGACGGTGTCGACGCGGCCGGCTTCGATGTAGACCACCGTGTCCACGACTTGCGGGATCATGCCGAGTTCGACCCGGCCGACGAGTCGCTGGAGGGCGTCGATGGCGCGCGTGGCGTGGACGACGCCCACCATGCCGACGCCGGCGAGGCGCATGTCCGCGAACACCTCGAAGTCGGCCGTCTTGCGCACCTCGTCGTAGATGGTGTAGTCCGGGCGCACGAGGAGAAGCGAGTCGGCCGTCTTGGCCATGTCGCCCCCGAGAGCCGTATACTGGGTGATGTCGGGGCCGACCTGCAGGTCGCGGGGCTTCTCCATCGTCTTCACCGCGTTGTCGTGGCTGGCGAGGAACTCCGCGACGGCCTGCGCGAAGGTGGACTTCCCGGCACCCGGTGCGCCGGAGATGAGGACGCCGCGCTGGCGTTCCAGCAGTCGTTCCTTGAGATCCTCGGCGAACTCGTAGTCCTCGAGATCCGTCTTGACGATGGGGCGGACGGCGGTAATCTCGTAGCCATCGGCGAAGGGCGGACGGGCGACGGCGATGCGGTACGAGCGATACTGGACGATAGTCATCCCCGGTTCGTCGAGTTCGACGAAGCCGTCGGGACTCGCCCGCGCCGTCTCCGCGATGTCGTGGGCGTACTCCTTCATCTCCGCCTCGGTCGTCGCCTCGTCACCGATGGTCTCGTAGTGCATGTCGCCGATGGCGCCGCGCTTGGCCTTCGGCTTCGACCCGGCACGGAGGTGGACGGACATGGTCGTCTCGTCGAAGAAGGACTCGATTTCCAGCCCCTCGGCGTCGCGGCCGCGGGGTTCGACGTACTCGACGGCGAGTCCCTTCGCCTTGCTCACTTCGGCTTGCACCACGTCGCTGGTCAGGAGCGTGGCGCCGAGTTCGGCGGCCACGTCCCGGACGATGGCGTCGATTTCGCCCTCGTCGGCGTCGCGTTTCTGGCCCGCGTTGGGACGTTCGCCGTGGTACTCGACCGAGATGGAGGATTCCTCGGCCAGTTCCACCAGCCGCTGTAACTCCTCGATACCCTCCCAGCCGGTGTCGTGGCCCTCGTTGGCCTGCCACTCGAGTTCGCCGACGACGGCCTCGGGGATAGTAATGGTCGCCCCCTCGTAGGCACCGGCGTCGACACGTTCGGACACGCGGCCGTCGATGACCGCGCTCGTGTCCGGTACGACGTTCATACCCGATTTCGGGGTGCGAGACGGATAAGGGTATTCAAGCGGCGGTCCGAGAGCGGCCGAGTATAAGGGTATAGCCCCCCTCGGCCGACTCATGAGCGACACGCTGGCGCTGACGCGCCGACTGGTCTCGATTCCCAGCCACGAGGACGAACAGGCGGCGGGCGACGCCGTCGAATCGTGGCTCCGCGAGGAGACGGACGCGACGGTCCGCCGCGACGGCGCCGGCAACGTGATCGCCCGGCGCGGCGAGGGTCCTCGATCCCTTGCCCTCGTCGGCCACCACGACGTGGTACCGCCGGCGGACGAGCAGGTGGCGGGCGGAGGGGTCGACGGTAACGAGTACGTCGTCGAGAAGCGAGACGGCCGCCTCTACGGCCGCGGCACCGCGGATATGAAGGGAAGCCTCGCGGCGGCGATGGTCGCCTTCCGCGACGCCGACCCCACGACCGAACTCGTCTTCGCCTCCTTCGCCGGCGAGGAACAGGGCGGCGTGGGCGCGCGCGCCGCCATCGACGAAGGGTTCGCCCCGGACTACGCCGTCGTCGGCGAGGGGTCGACGGGCTACTCCGCACCGAGCGTCACGGACGTAGCCGTCGCGCACAAGGGCCGACGCGGGAGCACGCTCGTCGCCCGCGGCGAGGGCGCCCACGCCAGCGAACCCGAGGCGGGAGAGAACGCCGTCTACCGCGCCTGCGACGCCGTCGACGTGGTTCGGGGGCTCGACGCACCCGAAACGACGGTGCTGGGCCAGGAGTTGCAGGGGAGCGTCGCCGTCACCGAAATCGACGGCGGGTCGGCGTGGAACGTCATCCCCGAGCGATGCGAGGTGACGGTGGACGAGCGAACGGTGCCGGGCGAGCGGGTCGATCTGGAGCGCACCGAGTCGGTCCCGGGCGTCGAGTGGGTCGTCGATCAGGACCTCCCGCCGATGGCCTGCGACGACGCCGACTTCGCGGACGCAGTCCTCGACGCGGCCCGAGAAGTGCAGGACGGCCGCCCCGAACACGTCGCCAAACCCCACGCGACGGACGCGGGGTGGCTGGCGGCGGCGGGGACGACCTGCGTCGTCTGTGGCGCCGCGGAACCGGGCGAGGCGCACACGGCGACCGAGAGCGTCGCTATCGACGTTCTGGGGCGGTGTGAGTGGCTCTATCGGCGAGTCGCGGAGTCAGTCTAATCGTCTCGAAGCCGGTCTACCTCGGCTTCCAGCGCCGCGATGCGCTCCTCGTACGCGTTCCGCCCGTCCATGAACTGGTAGACGACGAGGGCGACGAACGCCGGGATAGCGAACTGGAAGAGGAGAGCGAAAGCGAGTATCAACAGTTCGGGGAGGCCGGGAATCTGGAGCGGGACCATACGAGGGATGTCGGGCGGGCGACGTATAGAGGCCGGGGACTACCCACCGTCCAGTCGAACCACCCGATCCACGCGCTCGCGAAACGTGTCGAGCGCCGCTCGTTCGGCCCGCGAGACGGGGTCGTCGGTGACGATGGCGTCGGCTTCGAGAGCATTCAACACCGCCACCTCCGCCCCCGCGCAGTAGTCGAGCAGTCGCGCCGGGTCGGCGTCCGGCGTCTGGAATGGGATGGTGGCGTCGTTGACGAACACCGCCCGCGGATCGGCGGGCGCGGCGTCGAAGATGTCGGCCGCGCGGCGAGCGTTGTCGGCGGCGAGCGTGACGGCCTCGTCGTCGGTGTCGGCGGTCGCTCGCGGCGCGTGGGCGTCGAGGACGCCCCGCCAGACGCCGGCTGGTGGCGCGACGAACCGATCGAGCCGACCGCCGAGAATCCGCCCGTCGCGTTCGACTTCGGGTGCGAATTCGAAGACGACGACACCCTCGGCCCCCTCGCGGTCCAGCCACGCCGTCAGGGCGCGAGCGGTGAGCCGTGTCTTGCCGGTGTTCGAGGGGCCGACGATCAGGGTCGTGCCGGCGAGCGGGACGGGGAGGGTGGCGTCGTCGGGCATCGCCTCAGACCAGTTCCTCGCTGGCGAACTTGCCGGCCAGTCCGACCATGGCGAGGGCGAGCGCGACGGCGAAGGCGAGGACGAATCCCGCCAGCGGGCTCACGCCGCCGGCGACCTGCGAGCGGACGAAGTTGGCGGCGAGACCGCCCGTCACGAGCAGGAGCGCGACGCCGCCGACGTTGGCGAGCGTCGAGTTGCGGTCCGGCACCGCGCCCGAGTTCAGCAGGTAGAGGACGATGGCGATGGCGAAGGGCGTCCCCACCGTCCCCAGCGCGAGGACGAGGACGAGCTGGCCCAGCACCGCACCGCCGATGAACGCGCCGGGCGCGGAGAGCAGGGCGGCGGCGACGAGGAGCCAGCGGTACCGCGAATCCTCGATGGTCGTTCCCCAGCCGAGTTTGTCCGCGAGGAGGAAGGGTGGGACGATGGTGTTGCCGCCGAGCGTCGAGACGGCGGCGCCCCAGAGGCCGAGGAGGAACAGCCACTTGGCGCTGGGGCCGACCAGCGGGCCGAGCGCCTGCGCTGCGCCGACAGTGGAGAGATCCGCCGAGGTGAGGACGCTCGCGGTGACGAGAAAGATGGCGAGGGAGTAGACGCCGAAGGCGACGAGCATCGACGCGCCCACGTCGAAGGTGGCGAGGTCGTAGTCGTCGCGGGTCCATCCCCGCGAACGCATCGTGTAGGAGTGCATCGTGATGAGCGTGATGTGGACGGCGCCGCCGAGGATGCCCGCGGCGACGAGCGCACCGCCCGAGGGGACGGAGGGGACGAGGCCCGCCACGGCCGCGCCGGGATCGATGGGCACGACGAACAGGCTGGCGGCGAACGCGAGGACGACGCCGGCGACCAGCACCTTCGCCGCGAGTTCGAGGAAGCGATAGCCTCGCCCGGCGAGGCCGACGGCGAGGACGAGCGCCCAGACGACACCCCAGATGCGCGCGTCGATGCCGGTGACGGTGGCCGACACGGTGGCGACGGTCTTCATGATCACCAGTTGGGCGACGCCGGCGGCGATGACCGCGTCGGCGACGAGGAGCCACGCCCACCACTCACCGAGGTGGTCCTCGACGACGGCGACGATACCGCGCTCGGTCAGGAGGCCGAGACGCATGGCGAGGTACTGGGCGAGAGCGCCCGCGCCCGCGGAGAGGACGACCACCCAGAGAAGTTGATACCCGAAGAGCGCGCCGGCGGTCACGAGGCTGGCGATAGTCGCCGGCCCGGCGGCGATGGCGCCGGCGACCCACGATGGACCCATTCCGGAGAGATAGCCCTCGATGCGTGCGGTGAGCCCCGAATCCGGCGACGTTCGGGTCACGTCCGTATCTGTCATGCCTCCCGGTCGACGCCTCGCCCGTATAGGTGTTACCACTCGGTTGTATCTCCGGGTGACGGCGCGGGGTTGATAACGACGCGAGGCTACGTCCGGACATGAGCGACACGCAGGCGGCGTACGACGACTTGCTCGACCGGGTCGGTCGCATCGCCAACGTCTCGCACGCGGAGGAACTGCTCTCGTGGGACCAGCAGGTGATGATGCCCGACGCGGGGACGCCCGCTCGCTCGCGCCAACTGTCGGCGCTCTCGGCGGTCGAACACGACCTGCTCACCGCGGACGAACTCGGCGACCTCCTCGACGAACTGGAGGGGGCGGATCTCGACGACGACCAGTCGGCAGTGGTCCGCGAGGTGCGCCGCGAACAGGAACGTGCCGTTCGTGTCCCCACCGACCTCGTCGAACGCATCTCCGCGGCGTCGTCGGAGGCGTTGACCGCGTGGCGCGAGGCGAAGGAGGCCGACGACTTCGACGCCTTCGCGCCCCACCTGGAGGAGTTGATCGAGTTGAAGCGGCGGTACGCGGAGCATATCGACCCGGACCGCGACCCCTACGAAGTGCTGTTCGAGGAGTACGAACCGTGTCTTCCCCTCGCCCACGCCGAGGACGTGCTGACGGACCTCCGGGACGCGGTGGTGCCGCTGGTCGACGACATTCGGGCGTCGGAGGCCGACCTCGCCACGGACGCCTTCGCGGGGACGTTCGCGGCCGACCGGCAGGAGGCGTTGATGCGCGAGGCGCTGGATCTGCTCGGCTACCCGTGGGAACGCGGCCGCCTCGACGAGGCTCCCCACCCGTTCTCGACCGGGACGACCTTCGACGCCCGGATCACGACCCGCTACGACGAGAAAGAGCCCATCGGCGCCCTCCTCTCGACGATTCACGAGTTCGGCCACGCCACCTACACGCTCGGCCTGCCGGACGACGCCTACGGGACGCCGCTGGGCGAGGCGCGTGACCTCTCGATCCACGAGTCACAGTCGCGCCTGTGGGAGAACCACGTCGGCCGGTCGAGGGCGTTCTGGGAACTGTTCCTGCCCCGGGTGGCCGAGACGTTCCCCGCCGTCGAGGACGTGAGCGTCCACGAGGCGTACGAGGCGGTCAACGCCGTCGATCCCTCCAATCTCATCCGCGTGGAGGCCGACGAACTCACCTACCACCTCCACATCGTCCTCCGGTTCGAGATCGAGCGCGACCTGATTCGGGGCGATTTGGCCGTCGACGAGGTACCCGCCGTCTGGAACGACCGGATGGCGTCGTATCTGGGCGTCCGGCCCGAGACGGACACCGAGGGCTGCCTACAGGACATCCACTGGTCCCACGGCGCCTTCGGCTACTTCCCCACCTACTCGCTGGGGAGCGTCGTCGCGGCGCAGTTGTTCGACGCCGCCGAGGCGGACATCGAGGGATTGGAGGGGCAGGTCCGCGAGGGCGAGTTCGACACCCTGCACGAGTGGCTGACCGACAATATCCACCACCACGGGAAGCGCTACGAGACGAACGACTTGGTCCGGCGGGCGACCGGCGAGGACGTGTCGGCCGACGCCTTCGTCGACTACGCGACGGCGAAGTACGGCGACCTGTACGGACTGTAGCGGCGGTCGTAGGCCCGAATCGCACGACTGTGACCGCTCGACCTGTACTGTGCTATACTTATCCACACCAATACGCCTAAGTAATGGTATGGCGTACCATGGCATGTATGGCAGCCGGACCCAGCGAACACGACGACGAACTGTTCGACCAGTTCCTCGCGGACAACGGCCACGAAACCACACCGGTACGCTGGGAACGATCCTATAACAAGCTGCAGTGCCCGGACTGTGGGGCACTGCACGACGAGGCCGCGACCGACTGTTCGGTCTGCGGCTGGGACCCGGCCACGTAGCCGGGTCAATTCCGGCGTCGTCGCCCGTCCTTCGAGCCACGCCGTTTATAGAGCCTCGGGCCGTGCACATGGACAATGAGCGACGACGCTACGGTCACCCGCCTCTTCGGTGGCCCCGGTAGCGGGAAGACGACGGCCCTCCTCGACCGCGTAGACGAATTGCTGGAAAACGACGACGTGAGCATCCGCGACGTCCTCGTCGTCTCGTACACCCGGGCCGCGGCCGCGGAGGTGCGCGAACGCCTCGCCGAGCGACTCGACGTGTCGCCCCGCGCGCTTCAGGGGAACGTCTGTACGATGCACGCGAAGGCGTACGAACTGCTCGACCTCTCGCGGGGCGACGTGGTCGGCGAGAGCGACAAGGAGGAGTTCTGCGAGGAGTACGGCATCGAGTACGAGGACGAGTACGGCGGCGCGGGTCGACGAACGGCCCGGTCGACGACGCTCGGCAACAAGATCATCGCCACCAGCCAGTGGCTCCAGCGCACCCAGCGCGACGTGGCCGACTGGTACGACGTGCCCTTCCAGTGGGACGTGGAGACGGTCCGCCTCCCACCCGACATCGACCCCAACGCACAGGAAGGGAACAAGTACACGCCGACGTGGCCGACCGACGACGACCGGATCGACGTGCCCGAAGTCATCCGCGCGTGGCGCGCGTACAAGGGCGAACACGGCCTCGTCGGCTTCGCGGACATGCTCGAACGGGTGGCCCAGCGGTCGCTCGTCCCTCACGTCGACTACCTCGTCATCGACGAGTTTCAGGACATCACCACCCTCCAGTACGAGGTGTACGAGGAGTGGAAACCCCACATGGAGGGCGTCCTCATCGCCGGCGACGACGATCAGGTCGTCTACGCCTGGCAGGGCGCCGACCCCAACATCCTCCTCGACGCCGAGGTGCACGAGGACATCGTGTTGCCCAACTCCTACCGCCTCCCCTCGCGCATCCTCAACGTCGTCAATCGGGAGATTCGCCACATCGACAAGCGACAGGAGAAGGACCTGAACCCGCGCAAGGAGGGCGGCGTCGTCGAGGGGATTCAGAACCCCTCGATGTTCGAGGTGGTGCGGAACGTCCAGCACACCGTCGACACCACCGACGAGACGCTGATGATCCTCTTCCGGGCGCGCTACCAGATGTTCCAGTTCATCGACGACTTCCTCCCGAAGGGCATCCCGTTCTCGGTGATGACGGATCAGCGGATGTGGACCGACCGCCTCACCCAGTACGTCCGCGCCGTCGAGAAACTGGAGGCCGACGACCCGATCACGGGACTGGAAGCGCGCCGCCTCGCCGACATGCTTCAGGATTCGGCGTTCGGGACGAACGAGCGCGACGACTTCTACGACACGCTCGACGACCGCGAGGAAGAAGCGGACGTAGAGGACATCGCCGAAATCGAGATATCGGCGGACGTGGTGAACGACCACATCCCCTTCATGCCCGACGCCGCCTCCGCGGGCGATATGCTCCGAAAGGTGACGAGTTTCCAGCGCAACTCCGTCGACGCCTACTTCGGCGGGGAGTATCAGGGCATGGACCCGAGTCGCGTCCGCGTCGGCACCATCCACTCCGCGAAGGGTCGCGAGGCCGACCACGTCTTCGTCTGTACCGACCTCACCGAGAAGGTGGTCGAGCAGATGGCCGCGAGCGTCGACGATCCGACCGACGTGGACGGCGTCGAGGAGTTCACCGCCCACACCAGTCCCGTCCCACTCCTCACCGACAACGAGCGCCGCGTGTTCTACGTCGGGATGAGCCGGGCGCGGGAACGGCTCGTCCTCCTGGAGAACCTCATCGGCGGCGCCCCCACCCTCCCGATCAGCGTCGTGTTGCACAACGAACTGCGCGACGAGGGCGTGGAGGCGATGCTGGAGGAGGCCCAGGAGACCCCGGCTCCCGAACCCGAGCCGTGAGCGTCGAGGTGGCGCTGCCGGCCGCCGAATCGGGACTCGTCGCCGTCGCGGACCGCCTCGCGGCGGCGACGGTCGTCGACGGACGACTGCGCGTCGACGGCGACCCGCTCATGGCGGCGGTACTCGACGGCGTCGTGAACGAGGCCGCCGACGATCTGACGGCGATCGTGGGAACGCACGACGGACCGCTCCGAGCAGGTGTCCCCATCGTCGTCGCGGTCGATCCCCGCGTCGACGACGCCTCCACGCCGCTCGCGCGGACGTTCGTCGTCGACGGGAGCGGCGGCTGGGAGCGGCGGGCGGCCGTCGCCGTCGAGATGGCCCACGACGCCGTCCGCCGGGTGGCCGAACCGGGAGTCCCGGCTCGCCGGATCGTCGACGAGGCGGTCGCGGAACTCGCGGCGTACGGCCTCGGCACGGGCGAGGGCGCCGTGGCTCGCGGACTCGGCACCGACATCGACTTTTCGACCGACACGTCGCTGGCGGCCGGTCAGCGATTCGTTCTCGATCCGACGGCCGTCGCGCCCGACGCCGACCGCGGCGCGGTGCGGATCGGGGCGTGGTACGCGGTTACCGACGAGGGGTGTCGACGGCTCGGGGACCTGCCCACGTCGCTGTCGCCGGACGCCTACTGAGCGTCCCTATCCTCGTCGTCCTCGTCCGGTTCCTTCACCGCCCGGCCGACGACGCGTTCCAGAACCGCGCCGGGCAGGTCGGCTGGCGTCGTGAGTCGCCGGGGTAACACGACCATCAACACGGCGACGATCACGAGACCGCCGCCGAGGAGCCGGTTCCCGGAGAGAAACGTCTCGATGCCGTAGAGGCCGACGGGGATGGCGAAGATGAGCGTGGCCGCGAGGCCGACGGTCTCCAGAATCCCGAGTCGCATCGGCGGACGTAGGCGGCGACGGGACAAAAGAGGCGTCGGTCTCGGGTCCTACCCCGTGACGCCCGACGGCAATTCGTCCACGTCGTCGACGCTCAGTCCCGTCGTGACGAGGAGCCGAAGGCCCCGGCGGTCGGATTGGGGCTGTTTGGGAGGAAGACGCTGTAGAGATCCTCGTTGGTCGCGCGACGGGTGGCGCGCGGCGCCTCGTTGGTGATGAAGCCGACGGCGTAGACGCCCTTGCGGAGGAACTCGACGAGGACGACGGCGTCGTAGCCGGCGGAGCGCTGGACGAGGCGGATGGCTCGCTCGACGCCGCCGAAGAGGCGTTTCCCGAGGCGCCACGACGCGAGATAGCCGAGGAGCGTGATCCCCGCGTCGATGAGCAGGGCCGCGAGCAACTGCGCGACGATTTCGACGTTGGCGGTGTAGTTGGTCAGTCGCGTCGCCTGCACGAGCGGATTCAGGAGGCCGGTCGTGCGGACGAAGACGAACTGCAGGACGAACAGCGTCACCGCGAGCGGCGTCACCAGCAGGAGGCCGGTGGCGAAACTGGTCCGGAGGCGGCCGCTGAGACTCATACCGAGAGAGAGAGAGCGGAACGCGGATAAGTGAGACGGCGGATCGGAATCCCTTACTCCGGCGCCGGCGAACGGGCGAGCATGTTCACGGGTATCGTCGAGGAGACGGGCGAGGTGGTCGGCGTCGACGTGACCGAGGAGGGCCGCCGCCTCCGCATCCGCCACGGGTTCGACGCGGTCGACCACGGCCAGTCCATCAGCGTCAGCGGCGTCTGTCTCACGGTCGAGCGCTTCGACGACGACTGGTTCGAGGTGTTTCTCGCGAGCGAGACGGTGGCGAAGACGTATCTCGGCGAGGTCGGAGTGGGCGACACCGTCAACCTCGAACGCGCCATGCCCGCCGACGGGCGCTTCGACGGCCACATCGTTCAGGGGCACGTCGACGGCGTGGCGACCGTCGAGGCCGTCGAACGCGTCGGCGACGACTGGGAGTTCACGTTCTCGCTCCCCCCGGACCTCGGACGCTACGTCGTCGCCAAGGGCTCCATCGCCCTCGACGGGATCAGTCTCACTGTCGCGGACCGCGCCGACGGTCGGATCACCGTCGCGATCATCCCGACGACGTACGATCTGACGACGCTCTCGACGAAGGAACCGGGCGATCCGGTCCACGTCGAGGTGGACGTGGTCGCGAAGTACGTGGAGCAGTTGGTCGACTGAGCGTCAGGACTCGAACTCGGTCGCCTCCACCTCGAACGCCGACTCCTCGGCTTCCTCGTCCTCGTGGACCTCGCGGTAGGTGTGGCTGTATCGCCGGATCTTTCGGAAGAGTATGAGGCCGAAGAAGCCGTCGTAGAGCAGGACGTAGACGAAGTAGGACGGGAGCTGCGGCAGGCCGGTCGCGAGGGCGATCAGTCCCGAGCCGATGCCGACGGTGGTGTTGTAGGTGGCGTGGATGAACGCGGCGATCAGGAGACCCTTGACGACGATCGGCCCGCGGTTTTTCGGGTTGAACTTCGCGAGGCCGAGGTAGTAGCCGGCGAAGGCGGAGTAGATGACGTGGCCCGGCCCGGCGAGGGCGCGGACGGCCGTAATCCCGCCACCGGCGCCGATGAGGCCCAGCCCCGTCGCCGTCGGCGCGTCGAGGCTCTGCGTAATGTAGAGGGCGTTCTCGATGGTGGCGAAGCCGAGACCGGCGACGGCGCCGTACACCGCGCCGTCGACGACGGCCTCGAAGTGGTCGGTGCCGTAGGCGTACAGCCGGACGGCGAGGAGTTTCACCGTCTCCTCGATGGGGCCGACGATGAGGAAGAAAAAGAGGACGTTGCCGACGAAGCCGAGGCCGTCGAAGGTGCCTTTGGTGATCGAGTTGAGCACCGCCGCGAAGTTGGCGGTCAGGACGCCGAGGAGGAAGGTAGCGACGAGAATCGAGAGGGGTTCGCCGCTCGTGACGTCCGTCCGCCGGACGTAGAGGGTGAGGCCGAGCGCCGGGAGCGCGGAGAGGAGCGTCAGCGCGCCGATCTGTGGGTCGGTCAGCGCGCTCAGTCCGCCGATACCGACGAGGATGAGCAGGGCGATGCCCACGACGAACAGTCGGGCCGAGGCGACCATCACGCGGTAGATGCCGGACGACACGGCGTCGAGCGGACCCCGACGTTCCCACGTTGCGATGTCGTAGAGGTCGACGGAATCGTCGGCACGCTCCTCGACCGGGTCCCGTCTGCGCGACATACACGTCGTGTCGCCTGCCAGCGGTTAAGTTCTTGGCCTAAGCGAACTGGGACCGCTCACCGGACCGCCGGGTATTTGTCCGCGCGCGCCGGAACGTGGCGCATGTACGACTTCGTCGTAGTCGGCGTCGGCCCCGCGGGTGCGCGCCTCGCGCGCCGGGCCGCCGAGGCCGGATACGACGTGCTCGCCCTGGAGAAAGGGACCGTCGGCACGCCGCTCGCGTGTTCCGGGCACGTCAGCACCGACATCTGGGCATACGTCCCCGAAAGTGCGAAAGCGACCCTCCTCCAGAATCGGGTGTACGGCGCGAACTTCCGGCTCGGCGGGCCGGACTCCCGAGCGTACCCCTTCTACAAATCCAGCGAGGTGTCGAACGTCATCGACCGCGTCGAACTCGACCGGACGCTGGCCGACGCGGCGCGGGCGGCGGGCACCGACGTGCGCGAGGGCCACACCGTCACCGCCGTCGACGAACGCGCGGACGGCGTCCGGGTGACCGCGAGCGCCGACGGCGAGACACACACGTTCGAGGGGCGCCTCGTCGCCGGCTGTGACGGTCCCGTCTCGCGGGTGCGCCGCGAGATCGGCCTGCCGGAACCGGCGGAGACGCTCCACGGCGTCCTCGCGTTCGACGAGGAACCCGACCACGGCGACTTCGTGGACGTCCACCTGACGGTCCCGCGCTTCTTCGCGTGGCGCATCCCCCGCGGCGACGCGGGTGTGGAGTACGGCCTCGCGGCGCCGCCCGGCACCGACGTGACCGAGCGGTTCGAACGCCTGACCGACGCCTACGGCGCCGAGACGACCCACCGGTGTTCGGGCGCCATCCCCATCGGCCCGCCGGAGCGCGTGACGAGCGACCGTGCCTTCCTCGTCGGCGACGCCGCCGCCCAGACCAAGCCCTTCACCGGCGGCGGCATCCTCTACGGCATGACCGCCGCGGACCACGCCGTCGACACCATCGATCCCACGGACCCATCGACGCTCGACGCCTACGAACGGGCGTGGCGGTCGGATTTGCGCCGAGAGATCCGGCTGGGCCACCTGATCCGCCGAGCGTACTCGCTGCCCGAACCGATCCAGCGGCTCGGTCTGTGGGCGCTCGACGGCGAAATCGGGGTTCACATGGACCGCCCGACCTCTTTCTTCTCGGTCGAGCATCTGCGGGCGCTGGTCGGAGGGGGGAGCGCCGACACGGCAGGCGAAAACGAGCGACCTCGGTCTCAGTCCGAGTAGCGGGGCAGGCGGGCCGACCGGCCGCTCCCCTCGACGAACGGGAGCGAGGTGACCGTGGCGTCCACCTCGTCGCCGTCGACACGGACGGTGAGTGAGGGATCGGAATCGTCCAGCACCCCACTCTCTGCGTAGGCGAGCGCGATGGGCCGCGAGAGCGACGGACTCTCCGCGCCGCGGGTCACGTCGCCGACGTGGGCGTCGCCCGCCATCACGGCCGCCCCCGAGTCGGGCACGGCGTCGAGTTCGAGGCCGACCAGTCGCTTGCTCGGCCGACCCTGATTCTCGACGCGGGAGACGACTTCCTGTCCGACGTAACACCCCTTGTCGAAATCGAGCGCGTTGCGGACGCCGGCGACGTTCGGAATCCGGCCGGCGAGTTCGGTGTCGAACAGGGGCGTGCCCGCCTCCAGCGTCAGGGTATCCCACGTGCGGTAGCCGACGGGCGTCGTCGGCGTGCCGCGAGTGAGCAGGGAGTCCCACACGTCGTCGGCGTCGTCGGCGCGACAGATCACCTCGTAGCCCGTCTCGCCGGTCGGATCGTCGGCGGAGACGACAGTGACGCCGGCGTCGGCGATGGCGCCGCGGGCGAACGTGAGCGGCTCCTCGGGCGCGCCGGAGCCAGCAAAGAGGGTCGCCACCGTCTCCGTCGCGGTGGGGCCGTGGACGCCGAAGACGCCGAACTCGTCGGAGGCGTCGCGGATCGACACGTCCTGAATGAACACCTTCTCGCTCCAGTCGGCGGCGAGGGGGTCGGCGCGGTCGGGCGGTGTGAAACAGAGCAGGCGCTCGCCCGCGTTGTAGACGTACAGATCGGTTTCGATGCCGCCCTGCGGGTCCAGCAGGAGGGCGTAACAGCCCTCGCCGTCGGCGGCGGGGACGCGATTCGAGACGGCGTTGTCGACGAAATCGACGGCGTCGCTTCCCTCGACGACGACGACGCCGTAACCCATCTCGATGACGCCCACACCGTTGCGGACCGCGAGGTGGGTGCGCTCCGGGCGACCGTAGTGAGCGACGACGTCGCGCCCGCCCCGTGTCTCGAACTCGGCGCCGTAGTCGGCGTGGCGACCCCGTATCATCGACGACAGGTAGACGGGGAGACGGAAAAAGTGACGCGGTTAGCGGTGGGGCGATCAGAACCCGAGGCGGTCGCGGATGGCGTCGAACAGTCCGTCCTCCTCGTCCGGCCGTTCGCTCGGGTCGGGGACGACGCGGTCGTCGGGGAGGACGACCGTCCGCCCGTCGTCGTGTTCGACCGAGATGAGCGAGTCTTCCTTCAGTTTCCCGAGCGCGTCTTCGAGCGTGTCGATGTCTTCGTCGACGGCCGCGCGGAGTTCGAACACGGTCATCCCCTCACCACTGCGGTCGACCAGCGCGTCGAGGACGGCCACCTCCACGTCCTCGCGGTCGCGGAACTCCCGTTTGGCCTTCATGCACGGACGTAACGACCGCGGATGGTTTACCAGTACCGCCGAGCAGTGTCGCAGTCGGACGCACGTCTGACGGACGCTTTTGGTGTCGGAACCCGCTACCCCTACACAATGGGACTCAGGTGCCTGCTGGGACACGAATACGCGAACCGAGAGGTGGAGCGCGAGCGGGAGGAACGCGGGAACGAGGTGGTCGTCACCTACCGGACCGTCGAGACCTGTGATCGCTGTGGGGAACGCCGGATCGTCAGCGAGAACAAGGAAGTGCGCCCCGTGCGCAACCCTCGCGATGACGAGGTAACGACGGGGCTGGGCGGCGACGCCGGCGGCGTGACGGCCGATATGGGCGAATCGCCCGGCGAGGACGATGCGCCGGCGGCTGCGGAGACGGAGCCGGCCCCGACGCCGCAGCCCGAGACGCCGAACGAGGAGTCGACGCCGGCCGCATCGACGGCGGAGCCGACCGACGTGCCCGACGCCGAGGGGGCGGCGTCGGCCGACGAGACGGCCACCGACGCCGACGAGACGGACGACGTAGACGACGCGATCATCCTCGACGACGATGGGACGGACGAAGGTGGGGCCGACCGCAGCCACGGCGAGTGGCCCGAGCCGGACACCGAGTCGGAAATGGAGCCGGAACCGGAGCCGGAACCGGACACCGTCGACGACGGTGCGACCGTCGTCAGCGGCGACGAGGGCTGGCCCGACACGGAGGGGGAAGACGAGGGGTTCGACGCCGAACCGAGCGACGGCACGCCCACGGAAGTCTCCTTCGGCGGCGGGCTGGCACCCGAGCGAGCCGACGAGACGGCAAGCGGCGAGGCGGAGGCGGCCGCCGCGACGAACGGCACGACGGGTGGCTCGGTCGCCGGCAAGCAGTTCGTCGCCGCCGAGGAGGTCGAACGGGTCGGCGAGGAGGGCGACGGCGAGACGGAGTTTTTCTGCCCCAACTGTGGCTACGCCCGCGTCGCCGGCGGGTCGTCGATGCGCGCCGGCGACATCTGCCCCGAGTGCCACAAGGGGTACATCGCCGAGCGCGAGCGGTCGTAGTCGCAGTCGGGCAATCACGCGGTGTCGACGAACGACGAGCAGGGTGGCGGAAGGACGAAACTGGTAAACCATCGCCTTTCGAAGCAGGGTCCATGAAGGAGTACAAGATGCGTCGTGGGGAAACCCTGGAGGAGAACGCACCGGATCTGAAGGGGACCATCGAAGAGTATTTCGGGCCGGTAACGGGGACGGAGGAGTTCAAGGGGAACGACCTCTACGTCGTCGGCGAACCGGACAACCCGGTCTTCGAGCGGATCGTCGCGGGCGCGACGAAATACAGCGGCAAGAAGGACAAACTCGCGGTCCACTTCGAGGAGAAACCGGCTGCGCAGGTGATCGAAGAGGGCCACGCCGACGCGGCGGAAGACGCCGTCAGCGCGAAAAACGACTTCCTGCTCGAAGTGACGGGGCGTGACGCAAAGTCCCGCCGCGACTCCATGAAACGCTCCGTCGAGGACGACCCCGACGACGTGCCGAACGCCTGAATAGTCCCGTTTCCGCCGTCGAACGACAGCGGAGCGCCGCCTCCGGGATGGACACGAGATTACAGCGCTTCCGGAATCCACCCGCCGTCGACTTCGACGTTTTCGCCGCTCACGTAGTCGCTATCCGAATCGAGGAAGAAAAAGAGCACCTGCCGCAGGTCGTCGAAGGAGGCCCACCGGCCGCGAGGCGCCTCCGCGGGAAACTCGTCGGAGTTCTCGACGACGTACGGCGAGATGCAGTTGACGGTGATGCCGTCGGATTTCGTGTCGTTCGCCAGCATCCGCGTGAACATGATGACACCCGTCTTGGCGACGAGGTAAGGGAAGTTCTTGGGGTAGACGAGCGCCTTCTCCGTGCCCGCGTAGCCGACGTTGACGATGCGGCCGAACTCCGCCTCGCGCATCGCGGGAAGGGCACGTTTCGAGCAGAGATACGTGCCCGTGAGGTTCGTGTCGATGACACGATTCCACGTCTCGAACGAGAGGTCCTCCCAGTGCCGGGGTGCGAAGTCGCCGACGTTGTTGACGAGTATGTCGACGGTGCCGAGATCCGACTCCACCGCGTCGAAGATGGCGTCCACGTCGTCGGGGTCGGTCACGTCGCCCTGAACTGTCGTCGCGGCACCGCTTTCCTCGCGGGCGACGGCGGCCGTCGCCCGCGCCGCCTCGGCGCTCGTGTGGTAGTGGACCGCGACCGAGGCGCCCGCCTCGGCCATCGAGAGGGCAAATTCGCGGCCGACACCCTTCGCGCTCCCCGTCACCAGCGCCACCCGGTCGGAGAGATCCGTGGTGAGCATACCGACGCATGGGAGAGCGGGCGCAAAGGGATTCCGGGGTCGTGAGAGCGGGCGGTAACGGTTTGTGTGCGGCCCGCGAACCCGCCGGGCATGGCCGTCGAGACAATCCTAGTTGCAGTCGGACCGCAGGACTACGAACGCGTCGAGCGACTGGCGGAGGAGACCGTCGACATCGCGGGACCGACCGGCGCAGAGGTCGTCCTCGCCCACGCGTTCACGCGGGAGGGGTACGAGAAGGCGCGGACGAACCTCTACTTCGACGACGCGACGCCGGACGAAGTGGCGGAGCGTAACGCGACGATCCGCGACCTGGAGGACGTGTTAGAGGAGACCGACATCGACTACACGATCCGTGGCGCGGTCGGCGATCCGGGAGACACGATGGTCGAGCTGGCGGGGTCGTGTGACGCCGACATCGTCGTCGTCGGCGGGCGCGAGCGCTCGCCGGCCGGCAAGGCCCTGTTCGGGAGCGTCGCCCAGTCGATCATGCTCGACGCGCCGTGTCCGACCCTGTACGTCCGTACCGGCACGGAGTAGATGGCGACGTACCTCGGCGTCGACCTCGGGGCGACGACGATCCGGGCGGTCGTCGGCGACCGCGCCGGGCAGGTGGTCGGTAGCCACCGCACCGCCACACCACGGGGACCGACCGGCATCGCGGTCACCGAGGCGGTACTCGACACCGTCCGCGAGGCGTGTGCCGACGCCGGCGTCGACCCCGCGGCGCTCGTCGCGGCCGGCATCGGCGCCATCGGCCCCCTCGACCGTGACGAGGGCGACGTGGTCGACACCCCGAATCTGCCACGTGTCGACCGCATACCCCTCGTCGGCCCCCTCCGCTCCCTGCTGTCGACCGATCGGATCATCCTCCACAACGACGCCACGGCCGGCGCTATCGGCGAGCGGTTCTTCCGCGAGGGGGCGGACCACCTCGTCTACCTCACGCTCTCGACGGGGGTCGGTGCAGGCGCCGTCGTCGACGGACACGTCCTCGACGGCTGGCAGGGCAACGCCGCCGAAGTCGGGCACGTGACGGTCGACCCGGACGGCCGTCCCTGTGGCTGTGGCGGGGCGGGGCACTGGGAGGCCTACTGCGGCGGGGCGAACGTTCCGGACTACGTCAGCGACCTGTACGACGGCGAGGCGACGAGTCTCCCCGTCGACGATCCGGACGCCGGCCTCGACGCCGCGGCCGTGTTCGACGCCGACGCCGCGGGCGACGCGTTCGCGACGCGGGTCGTCGACCGGATCGGCCGCTGGAACGCCCTCGGCGTCGCGGCCGTCGTCCACGCCTACGCGCCACGGATCGTGGCCGTCGGCGGGGGGATCACGCGCAACAACCCCGAGCGCGTACTGAGGCCGATCCGTGAGCGCCTGCCGGACCACGTAGCGACGACGGTGCCCGAGATTCGGCTCACCGACGAGGACGGGGACGCGGTCGCCAAGGGTGCGCTGGCGAGTGCGATCACCGGCGGAACGGGCGCGCCGGCGGACCGCTAGAGCGCCCCTTCCAGACTCGACGCGACCGTCCGCGCCTTCTCCGCCAGGTCCTCGGACACCAGTCCGGCGTCGACGGCGTCGTCGAGTTCGTCGTCGTCGACCCGGCGCACCTCGCCCGCGGGCCCTTTCACCACGTCGACGTGGAGGTCGACGTACCGGACGGCGTCGGGGAAACACTCCACGGGGGTACAGACGTTGACGTAGGTCCCCTTCCGCTCGCCGTCCGCGTCGCGGTAGACGGTCGGGTACCACCACCGGCCCTCGCGGACCTTGGTGATCGCCACGTCGCCGGCCTCGCGGGAAACGCCGAGGGCGTCGTAGGTGCCGCCGGCGGTCATCTCGCGGCGAAGCGTGAGCGTGCCGTCGGGGTCGCGGTCGACCACCTCCGCGCGCCCGAGGACGATCCGCCGGCCGTCGGGTTTGCCGTGGTCGAGGCGGACGGAGTCGCCCGCGACGGGGCCGAATACGTCGGTGACGGCTTCGAAGGGGAAGTCGTCGTCCCCGCCGGCCGTCCCCAACGCCTCCACCAGATCGACCGCCCGACTCGCCTCGTCCGAGGCGGCCTTGACGCGGTGGTGGCCGGGCATCGTCGTCGTCACCGCGCGCCGGTCGGCGTCGAGGGCGAACCGCGCCTCGCGGCCGAACCACACCCACGTCGTCGCGGCGGGGGCGGCGAGACGGCGGGGCGGGTCGACCGTGGAATCGAGCGTCGCCTCCAGTCGTTCGGCGCGGTCGACGGCGCGGTCGAGTGCCGTCTCCAGCGACCCCATGTCGGCCTCGGTCGCCGCGGCCGCCCAGACGAGTCCCCAGCCGTCGGGCGGTTCGATGCCGAGGAGGTCGGTCATGCCCGCGAGTTCGCGCCCGGCCTCGTCGTCGTAGGTGTCGACCGTGATTCCCGAGTCGCCGCGGACGAGGGTCGCCGGACCGGCGCGCACCCGAATCGCACCGTCGAGGACGGGCCGACGGTCGGCCCACGGCGGCGCGGGGTCCGTGACCTGCACGCGCACGTCGTCGCCCACCTCGACGTGGGCGTCGACGTTGCCGAAGGGGAGAAAGCCCGTGGCGTCGCCGAGGTCACAGACGGCGCCGCTCCCCAGCGTCTCGGTGACGCGGGCGTCGAAGACGGCGTCCCGTGCGGCCGGGGCGGGCCACACGAACGTGTCACGGGTCAGGTCGAGGTTGTCGACCACCCCCGCGACGGCGTCGGGGTCACCGGTCACGCCGACGCCCTGTCGGTCGTCGGTCGTCTCGATGGTCACGTCGTGCGGATCGGCCCCGAAGTCCGCGTCGAAGCGCTCGCGGATAGGATCGGACGCCGCGACCACGTCGTGATCGGCGTCGAGAAAGCGGCGCGTGAGCGCCGTCGTGTAGATACCGCGACAGCGGACGTTCATACGTGCCTGCGACGACCGGTCGTCGCCGGCGGGAGGGGAAGTTCGTCGTCCATCACACCCCCGCTTGGAGCGCGGGGGTTTTCACTGCGACGGAGACGGTCAGGGGCGTCGGCGCCGAGCGCGAACGACGAGAGACAGGAGCGCCGCGACGGCCGCGACGACGGCGGTCACGGGGCCGAAGCCGGGGCCAGCGCCGACTGTCTCGGTCCGCGATGCGCGACCGGTCGCGTTTCGCGCGTCGTCCCCCGCGGCGGCGCGGTCGGGGGTGGCTGGCGTCTCGGTCGGCGTGGGTGTCGCCGTCACCACGGTCACCGCCTCGGAGTCGATTTCGGTCGTCGTGGGGGCTGGCGTGGATGTCGCCGTCGCCACATCGCCGATCTGCACGGCTCGGCTGTCGGTCACGTCGGCTGTCTCGGCCCGAAGCGTGTAGGCGCCGTCCGCGACGCCCGCCACGTCGACGGTCGCCTGCCAGCGGCCGGAGGCGTTCACCGTCGCGTCGCCGACGGTGACGGTCGCCGTCTCGCGCCGGAGGTCGAGGAGGACGTGCGTCCCGTTCTCGCGGTTGGACGTCCCGGTGACGACGAGCGTGTCGTTCCGGTGCTGGACCGTCTCGACGCGCACGCGAGGGTCGGTCGCGGTGACGTTCAGCGCGAGGATTCGGTCGTCGACGCCGGCGCCGCCGTAGCGGTCGCGGACGACCGCTTCGGCCTCGGCGGCCGTCTCGGAGCCCGCGAGTTCGCTCCGGATGGCCGCCGCATCGCCACCGTCGGCGAACCCGAAGGTAGCGTCGCGGCCGGGCGTCACGAGTAGAACGCGGTACCGGCCGGGCGTGTCGAAGCCGGCGTAGTCGAACTCGAAGGTGTCGTCGTCCGCGACCGTTACGTCCCGGGGGTCGACGGCGCCGCGGGGCGAGACGACGTAGGCGCGGACCGTCTCGCCGGGGCCGGGCGCGCGCCCAGTCACCGTCACCTCGTCGCCGTCGGTCGTGGCGATACGCGACTGCGACACCGACGCCGACGGCGCGGGATCGGTCGTCGTGAGCGTCGTTGTGCCGAAGTCCTCGAAGTCTCGGAGCGTCGACTCCGAGATGCGCGCGGTCGACCCGAGTTCGTCGTCGCCGGGATCGGCGACGGCTGCGATCCGGTACCGACCGGGGACGGTCACGACTTCGCGGGTGTCGAGGTCGACCGCCCACGACCCGTCGGCGCCGACGCGCGTCTCCGCGAGATCACCGTCGTCGTCGTACAGCGGCGCGTACGCCCCGCCGACCCGGGCGTAGAGTTTCACGTCGTCGGCGCCGGGGGCGGTCCCCGAGACGGATACCGTCTCGCCGACCGTCACTGTCTCGCGCGCAGGTGATGCCGAGACCTGTCGGTCCGCGACGGTGACGGGGACGCTCGCCTCGGCGTCGGCGGTGACGTTCCGGGCCACCGCGATGTCGTGGGTGCCCGTCGCCAGTCGATCGGTGTCGATTTCGACTTTGGCGAAGCCGTTGTCGTCGAGAGCGACCGTGGCGTAGAGGGCGTTCGCCTCGCTGTCCGCGCCGACGAGGACGAGACCGTCGGCCGCGCCGAACACCGCCTTCGCGGTGGGAACGGTCACCGATTCGCCATCGCGGAGGGCGTCGGCCGGCACCCGGACGTGCCGGACGGCCCCCGGCGCGCCGCTCACCGTCGCCACCGTCGACTGGCCGCGGGCGACGCGCGTCCGACTCGCCGATATCGTCTTCGCCTCCGCGCGTACCCGGAACGTCGCCGTCGCGGTCACGTGATCGAGGTCGTCCGCGCCCTCGACGCGGACGGTGTAGGTGCCGGTCGAGAGGTCGGCCACGTCGAGCGTCACCGTCTCGCCCGAGGCCGACACCGTCGCGTCCGCGGTGAGTTCGTCGGTGACGGTCAGGCCGTCCGGGTTCTCGACGGTGATGGTGGCGTCGTCGGCGTCCTCGAAGTCGAACCGCGGCTCGACCGTGAGCGTCTCGACGCTCGCCGGGATGGAGGAGCCCGAGACTTCCGTCCCGCTCGCGGTGTCGCCGGGGTAGAGGTCGACGGCCGTCACGTTCGGTTCCTCGACGACGAGCGTCGAGTCGCCGCCGGCCGAGAGCGCGTACGTCCCGGGGACGAACCCATTGCCGCGTGTCACGTCCGCGACGAGGGCGTCGTCGACGGTCGCGACGTTCCCTTCGGCCTCACCACCGGTGCCGAAGAACTGCTGTGACTCGCCCGCCGCGCTCGCACCGTCGAGCCCCGTCAGATCCACGTCCGCCTCGCCGAGGAAGAGCGAGGCGTCGGTCGTGGTGACGCTCCGGTCGCTTTCCGCCGCAGTAGCGGTAAGGGTACCGACCGACCCCGAGGCGTCCGTCGTCCCGTCGCCGTCGGCGTCGACCGTCGCGGAGAGGTCGTGGTCGCCGGTCCGGTCGACGGCGACACCCGAGACGGTGACGGTGACCGCTACCGTCTCGGAGTCGGCACCGGCGTCGTCGTCCCACGAGACGACGACGGCGTTCGACGCGCTATCGACCGAGGCGGTCACGCCCGTCGCGTTGGGCGTAACGCTTCTCGCGTCGACCGTCGCACCCGAGAGGTCGAGCGCTGCGGGCACGGCGACGGTGACGTTCGCGCCAGTCGTCCCGTCGGTGGTGTTCACTGCCGTCGCGTTCACCGAGAGGTCGAGCGTCGTCGTCGACCCGGTCGTGGCAGTCGTGGGCGAGACGGACGCGTCCCCGAAGCCGACGGCCGCACCGCTCGCGGGGATGGCCGCGAGGGTGAGGGCGAAGACGACAGCGAGCGCGACCGTACGGCGCCGCGTCATCGGCGCCACCTCCCGGTCAGCGCGAGAAGCAGGAGCGCCGAGAGCGCGGCGACGGGGCCGAATCCGGGGGCGCTCCCGGGCGTCGGCGTCGACGCAGTGGGCGTCGACGTGTCGGTCGCCGTTGCCGTCGCCGTCGCGGTTGGTTGCGGCGGTGTAGCGGTGGCCGTCGCCGTCGCGGTGGCCGTCGCCGTCGACGGCTCCGTCGCATCCGTCGCCGGGTCGGGGTCACGTGACTCCTCGACGGCCAGCATCAGCGTCGGCAGGCCGGTCGTCCGCGCCTCGTAGACGAGGGTGTCGGCCGTCGCGTTCACCTGCGTCGTCCGCAGCGGCGTCCAGCCGGAGTCGGTCACCCGGTAGAGCGTGACCGTGTCGGGGTCGGCGTTGCCGAGTCGACTCCGGTTCACCGCCAGCCTGAGCGTCAGGTGGTCGATGTCGTCGGTGTAGATGCCGTTGCCGGACACCCGCATCGTGCGGAGGGCGCGGGTGCCGTCGGGCGCCGATCGGTTGCCGGCGTCGCGCACGCGGAGTGTGAACGTCGGGTTGATCGTGGAGAGGGAGACGTTGACCCGGCGCACGTCGACCGTCGCGTTCGAGCGAGCGGGCAGGTCGAAACTCACGCGGGTGGCGCGGCCGATGTTGGCCGCCTCCAGCGTAACGCTCCCGTCCGCGAGCCGTTCGGCCGTCGTCCGGCGCTGGCCGTCGAGCGATCCGGAGTCGATGCGACCCGCTATCTCCTCGTCGTACGCCTCCGGGTGAAGCACTCGGACGAGGTCGACGATGGCGTCGACGATCCGCGGGGCGGGCTGACTGATCTCGTTGGCGTCGAGGACGATGGCGTTGTCCTCCTGGTAGGCGGTGGTGCCTTCGTAGACGCCGTTGGGACCGGACGGCACCGTCGCAGTGCTGTGCTCGTCGCTGTTGAGGACGAACCACGTGGGGTCGGCCGCGACGACCACCTCGCTGTTGGCGAGGAAGTAGCCCGTCGTGTCGCCGCCGCTCGCGTTGATGTCGTCGTAGTCGGTGGCGATGTTGTCGCCGCCGGCCGTCTCGATTACCTCGTGGACGAACGTGTCCTCGCCGGCGGTGAACCCGAAGAAGGTGTAGAACACGTCGGGACGGTCCACGTCGTCGACGGCGGACTCGATCACGTCGAGCTGCCGCGCGAGTTCGTCGGCGCGGGAGTCGGCGCTCTCGCAGTGGCCGACGAGTTCGCCCGTCAGCCGCGTCTTCTCCTCGATGTCCTCGAGGTCCTCGGCCTCCTCGAACAGGTACACCGTCAGGCCGGCGTCGCGGAGTTGCTCGACCGTCCCCGTGTCGGCGATGGTGTTCGGCGCGAGGACGAGGTCGGGGTCGAGCGCGATGGTCTGCTCGACCGTCGCGTCGTCGGTGCCCGTCCCGACCGTCGTCTTCTCGTCCGCGCCGGAGAGGTAGGAGGCGTAGGACGAGACGCCGACCACCTCGTCCCACGCGTCGATTTCGTACATCGTCTGTGCCGCACTGGGGTTGAGCGTCACCACCTCGTCGGGGTCCTCGGAGATGGTCACGGGCGTCCCCGTGGCGTCCGTCCGCGTGATCGGGAACGAACAGTCCTCGGCCGCCGCGGCGGTGCCGATGCCCGGTGATCCGAGCGCCGACACCACGACGAGGACGGCGAGGAGCAGGCGTGTCGTGTGCATGTTTCCACCGCTGTAGGCAACATTGATTTATCTAACGAAAACAAACTTGATAATTCGGCGAAGGGTGAGAGCCGCGTCGGCGCGGTGCGGCGACGGGCTTTCGGCCCCACGCGACGACGGGATGGTATGGACGATCCGTTCGACGCCGATCCGGCGACACGTGTACGGCACGTGTTCGAGCGCCACGCCACGGTCGGCCTCCACCACGGTGCGCAGTTGGCGGTGTACGACGGGGACGAACTCGTCCTCGACCTGGCGACCGGCACCGTCGGCCCCGACGGCCCGGCGACGACGCCCGACCGCCGGTACGTACTCTTCTCCTGCACGAAACCGTACGCCGGCGTCTGCCTCCACCACCTCGTCGAGCGTGGCCACCTCGACTACGACGACCCCGTCCGCGACCACTGGCCCGAGTTCGCCGACGCGGGGACGGAGAAAGCCGAGGCGACGGTCCGACACGTCCTCAGCCACCAGGCCGGCCTCCCGTACGGCCCGTTCGACGAGGCGTACGACCAGTGGGGCGACTGGGACGCGGCCGTCGCGGCGATGGAGGATCTGGAGCCGAAATTTCGGCCGGGATCGACCGCCGCGTACCACTCGCTCACCTACGGCTTCCTCGTCGGCGAACTCGTCCGGCGCGTGAGCGGGCAGCCCGTCGACGCCTACGCCCGCGACCACGTCTTCGAGCCGCTGGGGATGAGCGACACGTCCATCGGCCTCCCCGCTGGCGAGCCGGACGACGTGGCGACGCTCGCCGGATTCGCGCCGGGCGAGCGGTGTCGAAACGCCGGTGTCGGCCTCGACGGCCGGGAGGACGAGGCGGCCGCGCTGTTCAATCGGGAGGCGATGCACCGCGCCGTCGTCCCGGCGGCGACGGGCGTCGGCACCGCGCGCGACATGGCGCGGTTCTACGCCTGTCTCGTCAACGCCGGTGAACTCGACGGGGCGCGGCTACTCGCTCCCGACACCGTCGAGGCGGCCACGAGCCTGCAGGTCGAAGTCGAGACGGACGCCACCCTGAACGTGCCCCGGCGCTACGCGCTCGGCTTCGAGCGCGCGGGAACCGTGTGGGACAAATACGGGACGCTGGCGCCGCGGACGACGTTCGGTCACGGCGGCCTGGGGAGCATCGTCGGGTGGGGCGACCCCGAATCCGGGCTGGCGATGGCCTACGTCACCAACGGGATTCGGGACGAGACGGAACACGCCCAGCGGGCCTGTGAGATGGCCGACGCGGTTCGGCGGGCGTTCGGCGGGTGAGCAGGACTACCGTCTCGATGTACGTCGGAAGCGACGCCGACGGCGCTACCGCCACCACGGCACGCACGGTGGGTCCGGGACCGAAACAGCGCCGTCCGACCCGCGATAATGTTGGGACACCTATATGTAGACAGAGAGCCATGGTATAGCATGGCAAGCAAGGAGACTCGGCCGACCACCGCCGACGAATTGGATATGTTTCCCGACTGGGTCTACCAGATCCCCGGCCTGATCCTGATAGCCCTCGGCTTCGGTGGCGTCGTGTACCTCTCACTCTTCTGAACCACACCCCGTGGAGGAAGGCGGGCTCCGTAGCGCCGCCTGAGCGACGGCATCGTCGGCCGCGACTAGTCGTTGCTCGCGGCCTTCGCCGGCTTGCGCCGATCCGAGCGCGGCCCCGTCAGCGCCACGTCGGGGAGCAGGTCGCGCAGATACCGACCGGTGTGGGAGTCGTCGAGTCGCGCCACCTCTTCGGGTGTTCCCGTCGCCACCACTTCGCCGCCACCCTCGCCACCCTCGGGACCGAGGTCGATCACGTGGTCGGCGTTTTTCACGAGGTCGAGTTCGTGTTCGATGACGACCACCGTGTTGCCGGCGTCGGCGAGGCGGTGGAGCACCTCGATCAACTTGCGTTCGTCCTCGGGGTGCAGCCCCGTGGTCGGTTCGTCGAGCAGGTAGAGCGTCTCGCCGGAGTCCTTCTTGCCCAACTCCTCCGCGAGTTTGACGCGCTGGGCCTCGCCGCCGGAGAGCGTGGTCGAGGGCTGGCCGAGTTGCATGTAGCCGAGGCCCACGTCCTGTAAGAGTTCGAGGCGACGACGGATGCCGGGGTTGGCCTCGAAGAAGTCCAGCGCCTCGTCGACCTCCATGTTCAGCACGTCCGCGATGGTCGCGCCCTTGTAGGTCACGTCGAGCGTCTCGTCGTTGTAGCGAGCGCCGTCACACTCCTCGCAGGGGACGTACACGTCCGAGAGGAAGTTCATCTCGATTTTGACCGTGCCCTGTCCGCCACACTCCTCACAGCGGCCGCCCTTGACGTTGAACGAGAAACGCCCCTTCTCGTAGCCGCGCTGGTTCGCGAGTTTGGTCTCCGCGAAGAGTTCGCGGACGTGGTCGAAGACGCCGGTGTAGGTGGCGGGGTTGGAGCGAGGGGTGCGGCCGATGGGGGACTGGTCGATGAGCCGCACCGTCTCGATCCGATCGTAGCCCTCGATGGCGTCGTGGTCGCCGGGGTCGACGGAGGTGTTGTCGTTCATCTCGCGGGCGAGCCCCTTGTAGAGCACGTCGTGCATGAGCGTGGACTTGCCGGAGCCGGAGACGCCGGTGATGGCGACGAACTGGCCCAGCGGGATGGATACGTCCACGTCGTCGAGGTTGTGCTGGCGGGCGCCGCGGATCGCGAGGGTGCCGTCGTCGGGGTCGCGGCGCTCGTCGGGCACCGGAATCTCGCGTCGGCCGGCGAGGTAGTCGGCCGTGATGGATTCGTCACAACTGACCACCTCGTCGAAGTCGCCCTGCACGACGACTTCGCCGCCGCGCTTGCCCGGGCCGGGTCCCATGTCGATGACGTTGTCCGCGCGGCGCATCGTCTCCTCGTCGTGTTCGACGACGAGGAGGGTGTTGCCGAGGTCCCGTAGTCCTTCGAGGGTGTCGAGCAGGCGGTCGTTGTCGCGCTGGTGCAGGCCGATGGATGGCTCGTCGAGGACGTAGAGGACGCCCACGAGACCGGAGCCGACCTGCGTGGCGAGGCGGATGCGCTGAGACTCGCCGCCGGAGAGGGTGGACGCCTCGCGGTCGAGGGTGAGGTAGTCCAGCCCGACTTCCTGCATGAAGCCGAGGCGGGCGCGAATCTCCTTCAGAATCTCCTCGGCGATGGTGCGTTCGCGCTCGGTGAGCGCGCCTTCCAGTCCCTCGAAGTGGGCGAGGGCGTCCGCGATGCTCATGCGGTTCACCTCGGTGATGGCCGTCCCGTCGACGAGGACGGCCCGCGAGGCGGGCTTGAGGCGCGTGCCGTCACACTCGGGACAGGTGGTGACGGCCATGAACTCCTCGATGTGGTCGCGGGTGTTGTCCGAATCCGTCTCGACGTGCCGACGTTCGAGGTTGCCGATCACGCCCTCGAAGGGCTGTTCCTTCCGACGAACGCCGTTTTTCGTCGTCCACTCGAAGAGCACGTCCTCGTCGGTGCCGAAGAGGAAAGCGTCCTGTACCGCCTCGTCCAGTTCCTCGAAGGGCGTGTCGACGGAGACGCCGAAGTGTCGCGCCACGGAGTCGAGTTGCCGGCGGTAGTACGACCGGTTGTAGCTCCACGGCTCGAAGACGTTTTTCAACGGCTTGCTCTCGTCCTGCACGACGAGGTCGGGGTCGACCTCCTTCGCGTTGCCGATGCCCTCACACTCCGGGCAGGCGCCATGGGGGCTGTTAAAGGAGAAGCTCCGCGTCTCGATTTCGGGGATGTCGATGCCGCAGTGGGTGCAGGCCAGATCCTCCGAAAATTCGACGACGAGGCGGTCGGGGGCGTCGCCGTCGTCGTCGTCCGCGGCGTCGGCGTCCGGGTCCGCGGCCAGATCACCGGTCGACCGGGCCGTCGAGCCGCCGAGTTCGACGCCCTCGGGCGGGTCGGGGAGGATCACCTTCAGGACGCCGCCCGCTTCTTCCAGCGCCGTCTCGACGGAGTCGGTGATACGCGAGCGAGCGTCGGGATCGATCGTCACGCGGTCGACCACCACGTCGATGGTGTGGTCGTAGTTCTCGTCCAGGTCGGGGCGATCCATCGTCAGATCGTAGGGTTCGCCGTCGACCTCGACCCGACTGTACCCCTCGCTCACGAGGTCGTCGAAACGATCCTCGAAGGCGCCCTTCTGGTCGCGGACGATCGGGGCACAGAGTTTGGCCCGCGTCCCCTCGGGGAGTTCGAGGAGGCGGCGGACCATCTGACTCGCGCTCTGTTCGCCGACCTCGCGGCCGCACTCGGGACAGTGAGGCGTGCCGACGCGAGCGTACAGCAGGCGGAGGTAGTCGTGGAGTTCGGTGACGGTACCGACGGTCGACCGGGGGTTGTTGGCCGCGTTCTTCTGGTCGATAGAGATGGCCGGCGAGAGGCCCTCGACGCTCTCGACCTGCGGCTTGTCCATCTGCCCGAGAAAGTTGCGGGCGTAGGCGGAGAGGGATTCGATGTAGCGACGCTGACCTTCGGCGTAGACCGTCTCGAAGGCGAGCGACGACTTGCCCGATCCGGAGAGCCCGGTAACGACGCTGAACTCCTCGCGGGGGATGCGGACGTCGAGGTCCTTGAGGTTGTGTTCCTCGGCCCCGCGAACCTCGATATAGTCCTTACTCATCTACGCTCGACTGGGGGCCGGACCGCTGAAACGCTGTCGGTTCGGGCGACGCAGGGCTGGCTGTCGGTCAGGATCGGTGCGCCGCCGCCCCATGCCGACGGAGCAGCGGGAGGCAGCTATAGTCGCCCTGTCAGGACAGTTTCTCGCGGCTGATCTTCACGCCCGTCGGCGCGACGATGATCTCGTCCTCACCCTTCTGAACCACGTCGCCGTCGACTTCGCGAGCGACCTGCCGGAGGTCCTCCAGAATCCGGTCGACCACGCTGTCGCTCGGGCTCATCCGCGTGATGTCCGCGATGACGAGGTTGCCGTCGTAGACGGCGTCCTTGATCGCCATGGCGTCGCGCTGTTCGCTGATTTCGGCGATCTGGACCTGCATGCTCGCCTCGGCCCGCGCCGTGTCGAAGTCGTCCAGGTTCAGTTCGACGTAATCCTCGGTGCTGTGGGTACCGCCACCGCCGAGGATCTTGCTCATGATGCCCATGGTACGTACAGGAACCACTGGCTCAATAGTTCTTGCGTCAGACGAAGGGTGTCGACGGCGGATTTTTGATGCGGCACGCCCCTCAACCGATCGTGACCTACAGCATCTGCGTCCGGGAGCGGGGTGCAGCGGGCCATCGCTTCGGCGTCGCCGCCGCAGCCCGCGTCCCGGCGGTGGGGAGCGTCTGCCCGCACGTGGGGGACGAGGGCGCCGTCGCGGTGGCCGGCGTCGCCGACCGTGACCTCGGGGGGCGATGTCTGGCCGCCCTCGCGGACGGCCGGCGACTCGACGCCGTGGTCGACGAGATGACCGACGACACCGCCGACCGCTGGCAACTCCACGGCGTCGACGCCGCATCGAGCGCCGCCCACACCGGCGACGACTGTCGCCCCGTCGCGGGCCACCACGCAGGCGACGGCTACACCGTCGCCGGCACGTCGATGGCCGACGAGGAAGTTCTCGACGCGCTGGAGCGGGGGTACCGCGAGAACGAGCGCGACGCGCCGCTCGCCTACCGCCTGCTCACGGCGCTGGCGGCCGGGGAGCGCGCGGGCGGCGACGGACGGGACCTGCCGGTCGGAAGTGCGGCAGTGGTCGTGCGGACGCCCGGCGCGGGGCCGGAACCGCTGTATCACGACTTGCGGGTCGACGCCAGCGAGACGCCAGTCGCCGATTTACGGGAGACGTACCGGCAAGCGAAGCAGGGGTACGAGGCGGCGGTGGAGCGTTATCAGACCGAGAACTCGTAGAGGTCGTCGCCGACGTGGTGGACGGATTCGACGACCTTGCCCGAGTCGCCGGTGAGGTCGGCGCCGGGTTCGAGCGCCCGGCCCACCGCCAGCGCCTTGCCGTGGGTCTCCTCGACGATGGCGACGAGGTCGCCGGGGTCGATGCTCTCGTCGGCGTCGACGATGCCGGGGCGCATCACGTCCGCGCCGTCGCTGACGAACTGGATGGCGCCGGCATCGACGGTGACGACCCGCCGCTGTGGCGGGTAGGTGTTCGCGCCGCGGACCGTCAGGAAGGGTTCGCCGTCGACGAAGAAGACGGACGGCTCACCGTCGACGAGCACCAGATCGAACTCGGTGTCGACGAGGTCGACGCGCTCGTAGGTGTCGCCGTCGAGGTCGACACCGAGAGCGTCCTCGAGCGTCGACTCCAGTTCCCGTATCTCGTCGCTCCGCAGGTGATGGCGGGATTTGACTTCCATGGAGGGGTGGTAGGTCGCTCGGCGGATAAGTCGCCCGTTCGCGGCCGACGGTGTCGCGGCCGTCTGCCGAGCGTCGGACACGCAACAAACGCTAAGTGGTCGTGGTGCCTGGCATCGGCCATGTGGCGTTCCGGATCGGATGGGGGACGGGATCGGAAGACGGTCGTGTGTATCGCGTGTGGCACGTCGCTCCACCGATCCGAGGCCCGCGAGTACGACAAAGAGGGCGACCGCTGGAGCCGACACGGCAAGGAGTTCGAACACCTCTGTAAGGAGTGTTACCGGAACCTCTGTCACCAGCCGCGGGACGAACTCGAAACCCTCCTCGTCGACATCGGTGACGGCGAAAACCTCTCCCAGCAGACCTTTCTCGAACGGTATTACGGTGCCGTCGAGGAGCGGTACGGCTCGGCCGAAGAGCCCGAATCCTGAGACGGATCGTTGTAACGGTCTACCGGCCGTCACCGCCCCCGTAGCCGGAACTGACTTACAACAATCCGTATGGCTGCCGCGCCCGACACGTCTAACTACCCGTCACGTGTAGAGCGGGGCATGACGAACGATTCTGAGGCGCAGGCCCAAGCCGGGACGGCCGAGGGCCAGGGCCCGGTCGAGATTACGCCGGCCGAAGCCCGCCAGTTACAGGAGAAACGCGAGGACCTGTTCGAGGAATTCGAGATCCGCGACGAGTTTCCCTCCGAAGTCCGCCGCGAGGCACGCGAGCGAACCGATGGCGTCCAGCAAGAGATTCAGGACGAACTCGATCACCGCGAGGACCTCCGGGATCTGACCGCGTGGACGACCGACCCCATCGACGCGCAGGACTTCGACGACGCGATCAGCGTCCGCGAGGAGGAGGACGCCTACCGCCTGTGGGTCCACATCGCCGACGTGACCCACTACGTCCACCCAGACTCCGCGATGTGGGAGGAAGCCGTCCAGCGCGGGAACACGGTCTATCTCCCCGCCTACACCATCCACATGCTCCCGCCGATTCTCGCGGAGACGGTGTGTTCGCTGGTTCCCGAGGAAGACCGCCTCGCGCACACGGTCGAGATGGAACTCGACAAGGAGACCCTGTCGTTCGAGACCATCGACATCTACAAATCCGTCATTCGGAGCGACGAACGGCTCACCTACAGTCAGTGTGAGAACCGGCTCGAAGACCCCGAGGCACCGCTCCACGAGGAGAACACCCTCGCGTTCGAGCTCGCGGATCGAATGCACGAACAGCGCAAAGAGGACGGCTCACTCGTCCTGAACCCGCGGCGGGACCGCGCCCACACCATCATCGAGGAGTGCATGCTGAAGGCGAACAAGGCGGTGACGCACGAACTGATGTGGAACCGAGGCGTCGAGGCGATGTATCGCGTCCACCCCCAGCCGACGCCGGATCAGTGGAACGACGCGCTCCGGGAGATTCAGGAACTCGACGGCGTCTCCATCCCCTCCGACAAGTGGGACGATCCGCGCAAGGCCGTCAACGGGGCACTGGAGAACGCCCCCGACCGGATGCTGTCGAAGATCCAGCGCGCGGTGCTGAAGGTGATGCCGCGGGCGAAGTACATGAACGACCCCTTCGGCGGCCACCACGCGCTCAACTTCGACATCTACGGCCACTTCACCTCGCCCATTCGACGGCTCTCCGACCTGATCAACCACTGGATCGTCCACGAGAACGACGTGCCCGAGGATCTGATCGAACTCTGTGACCGGGCGTCCGACAGGCAGAAAGACGGCGAGACGGTCGAACGCCTCTACAAAGGGTTCATGGAGGAGATCGGTCTCGACCCGTACGCGGTGAACAACCGCGGCGTCGTCACCGTCGACGAGGACGGAACCGTGCTGAACGACGAAGGGCTACCGCCGGCCGAAGATCGATAGGTCAGTTCCAGCGTTTGAGAATTGGGGCGGTACGTTTGTATAGTCGAACCATCCACGTCCACGTGCCCCTTCACGGGGCCTGCCGTCGAGTCGGGTCGACCATGCATCGCTCCCACGTCGACGGCTCCTTTCGTACCATGGGCGAGACGGCTCTCCCCCCCGTCTCGTGTGTTCTCTTCATCAGACACCTGCCGAGTCGAATCGTCGGTGAAGTGTGAGAAAGATTTATGTTCCATGGTAACGTATGGCAAGATCCGGTAGCATCCACGAGGACACACTGGACGATCGGGTCCAGTCCGTTCGAACGAACGGGTTGGATCGGATTAGGGGTAAAACCAAAGACCCCGTAACAGGGGAACAAGGTGAACGCCTCGAAGGAGGACCGTAGCGACCCGATGCCCATCCGCCATGGCGGATGGGAGCGAAGACCAAGTAACGGATCTCGGGTAACCGAGATTCGAGAATCTGGGAAACCAGTACCGGTCGTAAGGGCCGTGGAAAACATCTCCCGTCCGGGTCCAAATCGTGGTGATACCGTTCTTCCGCAACCGTGAGCCGTCGCTATCGGGACAGACGGACGGGGTCCCGTATGGGACGATGGTACAGGGAGTGTCCGGGACCCCGTGGGGACGTGGGTCTGGAATACTGAATAGTTCAGGGACGTTCACAATATTTTCGTCCGACACGAAGTTCTTCTCGGATCTGATAGCTGGTGCAGAAGTATTAATTGGCTGAACAGACGAGGGAGAGTGGGCTTCGTCCGACCCCGAAGCCCTCAGAGGCACCCCCCTTTTTCCGTTGCTCCGGGACGGATGGCGACAGGTGGCTTGCAGCCACGTTCTGGGTCGTCGAGCGGTACGTCGACGACTTCGTCGCGCACGGCGTCGGCTTCCCCAGGGCGACGCCATTCCCTTCCGTCCGTCGTAGTCCCCCGCGTGCATCGCGTCCGACCACCTCACGAAGCAGTCAAAAAATCGGGGATTCCGTCTTCTCGGCCACATATCGGCTGCTGGCTACCGAGAGGACCCTTATTCGAATAGATGCTCGTATCGCTCGAAGTCCTCGGCCCTCGTGAGGGCCCCCGGAGTATGAAACAACTCGTGGTCCCGATCAAGATCATATTCTTCAGCTACCCAGTTCTTGTACTGTTTGAAAGCGTCAGAATCGCCAAAATGATCTTCGCGTTTGAAGTGGACACCTGCTACGAACTCGAAGGATTCTCCACAGTACAGACAAGGCGCTTCTTTGCGAGCCATCACTATTCTGTGCGTGGTAACTGATGTTATAACGACGGGGAATGAAGCACGGCTGCCCGAGTGTCCGATTCACCAGTCTTCTCGGTCGCACTCTTGTCGTATTATTTGTGCCACCGACGCTGTCAGTTCGGTAGTCTTCGAATGCCGCAGTAGCAGTCGCTCGTGGTTGTTAGAGAGACGGAGTAGGTCAGTCAACGGAACCACACGTGGAGATCACGTGGGCTGAAAGGGGCTGGCTGACCGTGCCGTCTACCTTCCTTTCCCGTCAGCGCCACAAAACACCTCCGGTACGCAGTTCTGGGAAAGGGCTTCGACTCTGTGCCGGTTCGCGAAGACCGATAAACGCGACCGGCAGACGGCGCTACGCGTCGCTTTTGTTTCCCTAGCGACCGAGTGAAATTTTGGCGGACTCGCCGGGGGTTGACTAATCGGCAGACAACGCCGCATCTCGTTGGGCTCTCTCATCGGTCACTAACCTCCCGCACGAGGCGGCGACGAATCTCCATCTTCTCGCGCTTCGTCCGCTTGTCGTAGTGCTTCTCCAGAATCTTCTCGGTCACGTCCATCCGCGGCATCTTATTCACTCACCTCCGGTTTGCATACGCCGTGAATACGGGGACGGCGCGGCGATTCGGAGTCCGTATGCACGGGGGAGGGAATGTGTGCGGAGCGGACTCGCGTGCGGGCCCGTGTGCGCGAGACCCGTCACCCTCGCCGACCGAAGGGTACAGGTCGACCGTGCCGACGAACTCGGTGAGGTGCGTCTGTGCGACCGAGTGGATCGCGCGGTCGGCGCGCTCTATGATGGCGAAAAAGTCCATCACGCCTTACCCCCTTGCTCACTGTCCGGAACGAGTGAGCAACAACTGTCGACGACCGCTGTCACTCTTATTATTACGTTGACCATATGCAGAACAGTCGGGGTACAAGCCTCTGGAGAAAGATGACCAACGGGGGGAAAGTGCCTCATACCCCATCCCAAACCCCCCGTTGTGTGGACTGAGTACGGTCGCGCTTTGCTTCCGTACTCACTCCCGCTCGTAGAGTGACTGACCGCTCATGCCTCACCTTCCTGCCGGTACTGACGCCACAGCATCGCCAGTTCCTCGTCGGGATCAGCCTCGAGGTCGGCGACGACGATCTCCTGCCGACAGTACGCGAGGAAGACGGTGGCGAGGTGAGCACACCACTCGTGGTGCGCGTAGCCCTTGCAGTCGCACTCTCCGACGGGCTGGCCGCTCCGCGTCCCGAAGACGACGCGATGCCGGTCACCGTCGCCGACGCGGACCATCCACTCTGCGCGGGTGAGCGGCTCGACGCGCGTCTCCTCGTCGCGAGCGCGTTGCCAGCTCGTCGCGTCGCTGAAGTCGTCTGGTAACTCGACTTCGGGATAGCCACCGACGCGCTCGGTACTCACCGCCGCTCACCCCCGTTGCAGTCGGGGCAGATACGCCGGGTGAGACCACCGCGCGACGTGGTCGTGACGAGACGCGCACCGCAGGTCGGACAGTGGCGTCTCACGCCGACCACCCCCCGGTTTCCTTCTGGCGATGACCCGACGGCGTCGACGTGCGCCGAACCTCGCGGTGGAATCGTTTTTCGGGGGTACTCAGACACTCATATAGTCCGAGCGTGATCGACGGAGAGAGAACGCTACGCGTCGCTTTTGTTTCCTTAGCAACCGAGTAAAATTTTGATGGACTCGCCGGGATTTGAACCCGGGGCCTCTTCCTTGCGAAGGAAGCGATCTGCCACTGATCTACGAGCCCGCAGTTTGGTCCAGCCGTCGAGCGTACTTGTAAGCTTCTGTTTCCGCGTGAAAACGCCTTAGCGCGGGGCGCCGATCAGTCCTCGAGGACGATCTCGATGCTGACGTCGTTCGGCACCTGGATGCGCATGAGCTGACGGAGTGCGCGTTCGTCCGCGTCGATGTCGATCAGCCGCTTGTGGACGCGCATCTCCCAGTGTTCCCAGGTCGCGGTCCCCTCGCCGTCGGGGGACTTGCGGGCCGGGACTTCCAGCGTCTTCGTCGGCAGCGGGATCGGCCCGCTGAGGTTGACGCCCGTCTTGTTCGCGATCTCGCGGACTTCGTCGCAGATGCCGTCGAGGTCCTCGGGGCTCGTGCCCGCCAGGCGAACGCGTGCCTGCTGCATCTATCGCTCGTTGACCGAGAGCACTTTGCCGGCCGCGATGGTCTGACCCATGTCGCGGATGGCGAAGCTACCGAGCTCCGGAATCTCGGACGATGGCTCGATGCTGAGGGGCTTCTGCGGGCGAACGGTCACGACCGCAGCGTCGCCGGACTTGATGAAGTCCGGGTTCTCCTCGGCGACCTCGCCACTGGCGGGGTCGAGCTTCTGGTCGATGGACTCGATGGTACACGCGACCTGCGCCGTGTGGGCGTGGAAGACCGGCGTGTAGCCAGCGGTGATGACCGACGGGTGCTGCATCACGACGATCTGCGCCTGGAACGTCTCGGCGACGGACGGCGGGTCGTCGGCCGGGCCACAGACGTCACCGCGGCGGATGTCGTCCTTGCCGATGCCGCGGACGTTGAACCCGACGTTGTCGCCGGGGCCGGCCTCGGGCACCTCTTCGTGGTGCATCTCGATGGTCTTGACCTCGCCACCGACGTCCGAGGGCTGGAAGCTCACGTTGTCGCCGACGTTCATGATACCCGTCTCGACACGGCCGACCGGGACCGTCCCGATACCGGAGATGGTGTAGACGTCCTGAATCGGCAGGCGGAGCGGCGCGTCCGTCGGCGGCTCCGTCTCCGGCAGGTTGTTCAGGGCCTCGAGCAGGGTCGGGCCGTCGAACCAGTCCATGTTGCCGGACTTCTCGGCGACGTTGTCGCCCTCGAAGGCCGAAATCGGGATGAAGGACGCGTCCTCCGTGCCGAAGCGGACCTGCTTGAGGAGCTGCTTGACCTCTTCGCAGACCTCGTTGAAGGTGTCCTCGGAGTAGTCGACGATGTCCATCTTGTTCACGCCGATGATCAGTTCGTTGATCCCGAGCGTGCGGGCCAGGAAGACGTGCTCGCGGGTCTGGGGCGCGACGCCGTCGTCGGCCGCGACGACGAGCACCGCGTTGTCGGCCTGCGAGGCACCCGTGATCATGTTCTTCACGAAGTCACGGTGACCCGGACAGTCGACGATGGTGAAGAAGTACTTGTCGGTGTCGAACTCCTGGTGGGCGATGTCGATGGTGACACCACGCTCTCGCTCCTCGGCGAGGTTGTCCATGACGTAGGCGAACTCGAAGCCGCCCTTGCCCTTCTCCTCGGCTTCCTCGCGGTACTGCTCAATTACGTGCTCGGGGACCGACCCTGTCTCGAACAGGAGTCGGCCGACGAGCGTGCTCTTGCCGTGGTCGACGTGGCCGATAATGGCCAGATTCTGGTGCGGTTTGTCACTCATGGTGGAATCACGCGCTAAGGCGCTTGGTGACGACTATTTGCCCCGAATCACCTAAAACCATTTCGATACACGTTACAGAAGTCCTCGCCGCCGTCTTGCGGTTTGTCATGCCATACCGCACGACTGCGCGGAGACGGTGGTAGGGAGCGTCGATCGTCGAAACGGCCGTGGAGGCCCTACTCCAGCCGGCCCACGTCCGAGAGAATCGCCGTCGCCGTCTCCGGGCCGCCCGCACCGCGGCCGCTCAGGTGTAGCTGGCCCGCGTTGACCGTGTCGAACTGGACGATGTTGCGCGTCCCCGTGACCGCCAGCGCATCGTGCTGGGGGACGAGTCGCGGTCCCACGCGGACGCCGTCGGCCGTCGCCTCGCCGATCAGGCGAACGGTCCGCCCGTCCTCCGCGGCTAGATCGAGCGCGCTCGCCGGAATCGACTTGATCCCCTCGACCGTCGCGTCGTCGAGGCTGTACACCTGATCGCCCTGACTCAGCACGTTCGCCAGGATGACGAACTTCAGCGCCGCGTCCGTCCCCTCCACGTCGAAGGCGGGGTCGGCCTCCGCGACGCCGAGGTCCTGTGCCTCCGCGAGGACGTGTTCGTACCCCAGCCCTTCGGCGGCCATCCGCGAGAGGATGAAGTTGGCCGTCCCGTTGAGGACGCCGCGCGCCGCCGTGATCTGTCCGGGGCCGAAGTCCGCGATGGTCGAGAGGATGGGGATGGCGCCGCCGACGGCCGCCTCGAACTGCACCGTCCCGGCGCTCTCGGCTTCGAGCGCCCGCAGGTCGGCGTAGCGTTCGGCGACGGGACCCTTGTTCGCCAGCACGACGTGCCGGTCGCGTTCCAGCGCCGCCTGGACGTGCGAGAAGCCGGGTTCGGCGTCGCCGAGCGTCGTCGGCGTCGCTTCGACCAGTACGTCGTAGTCGGCTGCGAGCGCGTCCTCGGGGGCACCGTCCCCGACCACACCCTCGCGCTCCTTGCGGTCGAACACGGCCTCGGCGTCGAGGCCGCTGGCGTCGACCGCCGACGACCGGGAGTCGGCCACCGCCGTCACGACGTGGCCGTACTCCGGCGCGAGTTCGACGACGGAGCGGCCGACCGCACCGACACCGACGACGGCGAGACGGAGGCTCATTCGCCCACCTCCACGAGCGGTTCGATCACGTCCAACTCCTTCTCGTCGGCAATCTCGCGGACGTGCGCGAACACCTCGTCCATCCGTCCGGTCCGGGTCGCCAGCCGGAGGCGCGCGCTCGACGCGCTTCCCCGTCCTTCGGGCGCCGAGAGCGAGAGATCCGCGAGCGTCGCGTCCGTACTCGACTCGATGCGCCGCAAGGTGTCGGAGAGGTCGGTGTCCACGATGTCACCGACGAGCAGGAGCGTCAACTGCTCGCCGTACCGCTCCGCGCCGGCCTGGATGACGTTGACGCCCTCCTCGCGGAGCGCTTCGACGATGGTCTCGAACCGATCCGGCGGACACTCCACGTCAACCTCGACAGGGATGTGGCCACGCGGCGTGAGGTTCCCGCGTTCGTGGAATATCGAGAGCAAGTTGCCGCCGTTCTCCGCGATAGGGCGGAGTGCCGACAGCAGTTCGCCCGGTTTGTCGACGAGTTCCAGCCGGATAGTGTGCGTCTGTGGACGCTCGCCACCGTCGGTTTCGGGGTCGGCGGCGGCATCCTCGGTGGTGACTGCCTCGTCGCTCATTCAGGCAGTCACCCCCGCGGCACGACCCGTCGACGCAATAATTGTAATCGGCGACGGGGAGGGGCCGCGGGGTAGCTCCGTGCCGACACGTCGACTGCCGGTAGTCATGCCGCTGGGCATGGTACACACTGTGCCGGTCGGGTATAAGATTGCATCGGTCGCGGACTGTCTTACGTCGCCGCGGCGGGAGACGGGTCGCCGGCCGCCTCGACCGGCGACTCGGCCCGGTCGTGTGCGAGACGGACGACCGTCCGCTCGCCGTCGGTGTCGAACGTCAACTCACCGTTCGCGGCCTCCGCGACGGACCGCGCGACCCAGAGCCCCAGCCCGCTGCCGTGTTTGAGTTGCGTGATCTCCGTGTCGCCCGAGAGGATGGCCCGCTCGTCGTCCGGAATACCCGGCCCGTCGTCCTCGACGCGAACGTCGACCGTCCCGTCGTGGGTGGTGGCAGTAACCCGGATATCGGAGCCACCGTGTTCGACCGCGTTCTCGACCAGTTCGGCCAGGGCAGTCTCGATTCGGTCGTCCGCCCAGATCCACAGGTTCGTCGGCACGTCGACGGTGATATCTACGTCCGCCTCGTCGGCGACCACCTCGCGCACCTCGTCGACGGCGTCGGTGGCGACGTCGTGGACGTTCAGCCGCGCGTTCGGCGTCGACCGCCGGTCCAGCGCTTCGACCATCGTCTTGGTCTTTTCCGCGAGGCCGCCGACCGTCCGGGAGCGCTGGTGGAGGGCGTCGGCCGTCTCGGCGAGCGATCCGTCGAGTTCGTCCACCAGCCGTTCGGACTGCCCGATCAACACCGTGGCGTCGTTTCGCAGGTTGTGACGCAGGACGCGACTGAGAACGGCGAACTTCTCGCGCTCGCGGGCCAGTTGCTCCGCGCGCACCCGCCGGGCGTCGTGGACACCGATGATGACGTGCGCGGCCGCGCTGATCGCGAGGACGTTCCCCGCCGCGAGCGCGTCGGCCGTCGTCACCGTCCCGAGTGCGCCACGGTAGGCGCCGTGGCCGAGGATGACACCTCCGAGGACGACGAGTCCGAGGAAGTTCCAGACGGCGATCCGCACCGCGTTCGGCGTCGAGAAACCGCTTCGATACAGGAGTGCGCCAGCGACGATCAGACCGAGACAGACGACGACACCCAGCGCCCCCAGTCCCAGCCCGACTGCCGGCTGCCCCGAGGCGAGATACGGGGTGAGGTTGGGAAGAAAGAGGGCGACACCGGTCAAACTGACCGCCGTACAGGCGCCGAAGCGGGCGAGTCGTTCCCGACGACGTCTGCCGCCGTCGGGACCCGCCTCGAACAGCCGAACGAGCGTGCGGTCGATCTGAGTGAGGAGGCCAGCCATTACCGCAGGCTTACGGAACGGCGGTGATGAAACTGTCCGTCGGATTATCGAAACTGAGAGAAGAGGGGACCGACTCGAAGCGACGCCGGCGGACGGGGAGTCCTTACGAGCCGCCCGTCAGATGTAGTCGATCGACGGCGGGAGTTCGAGCTTCATGCCCTTGCGCTCGCGAATCTCCTTGATGATGTCCGGCTGGAGATTGTCGGCGAGCACACGGAAGCCCGCGTTCTCCGTGTTCCAGGAGGCACGACCCTCGGTGGCGCTCCGGATGTCGGAGGAGAACCCGATCATCTCGTCGACGGGCGCGATGCCCTCGATGACCATGAGGTCGCCCTCCTGGTACATGTCGTCGACGCGGCCACGCCGACCCTGAATCTCGCCGGACGCCGCACCCATGTGCTCCGAGGGCACGTCGATGCGCACGTCCTGTATCGGTTCGAGCAAGCGAATCTCGCCGTCGATCAGCGCGCGGTGGACCGCCTCGCGGACCGCAGGGATGACCTGTGCCGGGCCGCGGTGGATGGTGTCCTCGTGGAGCCGCGCGTCGTGGAGGCGGATGAGGGTGCCGGAGACGGGTTCCGCGGCGAGCGGACCGTCGTCCAGCGCCTCCTCCAGCCCCTCGACGACGAGTTCCATCGTCTCGTTGAGGTGCTGAATCCCCTTCGTGTCGTCGATGAGGATGTTCGTCCCGTGGATGTGCTCCACGTTCTGGGACGTGTCCTTGTCCATGCCGGCCTCCTGCAGCGCCTCGCGGCGCTCCAGTTCGGGCATGTCCATCGAGACGTTGCCGAGCTGGATCTCCTCGACGATGTCGTCGCTCAGGGGTTCGACCGTGATGTAGAACTTGTTGTGGCGGTTCGGCGAGACACCCTCGACCTCCTGGGAGGCCTCCTGTGGCGACTCGCGGTAGACGACGATGGGTTCGCCGGTGTTGATCGGGATGCCCTGGTTGCGCTCGATACGCTGACCGATGACTTCGAGGTGGAGTTCACCCTGCCCGGAGATCAGGTGTTCGCCCGTCTCCTCGTTGATCTCGATCTGGATCGTCGGGTCCTCTTTCGCGACCTGCTGGAGCGTCTCGATGAGTTTCGGCAGGTCGTCCATGTTCTTCGCCTCGACGCTTTTCGTGATGACGGGCTCGCTGATGTGTTCGATGGATTCGAACGGCGTCATCTCGACGCTCGACACCGTGGAGCCGGCGATGGCGTCCTTGAGGCCGGTGACGGCGGCGATGTTGCCCGCGGGGACGTGCTCCACTTCCTCGCGCTCGCCACCCATGTAGATGCCGACGCTCTGGACGCGGTTCTTGCCCGCGGTCCCGGAGACGTAGAGCTCCTGGCCCTTCTCGATGGTGCCCGAGAAGACGCGACCGGCGGCGATTTCGCCGGCGTGGGGGTCGATCCCGATGTCCGTGACCATGAGGACGAGTTCGCCGTCCTCGTCGACCAGCCGCATCGTCTCGGCGATGTCGGAGTCGGCGTCACCGCGCCAGATGCGCGGGATACGACGGGGCTGGGCCTCCAGCGGGTTCGGGAAGTGCTCACAGACCATGTCGAGCACGACGTCCGAGAGCGGCGTCCGCTCGTGGAGTTCCTGGCGCTTGTCGGCGCGTTCGAGGTCGATGATGTCGCCGAAGTCCATGCCCGTCCGCTGCATCGAGGGCATCGAGACGCCCCACTTGTAGAGCGCGGACCCGAAGCCGACGGTGCCGTCCTCGACGCCGACGGTCCAGTCGTCGTCGATGTCGTCCATCTCCTCGGTCATGCCGCGGATGAGCTCGTTCACGTCGCGGATGACCGAGAGGAGCCGCTCCTGCATCTCCTGGGGCCCTTCCTGAAGCTCGGAGATGAGGCGGTCGACCTTGTTGATGAAGAGAGTGGGCTTGACGCCCTCGCGGAGCGCCTGCCGAAGCACTGTCTCCGTCTGGGGCATCGCGCCCTCGACGGCGTCGACGACCACGAGCGCGCCGTCGACGGCGCGCATCGCCCGCGTCACGTCGCCACCGAAGTCGACGTGGCCCGGCGTGTCGATCAGGTTGATCAGGTGGTTCTTCCCCTCGTACTCGTGGGTCATCGAGACGTTCGCGGCGTCGATGGTGATACCGCGTTCCTGCTCGTCTTCTTCCGTGTCCATCGCGAGCTGCTGGCCCGCGGTGTCCTGCGAGATCATGCCCGCACCGGCGAGCAGGTTGTCCGTCAGTGTCGTCTTGCCGTGATCGACGTGAGCGGCGATGGCGATGTTCCGGATGTTCTCCGGTTTGTCCATCAGCCGTTCACATTCTTGTACGATCTTCTTTCGTCGGCCCATTACAGGCCCATACCGTCAGGAGGGTCAAAAGGGTAGTGTTTTGCCGGCAACGAAACGGTCGATTTCCGGCGCCTGATTGGATGTGTCACGCGATACCACGATACGAGCCGGGTACCACAACCGTCTTACCTTTCTGCCCCGTGGTACCAATCAGCATGGACGTACGCGTTCAGGGCGGCGCTCCGCCCGATCCGTTTCTCAGCGCCGCCGACTTGCTGGCAACCGAACACGATCTCGACCACCCAGTCCACGTGCGGGTCCGGGACGACCCCGACGAACGAACCTGGACAGCCCACTACGACGACTACCACGTCCTCAACATCTCCCGACAGGCCGCCACGAGCGCCATGGCGCGCGAACTCGCGCTCCACGAACTCGCACACATGGCCCGCTACGAACAGGGGCACGCCTCCCACACCCAGTCGACCGACGAGGCGCTCTTTCTCGCCCTCTCCGGGCGCGACGTGGAGCGCCGCAAACTCGCACACTGCTACCAGATCGCCAACCACATGCGCGACATCTACGCCGACGACATCACCCTCGCCGTCGCGCCGGCGGCGAAACTAGTGCAGTTCCTCGAATCCAAGCTCGCGGCCGCCGTCGCCGACGCGCCCGGCCCCGCCGGATCGCGACCGGCCGGTGCCGGCCCCGCACAGACGGGCGCCGATCCCGACATCACCGCCGTCAACGCCGCCTTCGCCCTCGGCCTCGTCGAGCGCCACGGCCTCATCGACCCCGACCACCGTCTCTACGACCTCGCCCGCGCCGCCGCGGCCGACGCCCCTGCCGTCGGCATGGAGACGTTCAAACACCGCTTCCGGGGGCTCATGGACGACCCCACCGAGAGCGACTTCCGGCGCGACCTCGTGGCGGTGACGAAAGAGTACGCGCTCGGCGGCGGGCAGGCGGCGGACTATAGTAGCAGTTGAAACTGTTCACACCTTTGATCGCAAGACAGCGTGCGATCCGGTGTGCGATGACTTTCAACTGGTACTATAGCGGCCCGCCATCGCCGCCTCGAACACGTCGATCACGTCCTCGCGGTCCATGTGGCGGGGGTTCCGCTCGATGTTGTGTTCGGAGTGTTCGAACGCCACGTCCGCGAAGTCCGCGAACGTTTCCCGGTCGAAGTCGCCGTACGCGGCGATGCTCGTCGGTACGTCTACGTCTTCCAGCAGGTCGAACACCTGTTCGACGCTCCGATCCGCGAACGCCCGCGTCGACTCCCCCGGCCGCCGCTCCGCCCCCAGCAGGGCGGCCAGATCCGCGAACCGCTCCACCTCCGCGGGCACGTTGTACCGCATCACGTGTGGGAGGAGGACGCCGTTCGCCAGCCCGTGTCCCAGCCCGCACTCCATCCCGAGCGGGTAGGTGAGCGCGTGGACCGCCCCCAGCCCGGAGTTGACGAACGCCTGCCCCGCCAGCATCGCCGCGAGGCTCATGTTCGCGCGTGCCGCGTCGTTCTCGGGCCCCTGTGTCACCGCCGGCCGCAGGTTCGCTGCGACGAGTTCGACCGCCCGCCGCGCCAGCGTGTCCGTGTACGGCGTTCGCAACACGGTGACGTAGCTCTCGACGGCGTGGGTCAGCGCGTCGAGCCCCGTCGCCGCCGCGACCCCCGGCGGCAACGTCGTCGTCAGATCCGGATCGACCGCCGCGAGGTCGGCAAAGAGATGTGGCGAGAAGACGACCTTCTTCACCCCACCCTCGCGTTCGTCCGCGAAGACGCCGATGTGGGTCACCTCGCTGCCCGTCCCCGCCGTCGTCGGCACGAGCGCCAGCGGCCCCGTCTCCCCCGGCACGTTGTCCATGCCGAGCATGTCGCGAACGGGACCGCCGTGTTTCGCGAGTGCCGCCGCGAGTTTGGCCGTGTCCATCGAACTCCCGCCGCCGACGCCGACGACCAGGTCGTGATCGGCTACCCGCTCGGCCGCCGCCTCGACCATCGACAGTTTCGGCTCCGGCGCCACGCCGTCGTACACCGCCACGTCGACACCCGCGGCATCGAGGCGAGCGACGGGTGTGTCGATGACGCCGCTGGCTGCGAGATGGTCGTCGGTGACGACGAGCGCCGAATCGACATCACGGTCGCGGGCGAAGGCTTCGAGGGCGTCGACTGCGCCCGCGCCGTACTCGACGTGAGCGGGGCTCCGGATGGTGTGAGCATCGGTGAGTGAACCGAGGGACATACCGGTCCCGTCGGCTGGGGGATACGTAGCTGTTCGGGAGAGAAGGGGTAGAGTACCTTACCGCGCAGCGGCGGCGACCCGCTCGGCTTCCTCTTTCTGGTTGATGGCGTAGGTGCCGACGTCGTAGTCGGCGGCGCCCATCAACTGCGTGGCGAGCGCCTGCGCGGCGCTCGTCGGCGACTTGTAGGACCCGCGGTAGGTCCCCTCGGCGATGAACTTCAGAGCCTGATCGACCCGGCGCTGGGGCGCCACGTCGACGGCCTGCGGGACGGAGATCCCACCGTACTTCAGGCGGACGGTCTCCTCACGCGGCGCCGCGTTCTCGACGGCCGTGACGAGGATCTGGACGGGGTTTTCCTCCGTCTCCTCGTGGACGATTTCGAACGCGTCGCGGACGATCCGCATCGCCTGCTGTTTCTTGCCCGTGTTCTCCTCCGTCTGCATCAGACGGTTGATCAGGCGCTCGACGATCGAAATCTCGCTCTTCTGGAACTGCTTGGAGGCGTGGCGACCCATCGTGTGCGCGATGGGCGTCACGTTGAGGTAGCGCTGGGTGCTGGGATCGTTGTACGCGATGTCGTCCGTCTCCCAGACGCCGAAGAGGAGCGCGTCCGTCTCCTGATCCTCGCTGCCGGCCGGCGCGTCGGGTTCGGGGGTGTCGCTCTCGGACATTATCGGACGGGTTTCTCCGCGTTACCGCGCACGAGTTCGATGAGCGAGACGCCGTTGACCTTCTCGACCTTGTAGTTGACGCCGGAGAGGTCGCCCATGGCACGACCCTTCGCGCCGCCGATACCGGCGATGGTGACCTCGTCGTGTTCGTCGATGAACGAGATAGCACCGTCGCCGGGGCAGAAGGCCGTCACCTGCTTGCCGTTCTTGATGAGCTGGACCCGGACGCACTTCCGGATCGCGGAGTTGGGCTGTTTCGCCTCGATACCGACCTTCTCGAGGACGATGCCCCGCGCCTGGGGCGCACCCTCGAGCGGGTCCGATTTCTTCCGGAGACCGCGCTCGCGTCGCGCGTACTCCGAGTCGGACCACCGTCGCGTCTGGCGGTCCTTCTTGAGTTTGCGGGCCGCGTACTTGCCGTTCGCCATAGTGCAACTCAGTTGCCGACGGAGCTACTTAAGCCTCCCTTTTCGCACTCGGTGAAACCGGCTCAGAACGCGTTATGGCACCCGCTAATCCGATCTGAGAGGTTCCTCATCCATCCATCGGCGCCCGGAGAACGACGCTGAGCGCCGAAAGAGCGTCGAGAAGCCGTGAGAGTCGGTTCAGTCTACCGAACCCTTATTTCGCCGCCGCCGGGACGGACGGATATGCTCCGCCGCCGTGTCCTCGCTCTCCTCGGAAGCACCGCGACCACTACCCTCTCGGGCTGCCTGTTCGGCGGTTTCGGCGCCAGCGAATCCGGCCCGCCGGAGACGGTGACGGAGCGCCCCGTCACCGCGAGCGGGTCGATTCCCCAGTACCAAGTCGACGCCGAAAACACGGGCATCCTCACCGGGTCGGCGCCCGCCGATCCGTCCGTCGCCTGGCGCCGGACCCCGTCTCGTTACGACGCCGCCCAACCCGTCGTCGACGGCGACGCCGTCTACGTCGCCTTCGACGGCGACCTGGTGAAACTCTCGCTCCGCGACGGCGACACGGACTGGACGGTCTGGGAGCAGTCGGGCGACGAACGCACCACGGCAGCCCCCACAGTCGCCGACCAAAGGGTCGTCGTTGCGGACGGTGAGACCGTCCGGGCGCTCGACGACTCAGGGTAACGGCGTGACTGCCGTCACGTTAGTTGCACGTCGTCGAGGTCGTAGTGTCGCCGTGCCAGCCGCCGCGCCGTCTCGATGTTCCGCCCGTCGCGACCGATGGCGGCGCCGCGGTCGGCTTCGGGCACCTCCGCGTAGGCGACCCGATCGCCCTGTTCGCTGATCGTGACGTGTTGGACCGCCGCCGGCGCGAGCGCGTTGGCGACGAACGCCTCCGGCGTGTCCGCGTCCTCGACGAGTTCGACCGTGCGGCCGAGCGCCTCCTCGACGGCCTGCACGTGCCGCCCGTCCGGGCCGACCGCCTGCGCCATCTCGCCCGCGACGACGAGAAAGACCACACGGTCCTCGTCGTCGTAGACCAGACAGTCGCGGGCGGTCGCGCCCGTCTCGTCCTCGAAACGGGTGATAAACCGGCGGTCCTGATCGGAGAGCGTGACGCGCATTATCGTGGTGAGTGGACCGGTGAACCCGCGGGTCGCCGTAACCGTCCCGCGACCCGTCGGGACCGACGGACGATGCTCATCACTAGTCGTCGGACGGCTGGGTCGTGTCAGGACTGAAAGAGCCCATCCGGAGGTCCACGTCGCCGGTGCCGATGGCGACGGGCTTGCCGACGATGACGTTCTCGATGACGCCGTCCAGCCGGTCGCGTTCGCCGTGGATCGCCGCGTCGAGCAGGTGGTTGACCGTCACCTCGAACGCGGCGCGGGCGAGCACCGACTCCTTCGACCCCGAGATGCCGTGGCGGCCGATGGACTCGATGGTGCCGCGGTTGGTCATGATGTCCGCGACCAGCATCAGGTGGCGGACGTTCACGTCGTCGAGACCCTGCTCTTCCAGCGTGTCCATCGTCTCGTTGATGATGGCTTCGCGGGCGGCTTCGACGCCGAGGTTGCGGTAGATCTCGTGGATGTTGTTACACGTCGTCCGCGAGGCGTCGACGCCCTCGATCTCGATCACGTCGCCGAAGGCCGATCCTTCGGTGTAGAGGACGAACTCCTCGCCGTCGTCGAGCGTCTCCTTCCGGATGACGACCCGGGAGACCTCCTCGATCCCCTTGAACACCACGTCGCGAAGTTCCTCGACCAACTGGAGGAGTTCGCGGTAGCTGGGTTCCGAGGGGCCGAACTCGATGAGCGTCCCCTCGCGTCGGGTCTGGATGCCCAGTGCGTCTTCGATGGTCTCGGCGATCTCCGCCGCGATTTCGTTCACGTCGTCGACGGTCGGCCACCGTTCCAGCAGCGTCTCGTCGTTCAGATCGACCTGCACCAGCATGTCCGCGACGTTCGTCGACACGTCACCCAGCGAGAGGATCTTGGTGGACTCGATGGCCCACACGACCTCGTGGGCGCGCTCGCGGTCGGTCGCGTACTCCTCGTCGAGATACACCGTCATCATCGGCGTGTCGGGCGTCTTCCGCGCGTCGACGAGTTCGATGAGGCGCGGCAGCCCCTGTGTCACGTCGATCTCCGCGACCCCCGCGTAGTGGAACGTGTTCATCGTCATCTGCGTTCCCGGTTCGCCGATGGACTGCGCGGAGACGGTGCCGACGGGGTCGAGCGGATCGACCCGCGTATCGATGTAGCGCGACTCGGTCGCCTGCGCGATTTCGTTCGCCTGCTCGACGGTGATCGGACCACGGTCCTCGACGGTCTCGTAGATCTGAGTCTTGAGCCGCCGCGGCAGTTCCGTGTCCTCGACGACCGCCTCGATGTCGTCCGTGACGTGTTCGTACTCGCTCTCAGTCATCGGACTCCACCTCCATGCCCTGCGCCTTGTTCAGGCCGGGACCGGCGTACTCCGAGAGGTTCGTCGGCGGTTCGCGCTCGCCGAGGAAGCGTTCCTTCTCCGCGTCGGAGTCGAACTCCGCCTCGATGACGCGATCCGCGATCCCCTCGACGTCGATGGGGTTCTCGTCGGTGGAGGACACCTTCACCGGACTGGTGCCGTCCTCACCGAACTCGAACTGGACGATGGTGTCGGAGGTGTCGCGGACGGTGCCGTCGTACTGCGACTCCAGTTCGGACAGTGCGTTGATGAGGCGGCGCTGGAGGTATCCGGACTTCGAGGTCCGGACGGCCGTGTCGACCAGCCCCTCGCGGCCACCCATCGCGTGGAAGAAGAACTCCCGCGGCGTCAGCCCGCCACGGTAGGAGTTCTCGACGAAGCCGTGCGCCTCGGCGGAGAGGTCGTTCGGCTCGTAGTGGCTGAGGGTGCGGTCCTCGTAGCCGCGGTTGATCCGCTCGCCACGGACTGCCTGCTGCCCCACACAGCCGGCCATCTGGGTCAGGTTGAGCATCGACCCACGGGCGCCCGAACGGGCCATGATGACCGCCGGGTTGTCCTCGTCGAAGTGATCCTCGGCGATCTCACCCGCGCTGTCGCGGGCCTTGCCGAGCGTCTGCATGATCTTCATCTCCAGCGTCTCGTCGATAGTGCGTCCGGGGAGGGATTCGAGTTCGCCCGCCTCGTAGGTCTCGATGAGATCCTCGATGCGCTCGTAGGCGTTGTCGATGGCCTCGTCGACCATTTCGTTCGCCTCCTCCGGGATAGACTCGTCGTCGATGCCGAGCGAGAACCCGAAGTGCATGATCGCGCGCATCGCCAGCGCGGCCACCTCGTTGATGAACACGCGAGCGCGCGTCTCCGAGTACACCTTCGTCAGCGTGTCGACGATTTCGCCGCCGAACGCGCCGACTGCGTCCTCGTCGATGGTGCCAGAGACGAGCTGGCCGTCCTCGATGACGACCGTGTCACCCGCCGACGACGTGAATTCGAGGTTCAGGTCGTCGGGCAGGAGTTCGGAGAAGACGGTGCGGCCCGACCAGTAGGGCTCGCCGTCCTCCTCGCCGTCCGGCTCGGGCAGTTCGTCGACGCTCGTCGCGCGGAGCAGGTCGAGCGCCTGCGTCTCCGAGAAGTGCGGATTCTCGTGGGTGAGCAGGTAGGTCCCGCTGATGTGGTCCTGAATCGCCCCGATGATGTTCTCGCCGAACCGGGGGCTGAGAATCTGTTCCTGCACGCGCATCAGGACGCGCGCCTCCGCCCGCGCCTCCTCGTTCTGGAGGGCGTGCATGTTCATCTCGTCGCCGTCGAAGTCGGCGTTGTACGGCGGACAGACCGTCGTGTTCAGCCGGAACGTCTTGTACGGCATCACGACCACCTCGTGGGCCATGATCGACATCCGGTGGAGCGACGGCTGCCGGTTGAAGATCACGATGTCGCCGTCGACGAGGTGGCGGTTGACCTCCCACCCTTCCTCGACTTTCGTGGAGAGTTCCTCGCAGTTCTTCTCGGTCACTTTCAGCCGCCGGCCGTCGGGTCGGCGGACGTAGTTGGCGCCCGGGTGCCCTTCGGGGCCGTTGGCGACGTACTGTCGCGCCTGCTCGACGTTGCGCTCCGTGACGTTCAGCGTCTGGGTCATCTCCGTGGCGACCCGTTCCGGTACCCCGACCTCGTTCAGACTGAGCGTGGGGTCCGGGCTGATGACCGTCCGGGCCGAGAAGTTGACGCGCTTCCCGGAGAGGGAGCCGCGGAAGCGACCCTCCTTGCCCTTGAGGCGCTGGCTGAGCGTCTTCAGCGGCCGACCGGAGCGGTGTCGGGCCGGCGGCGTCCCCGAAATTTCGTTGTCGATGAAGGTGGTGACGTGGTACTGGAGCAGTTCCCACAAGTCTTCGATGATGAGTTGCGGGGCACCCGCCTCGCGGTTCTCCATGAACCGCTGGTTGATGCGGATGATGTCCACCAGCTTGTGCGTGAGGTCGTCCTCGCTCCGCTGCCCGTTGTCGAGCGTGATCGACGGTCGGGCCGTCACCGGCGGCACGGGGAGCACGGTGAGGATCATCCACTCCGGCCGCGAGCGGCCGGGGTCGATGCCGAGCACCTGGATGTCCTCGTCCGGAATGTCCTCGAACCAGTCCCGAATGTCGGAGGGCATCAGCTTGTTCATGTCCTCCTCGGTCAGATCGACGCCGAGCGCCTTCTCCAGTTTCTTCCGCGTGTCGCTCTTCGGGCGGAACTCGCCCGCCATGATGTCGTTGACGCGCTCCAAGTCGATGCCGAGACCTTCAGCGAGTTCCCGCGGACTCGTCCCCTCGTCGTCCTCGTCGTCGGGGTCGGGCTGCATCGCCTCGGCGATACGCTCCGAGTAGTCCCCGGCGAGTACGTCCTGCACCTCGTAGTAGGTGGTCGGCTTCTCGTGTTTGATGTCGTGCATCACGCCGTCGCAGTCCGGGAACGGGCAGTAGCTCTGCTTGCGCGCCTGCCGGACCGCCGACTTCAGCACGTCGTTGGGGTCCTCGCCGAGTTCCTTCGCGCGGACGAGGTTCTCCTCGTACTCCTCGCGTTCCTCCTCGGTGAGCGCGAGTCGCCCGCACTCCCGACACGTCGAGCGCAGGAGCCGCCGAATGAGCTTCGTGAATCCGACGTGGATGACGGGGGCCGCGAGTTCGATGTGGCCGAAGTGGCCGTTACACGAGCCCGAGTGTTGCCCGCAGGTCCGACACTCCAGCCCCGGGTCGATGACGCCCAAGCGCGGGTCCATCAGCCCCATGTCGATGGGGTAACCGTCGTCGTCGTAGGTGTCCGCCGTGATGACCTTCGTCGCGGACATGTCGCGATACGTCTCCGGGTCCATCAGCCCGAACTGAATGCCGCCGATCTCCTTTGGTGTCTGCATTGACATTGTTATACTGCGTCCTCGAGTTCCAGCCGCGGTCGAATGCCGAGCGCGATCATCTCGTCGAGGAGGAGCTTGAACGCGTAGCTCACCTCGATCTCGTGGATGTCGTCCTCGTCGCCGGTGACGGGGTCGTACACCCGACGCTGATCCACGTCCTCGACGGCGACCATGCCCGTGTCGGCGCTGATGTAGACGTTCTCGCGGTCCGAGGAGTCGAGCAGGCGCTCCTTGAGCGCCATCGCCGCCCCGTGACCGATCAGCACCTCACGCTCCATCTCGCCCACGCGCAGGCCACCCTCACGGGCGCGACCCTCGGTGGGCTGGCGGGTGAGCACCTGCACCGGCCCGCGAGAGCGGGCGTGCAGCTTGTTGCTCACCATGTGGTACAGCTTGTGGTAGAAGATGGTGCCGACGAAAATCTCGGCCTCGATCTTCTCCCCCGTCACGCCGGAGTACATCACTTCCTTGCCGGAGGACTCGAAGCCGTGCTCCTCCAGCGCGCCCCGAAGCTCCGACTCGTCCTCGCCCTGGAAGGCCGTGCCGTCGACGCGGCGGCCTTCAAGCGAGCCGACCTTGCCGCCCAGCATCTCCAGCACGTGGCCGACCGTCATCCGCGACGGGAGGGCGTGCGGGTTGAGGACCAGGTCGGGGACGACACCCTCCTGCGTGAAGGGCATGTCCTCCTGCGGCGCGAGGTGGCCGATGACCCCCTTCTGGCCGTGGCGGGACGCGAACTTGTCCCCGAGTTCGGGAATGCGCTCGTCCCGCACCGAGACCTTCGAGAGCTTCGAGCCGTCCTCGCCTTCCATCAGCGTGACCGTGTCGACGACACCGTCCTCACCCGAGCGCATCGTAACGCTCGTCTCCCGGCGCTTCTGGGGCGACAGGCCACCCATGTCGTCCGGTTCCTCCAAGAAGCGCGGCGGACTCGTCTTCCCCAGCAGGACGGAGTTCTCGTCGACCTGCGTCTCGGGGTTGACGAGGCCGTCCTCGTCCAGATGCGTGTAGGCGTCCTCGCCGCGAGCGCCGCGCACGTCCTGACTCGGCACCTCGAAGCGGTCCTCCTGACCGCCGGGGTAGCGCCGTTCCTCGCCCTCGTAGGTCCGGAAGAAGTGCGAGCGGGCGAGCGCACGGTCGACCGAGCCCTTGTTCATGACGAGCGCGTCCTCGATGTTGAACCCCTCGTAGGACATGACGGCGACGACGAAGTTCTGCGCCGCCGGCCGCTCGTCGAACCCGATCTGTTCCGTGGTCTGGGTCTTGACCATGGCCAGCTGCGGGTAGTGCATGAGGTGCTGGCGCGTGTCCGGGCGAATCCGGTAGTTGGCGGCCGGAAGCCCGAGCGACTGCTTCATCATCCCCGCACCCATCGTAATCCGCGGCGATGCGTTGTGTTCGGGGTAGGGGATCATCCCGGCGCCGATACCGAAGATGAGCTGCGGGTCGATTTCGAGGTGGGTGTGTCGGTCGTTGAGTTCGTCCTCGTCGACGGCGACGTAGATGTCCTCCTCCTCCTCGGCGTCGATGAACTCGATGTAGCCGCGGTCGACGAGCTGTTCGAAACTCAGCTCGTCGTTCTCCACCGCTTCGATTTCCTCGTCCGAGAGGAGGGGTTCGCCGTCCTCGACGACGATCAGCGGACGGCGGGCCCGGCCCGCGTCCGCGTTGATGATGACCTCGCGCGTGCGCTCCTTGATGGAGACGTTGACCATGTCGCTGACGTCGCCGCGCCGGCGCGCTTCGCGGATCTGTTGTGCGAGCTGTTCGGGGTCGGGATGCGTTCCGACCAGACTGCCGTTGACGTATACTTTCGCCTCGCGTGCCTGAGCCATGTTAATCCGCCATCGAGTCGACGCCTTCGATTCCGGGGATGCCCTCGACCCCCATCGACGCCAGTTCGCGTTTGAGTTCCTGTTCGTCCTCCACGTTCTGGGAGAGCTCCATCGCCTGCGCGAAGTTCTTCACCAGCCCACAGTTCGGTCCTTCCGGCGTCTCGGAGGGACAGATGCGACCCCACTGGGTCGCGTGCAGGTCACGCGCCTCGAAGTGGGGCTGCGAGCGCGAGAGCGGGCTCCGCAGGCGCCGCAGGTGCGACAGCACGCCCATGTAGTCCGTGCGGTCGACGAGCTGGGAGACGCCGGAGCGGCCGCCCACCCAGTTCCCCGTCGCGATGGGGTGTTCCAGCCGCTCGGTCAGCACGTCCGACCGGACGACGGTGTTGACCGTCAGCTGCCGGTTGCGCATGTTCGCGCGTTCGAGCTGGTACTTCACGTCACGGGCCAGCTTGTTCAGGGCCGTCCGGAACAGGTCGCGCATCAGGTCGCCGCTCACCTTCAGGCGCTTGTTCGCGTAGTGGTCCTTGTCGTCGGCCTCGCGGCGGTCCAGCGCGAGTTCGAAACACGCCTCCGCCATCCGGCAGAGGTAGTACGCCTTGTTGATCCGAACCTCCTCCTCGTCGACGCCCTCCTCGTGGAGATGCGGGAGCAGGTAGCGGTCGATGACGTAGTTGGCGCGTTTCAGCTGGTAGTTTTTCCCCTGACCACCGGCGACCCGCTTGCCGAGCGTCTCGATGGCCTCCTCCTCGCTCTGGACCTCGGCCATCTCCAGGTTCTCCAGCATGAACTTCACGATCTCGGGGTCGTCGCTGACGCGGTGGACGATCTCCTCGTCCGACTCCAGCCCCAGCGCCCGCACCAGCGTCACGAAGTCGACGCTCCCGGAGACGGAGGGGAACGATACTTCCAGAATCCCCTCGCGGTTGCGCTCACAGAGGACCAGCGCACGGTAGCCCCGGCGCTGGCTGAACGTCTTGGCGACCTGAATCTCGTCGCCGTACTTGGTGTCGTACTCCGCGAGAATCTTGTTCGGGGCGAGGTCCTCGCTCGTCATCAGCACCCGCTCGGAGCCGTTGACGATGAAGTAGCCACCCGGATCGACGGGGTCCTCACCGATGTCGATCAGTTCCTCGCGCGTGAGATCCGCGATGTTACAGCGCCGCGACCCGACCATGATCGGCATCCGGCCGACCTTCGTCTCGGTGGAGTCGACGACGACTTCCTCCTCTTCCTCGCCGCCGCGGACGATGGCCATCTCCATGAAGACCGGCGCGGCGTACGTGATGTTGCGCAGGCGGGCCTCCTGCGGATAGAGGAGTTCCTCGCTCCCGTCGGCCTCGCGCACTCGGGGCGTCTCCACGCGCACGTCGCCGAGTTCGACGAAGACCGGCTCCTGGCCTTCCTTGTCACCGATGTCAGTCTCGATCCGCTCTTTCTCGTCGACGACTTCCTGCATCCCCCGGTCGAGGAAGGCGTTGAACGAGCGGAAGTGGTGTTCGGCGAGCCGTTCCTGTGAGAAGTACTCTCGTGAAATCGTGCGTCGGCTCTGTCGATTCATTCGACCACCAGTCGGTATACGGTTGCTTGGTCAGTGGTACGAGAGTCGCGAACGATCTCGATCACGTCGCCAATCTCGGCATCCTCGGGCAACGCCGGATCGCTCTTCTTTATTTTCGGCAAGTTGGTCTTGCTCACGTTGTACTCCGCGAGTACCTCGTCGACGCGGTCAGGGTCGTCGAGGACTGTATGCTCCGGAACCAGTTTGTGTTGGCTTACGTCTACCATGGGTGAGTGGGTGGAGAAGTTATCACGAGATACTACGGCGCCTTTGTAGACCTACCCATTTAACGCTTGCCAAAGAAACGCGAAGCGAAGCTAATCGACCCGCCGGCGGGCGCCGGCGGACCACGCTCGGTACGGATTGCCATGGACTCTCCCAGTACAAAGCCGTTTCGGCGACGCGCCGCGATACCGCATCTCACAGCGGGTCGATATGGCAAGTCTTATTTCCCAGTCCCCGCTCGGATTAGATGCGAAAGCCCGGATGGTGTAGTGGCCCATCATACGACCCTGTCACGGTCGTGACGCGGGTTCAAATCCCGCTCCGGGCGTTCTTCCTGATTCCAACTCACGAGCGACGAGTGTAACGAGGAGCGAGTGACCGAATCAGGAAGGCGACTCTCGGGATTTGAATCAGGGAGTGCAGCGAAGCGGAACGACCGTGGTTCAAATCCCGCTCCGGGCGTCCTTTTGCCGACGCCGACTACGAACGAGGAGCGAACGAGCGGATTCTGTCTGGACACTGAACCGAACCAATGGTCTTATGTCCCGATACCGAAACCCGTGGGTACGAGTGTCATCCGTCGGCAGATCGTCCGACTGGTACGGACACACCGCCGCTCTCGCGGTGTCCGTGAGTGGACTCGCTGCGCTCTATGTCGTCCAGACCCGAAACTTCCTGCTGTTTCACAGCATCGTCGAGATCTTCAGCATCCTGGTCGCCTTCGGCGTCTTCATCATCACGTGGAACGCCCGTGAAGAGCTGGAACACCCGTTCATCGTCGTCCTCGGGATCAGCTACTTGTTCGTCGGCGGCCTCGACCTGTTACACACGCTCGCGTACAGGGGCATGGGTGTCTTCCCGAACGCCAGCGCGAACCTCCCGACGCAGTTGTGGCTCCTCGGTCGGTCGCTCGAAGCCGCCTCGGTGCTCGGTGCGGGCGTCGCCGGGGTGGTGGTCAGCGAGCGCGACCGCCTGAACATCGAGTGGAACGGCCGGAACCTCGGGATGCTCATCACGGGCTTCGCGGTGGTCGTGGCGCTCGGTCTCGGGTCGATATTCGTCGTCGACTGGTTCCCGCGGGCGTACGTCCTGGGGAGCGGGCTGACCCGGTTCAAGGTCGTCAGCGAGTATGTTATCGTCGGCCTGTTCGGGGTCGGCCTCGCAGTCGTGACCCGCCAGCAGGAGACGTTCGACGAACGCGTCTTCCGGTTGCTCGCCGCCTCGCTACTCCTGACGATGCTGTCCGAACTCGCGTTCACGTTCTACGTCGACGTCTACGGCCTCTCGAACGCCGCCGGCCACTTCCTCAAGCTCGGCTCGTTTTACCTGATCTACCTCGGCGTCGTGAAAACCGGGATCAAAAACCCACAGCGGGCGCTCTATCGTACCCTCGCCCAGCGGGAGGCCGAGGCGCGCAAGTTCAAGAAGGCCGCCGACCACTCCGGACACGCGATCCTGATCACGGATCGGGACGGCATGATCCAGTACGCAAACACCGCGTGGGAGGACATGACGGGCTACGACGCAAGCGAGGCCATCGGCCGGACCCCGCGCCTCCTCAAGTCCGGCGAACACGACGACGCGTTCTACGAGGAGCTGTGGGAGACCATCCTCGCGGGAGACATCTGGGAGGGTGAAATCGTCAACGAGCGCAAGAACGGCGAGCGGTTCGTTATCTACCAAACGACAGCACCCATCCTCACGGAAGACGGCAAGATAGCGGGCTTCGTCGCGATTCACGACGACATCACCGAACAGAAGGCGTACGAGGAGCGCCTAGAGAGTGATCTGCACACGAGCATCGAGCAGTTACAGGTGCTCGCTCGCATCCTCCGGCACAACATCCGCAACGAGCTGAACGTCGTCTCTGGCACCGCCGAGACGGTGCGAACGAAGACGGACGACGCCGACATCGAGGCGATGGTGACCCGAATCGAGGAGGCGAGCGACCGGTTGCTCATGCAGGCCGACAAGCAACGCGAGATAGTGCAGCTCCTGCTGGAGCCGTCGACCGAGACGCCGCTCCAGCTCGACGAGGTGGTCGACGACGTCGTCGAGCGCCTGACGGCGCAGTACCCGCACGCGGAGGTCACCGTCGACGTGCCCCCGGAGCTCGAACTCACGACGATTCCGGAGCTTCGGCAGGCGATCACCGAAATCGTCGAGAACGCCATCATCCACACAGATCGGGAGACACCGACGGTCACGATCAGCGCCCGGTCCCGAGACGAAGTGGTCGAAATCAGCGTCACGGACGACGGGCCGGAGATTCCGGCGGTGGAGCGACAGGTGATCGCCGAAGAGACGGAAATCGACGCGCTCCTCCACAGTAGCGGCATGGGTCTGTGGCTCGCCAGTCGCACTGTCAGGCGAGCCGGCGGGACGATCCGGTTCGAGGACGCGGACCAACGCGGGAACGTCGTCACCCTCGTCGTCCCGTAGGACCGTACCGAGCGGGCAACGGCGGGAGTTGGACACAGTTTAGGAGCGGTTACGCTGAGGTTGTGACGTGGGTTCTTTTAAGCCTCTGACTAATAGTATGAGGCGAGTGCTGGTGGAAATGGCCGCGTGAGGCTGTGACGTTTGAGTTGTGGGCGTGACGAGTGCCCGGATGGTGTAGTGGCCCATCATACGACCCTGTCACGGTCGTGACGCGGGTTCAAATCCCACCCCGGGCGTTCTTCCTGATTCCAACTCACGAGCGAGGAGCGTCGCGACGAGCGAGTGGTCGAATCAGGAAGACGGTTCTCGCGATTTGAACCAGGGAGTGCAGCGAAGCGGAACGACCGTGGTTCAAATCCCGCACCCTCCTCACTCAACCAACCGCAGAGCGACGCCCCCCTCAGAAGTACCGTTCGAGGATCTTATCCGCCGTCCGAGCAGCGAGGGCCTGCCCCGTGTTGGTAGGGTTCGCGCCGCCGACACCGTTCGAGAGGGCGGAGTGGTCGGCGACGAACAGGCGGTCAACATCGTGGGCTTCGCACGCCTCGTCCAGCACCTCGCCCATCCGCATCGTACTGTGAACGTGCAGGGCGGTCGGTGGCGAATCCGACCGGTGGACGTGTGAGGCACCCGCTTCGCGGAGGATGTCGGCCGCGATGGTCGCGAGTTCGTCACGTCGCTTCTGGTCGCCCTCGCTCGGTTCGTAGTTCACGACGGGGATGGGTCCGTGTTCGTCCGCCAGCCCTGGCGTCACGGTGACGCCGTTTCGTCGGTGCGGACGGTCGTCGCTCACGACGAGGATCTGCAGCATCCGGGGATAGCCCGCGAGCAGCCGTTTGAGCTCCGGCCCGGCGAGTCGTCCCATCGTGTCCCAGGGCGCGTCTGTGGGGTCGTTCTGGAACGTGAACCCCGACGCGCTGGCGCCGAAGCCCAGAATCGCGCCGACACCGGGCGTGGTGCCGACCGTCTGCAACATCCCCAGCCCCGGATAGTCGAACCTGGCGGCGATGTCCTGGCCTTCGTGTTGATCGACCGTTCCCTTCCCGAGGCGCTCTTCGAGGTCGTCCGCTTTCCACAGCCCCATCACGTTGTCCCCGAAGTGGATGGTCAGACCCCGCCCCACCCACTCGTTTCGCGGCAGGTCGGCGTTCAGCCAGAGGCGCGGCGTCTCGATGGCGCCTGCCGCGAGAATCACCACCTCGGCGTCCACGCGTTCGGTTCGCCCCGACCACGTGTCCCGGAATCTGACGCCGGTCACGCTGGGCGTGTCTCCGAGCGGCGTCTCCGTCCGGATGTCGGTGACGAACGCATTGGGTCGAATCGAGACGTTGCCCGTCGCGAGGGCTGCGGGCACGAAACTGACGTTGCTCGACCGCTTCGCCTTCTCCTCGTAGGGCGCACCCCGAGGGTGAGGATTGCCCGCGATGTTGCCGAGGGCGAGCGTGTCACCCTGCACCTCGGGGTAGGTGAAGTCGCCGTCGTACCCCGCGTCAACGTGGAGTTTCGGGTCGGGCTGTCGGATCGCGTTGGGTTGTGGTCTGTAACCGGGTTCGGTGACGTTGTGGTCGTGGAGGAGTGGCCATCCTGCCGCCGCCGCCCCACGGAAAAACAGTTCCTCTTTCGCGGTGACGGGCGCGGGCGTCACCTCACACATCGTCTCGATTTCCCAGTAGTACGGAAGCAGGTCGGCGTAGTCGATGGGCCAGTGACCCTGCTCGTCGATCGACGCCGGGTAGGCACGGGGGTGACAGCCGGTGTAGTGGAGCGTCGTCCCGCCGACGCCCGCACACTGGAGGATCGCCCCGTCGCCGGGGAACTTCCGGAACCAGAACCCCCGCTCGTGATCGGCCGGACCGAAGAGCAACTTGTTCACCATCTCGAACTCCCGCGTCGTGAACTGCTCGTCGAGCAACTCGCCGCTCAGATCCGCAACGCTGGACGAAACCGCACCGCCCGGCTCCTCGCTGGGTTTCGGCCACTTCTCGTTCCCGTAGAACGGGCCGGCTTCGAGAACGAGCACCGACAGCCCTGCATCGGCCAGTTTCCAGGCCGCGACGGGACCGTCGCCGCCCGCACCCACGACGATCACGTCGTAGTCGTCTGCGACCATCGTCACTCCGGGAAGGGCTCCTCGTAGTCGCTCGTCTCGTAATCGTTCTCGCGGAACGATCCGGGCTCACGGACGATCCGAACCGGCGACTCCTGATCGTCGTCGATGGTCGTCCAGACATCGCCCGCACCGAGTGGTCCGTCGTCGTCACCGAGGTATCCCCTGAGCGCCGCGTATCCGTCGCTGAATCCCGGGTATCCCGTCTGTCGCCAGCTTTGAACCGCCGCCGGATCGTTCGGATGGACGCGTTCGCTCGGCGGCTGGGTGAACTCGTCGTATCCCTGCCACTCGCTGTAGTAGATCATCTCGGTGAATCCGACGACGAGTTGGCCGACGAGTCCCCCGTCGAACTCGAACAGTTCGCCTTCGAACTGCGAGAGTTCGAGTTCGAGTTCGTCGAGAAGCCCGATGGCCCGGAGTCGATCCCGCCGGGATAGTTTCGAGAAGGGGCCGGCCGCCGTCCGAACCGCTCGGGGAGACGCCTCGCCGGGAGCCAGCAACGAGACTGGGCGGTCGTCGTCGAGTTCGCCGGTGGCGTCCCCCTGATCGAGGAGAGTCAGCGCCGCGATGTCGAGAATCTGTGCGATCGGATCGGCGAGCGGGATGTTCCCTCGGGGACCGAGATACGGCAAGCCGAATTGAAATCCGTCGTCGACGTACGTGACGACGAAATCTTCGAGACCGATCGCCAGGCCGCCGGGGACGTGTGCAGGACCGAGTTCGGGATCGAGTTCCGGCGTCTCCGGTACCACCGCGTCGACGATTGCCCGAAACGTCACGACCGTATGGAGTTCCACGTCCTCGGTGCCCGAGACGAGGTCGGCTAGGAGTTCCAGAGCCGACGCAGCCCCCCGTAAGACGGTGCCGATCCACCGATTGAGCCGGCGCAACTGTTCGTCGTACATGCACCCCTATTCGTCAGCGAGATAATAATACTTCGTCGTGGGCCTGATTTCCCGGACGGCGACACGTCCGTCGAGAGCGCGCTGGCAGGGGCTACTGGTCGGCACCGTCTCCGGAGGCCGTCGACTCGGTCGCTCGGCTGAAGCCGAGAAACAGAAGAACGCCCCCGGCGATGCCGGTTGCGGCGAAATCGAGCGTCCAGTGCCACGGATACGGGGCGGGCGGCTCCCGAATGCTCTCGGGGAGGGCTTTGAGGGCGGGGATGTACCAGAACAGATAGGCGACGAGGTAGAAGCCCCCGATGATCATCCACAGCCAGTCGACGCGTCGGAGCCACTCCCGAACGGACATACACGGCGATACGGTCGCAACCGTGCTAAGCCTATCTCTCACCGCCGTTCACGTCGACCCCGCTCGGCGTGCGAACGACCCCGCCACGCGAGGTACCCGACGATCAGGAGGAGGATGCCGATCACGGCGGGCCGTCGCCACCGCCGTCGGGTCGGTTGCGAGTCGCCTCGCTCGTCGCCCCACGACAGTAGCCGGGTGGCAACGTACTCGTCGACGGTGTCGTCTTCGACGATTTCGAATGTCGCCGCGCCGAGGGAATCGAGGGGGTCGAGAAGCGATTGCAGCACGTCGACGAACCGCTTCGCGTCGTCGGTGGTCGCCCACTCGTACAACTCGAGAAATTCGCCCTCCTGCGTCCCGGCCAACCAGAGTTTTCGTCGGAAGCCGGGCATGCCGGCGAAAAACGGGGTGGCGACGTTCGCGAGCGGGTCGAATAGCACGCTGCGAAGCGTCTCGCTCGTGGTCCTGTCGGCACCGTGCAGGTGAAAGACGAGGACGACGCCGTCGTCACGTGCGTCCGCGACAGCCGGCTGGAGCGTCGTTTCACGGTAGAGGACGAAGCGGTCTCCGTCCGGCAGTTCGAGGACGTACCCCAGACGCTGCTGCGGAAATCGGATGCGGCCACCGAGGAGATAGCCGATGGATCGAAGCAGCGATTGCAGGAACACGAGTGCGGTTTGCGGGTTCATGGATCACTCCAGCGATGGCACCGTGTCGCTCCACCGACGGACGACATCGATTGAGACCACCGCTACCTGTAGGTCACCAGTCGTCTTAGTATCTCGCTGTCCCGCGACTCACGACTCCGACCGCGACCCGTACCCGCCGTGCCGCGTCGACACCGTCTCCGGTTCCGGCTGTGCGGCGTTCAACAGCGCCACGTACACGCCCGGCCGTCGCTGGAGCCACCCCAGTTGCACCGTCACGTGACCGGCGACGAACAGGCCGAGCAAGAGCACCGGTGTTTCGAGTACCTGTCGGGCCTAGACTGGGAACCGCGGGACCGACGGGAGTCCGAGCGAGGTCGCGAACGCACACGCACTCTCGACCGCGAGGTGCCGGTGGTAGCGACCGACTAGTCCCCTCGATTCGGCTCGAACTCGTGGATCGGCCACTCGAGTTCGTGCGCCAGCGCCAGTTCCCGTTCGTCCTCGTCGAGAGCCCGGGCGGTCAAGCGCACCGGCATGTCGATGGCGGCGTTCGCGTACGGGACGGTGAGGCGCCCAGTCAGCCGGGCGCCCGAATCGAGTTCGACGATGGCGACAGTGTACGGCGCCCGGCCTTCGAGTGCGGAGGGCGGCGTCCGAACTTCGGTGTAGGAGACGACGGTCCCCGTTTTCGGCTGTGATTCGACGTGCAGGTTCCGGCCGCCGCAGGCGTAACAGGCCGGGCGGGGCGGGACCAGCCGCTTCCCGCAGTCCTCGCAGACGGCGGCGAGCAGGTCGCCGGAATCGAGCGCCGAGAAGAAACCGGGGAGGGTGAAGGGACTGTCTGGCGTCACCTCGTCGGGTGCGAGCGGTGCGGTCGTGGAGTGGTCGTGGTCGGTCATGTGGTGAGAACGTGGGCGACGGTGACGGCGTCTGCGACGCCACCTTCGTTGATCAGCAGCGCGGTCGTCGCGTCCGCGACCTGTCGCTCGGGTGTCGCCGTCCCGGTCAGTTGTTCGTACGCTTCGACGGCCTGCGCGAGGCCGGTGGCGCCGATGGGGTGGCCGCGGGCCTTCAGCCCCCCACTCGTGCTCAGGTGCGTGTCGGTCCAGCCGTCGCTGCGCTCGGCAGGCGGGAGTGCGCTCTCGTATCCCCGCCCACGGGGTGCGAGTCCGGCGGCCTCGGCGAGGAGTGCCTCACTGATCGTGAAGGCGTCGTGGACCTCGGCGATATCGACGTCCGCCGCCTCGACGCCCGCCTCGTCGTACGCTTCGGTCGCCGCCTCGTGGGCACCCTCGACGAACGTGAGGTTCCGGTCCGCGACGCCGATGTTGTTCGCACCGGCGCCGACGCCGGCGACCCGGACCGGCGGGCGGTCGTCGCCGTCGTCGAACCGCGCCGCCACGTCCGCGTTCGCCACGAGCACCACGGCCGCGCCGTCGGTGACGGGCGCACAGTCGAACAGTTTCAGCGGCGGGGAAACGTAGTCGGAGTCGAGTACCGTCTCCACGTCCGTCTCCCGCTGGAACTGCGCCCGTGGGTTGGCGGCGGCGTTCGCGTGGTTCTTGACCGCGATACGGGCGAGGTCACGCTCCGTCGCGTCGGTGTCGTGGAGGTATCGCTGGGCGAGGAGGGCGTACTGGCTCGGCGCCGTGACGCCGGAGCGCTGTTCGAGCGCGCGGTCGAACGCCGCCGACAGCGCGTTTGTCGCCCCTGCGGTGCCGCCCGCGGTCATCTTCTCGACGCCACAGGCGAGAACCGCGTCCCGGCGGCCGCTCCGTACGTCCTCGACGGCGTGGCGGAGGGCCAGCGCTCCCGCGGCGGCACAGCCCTCGACCCGTTCGGAGGGGACGTGACGCAACCCGCACCACTCCGCGAGGAGCGTTCCGTACATGATCTGGTGCTCGTAGGACTCCGACTGGTTGCCGACGTACATCGCGTCGACCACTTCGGCCGGATCGGGACCGCCCTCGAACGCCTCGGCGACGGCGGCGCTGAAGAGGTCCCGCCCGGTCAGTTCGGTGCGGCCGAACGGCGAGGTGCCGACGGCCGCGACGTGTGGGTCGGGCATGCACCCACCCAGACGTGCTACGTAGTTAACTGTTCGTCGTCCCCGCGTCGCCGTTCGTGACCGGCGGCGGCTGCAACTCGCCGAAAAGGCGCTCCCAGACGACGAGCGCCGCGGGCAACACCAGAAGCGAACTCAGGAAGGCGTAGACGACCGAGAGCGCGGTGAGCATCCCGAAGTCGCCGATGGCGGGAAACACCGAGAGGACGAGGACGCCGATCCCGAAGACCGTCGTGAGGACGCTCCCGAGGAGCGCGCCACCGGTGCCGTAGACGCTCCGGGAGAGGGCGTCGAAGACCGTCGGCTGGAGGCGTCGCTCGTCGATGTAGCGGTGGGTGAGGTGGACCGAGTAGTCGATGCCGAGGCCGATCGTCATGGCGAGGACGGTCGCGGTGAAAGCGTTGAGCGAGAAGCCGAGATAACGCATCGATCCGCCGACGAAGGCGACCGTGACGATGATGGGGGCGAGGTTGGCGAGGCCGAGCGACGCCCGTCCCTCCAGCACCCAGTAGACGAACAGCAGGAAGACGGCGGTGCCTGCGAGCGCCAGTGCGAGGCTGACGATGGCGGACGCGAAGATGATATCCGAGATGGCCTTGAACACGACGATGTTGCCGGTCGCCGTCGCGCCTGCCCGGTACCGGTCCGCGACCGCCCGTGCGTCTGCCGTAACCTCGGCGTCGGTTCGATCACCCTTCACCGCGTACACCACGCGGGCGCTTCGGCGGTCCTCGGTGAGGTACTCCAGCGTCCGATCCCGGGCGGGCGAGGCAAACAGGTAGTCGTACACCTCGTCGAGATTCCGGTCGGGGATGCCGTTCGCGTTCCGATCGTTCCGGGCCACGAGCGCGGCGAACTCGGGGTCCTGTTCTTGGTAGGTCCGGACGATCGTCACGATCGAGGTCTCTCTGGCGTGCCGTCCGTCCCGCACGAACGTATCAGGGGGATTGTCGCCTGCCCGCCACATCGACTCCAGCGCAGTGTTTCGTTCCATCGGCGCCTCGACGTAGACGACCACCTCGTCGTCCTCGCTTGACTCGAAGGTGTCTTCGAGGTAGTTGATCGTGGCCGTGATGGTGTAGTCGCCGGGTCGGAACGGTTCGGGAAGCACGTCGTAGAAGTCGGCAGTCTCCTCGGGTGGGAGGAACTGCTCCTGCGAGAACGTCGTGTCGATACCGGCGGCGTAGTAGCCGGCGCCGCCGGAGGCGACCAAGGCGACGAGGAGGAAGACGACCGGGATGCGCCTGGCGACGATCACGCCGACGGAGAGGAGACCGCCGAGCCGCGACCCCTCCGATCCGATCGGTGTCTGCGAAAACGTCGGGATCGGATACCGGTCGCGGAGGGCGTCGGTGTAGAGTTTGAGTGCCGGCAGGAAGACGCCAAAGACGAAGAAGGTAAAGATGATGCCGACCGCCGCGACGAGGCCGAACTCCCGGATGGGGAGCAGGCCGCTCACCAGATTGGAGGAGAATCCGATGACCGTCGTCGCGGTGACGATGAAAAACGCCACGAGAAGCTGATCGGTCGCGGTCCGCATCGCCCGCTCGGGATCGGCCTCCGTGAGCCGTTCCTCCCGGTAGCGGTTGATCGCGTGGATGCCGAAGTCGATGCCCACCGCCAACAACAGCGGCGGGACGGCGATGAGGATCTGTGAGAAGGCAATGCCGGCGAAGCCCATGAATCCGAACGTCCACACGATGGTCATGCCGAGACCGGTCAGTCCGAGGAGCAGGTCGACGAGGTCACGGTAGGCGATCGCGAGAAAGAGGGCGATGAGAATGACCGCCGCGGGGACGACGATGAGCAGAGAGTCGCCGATGACCGTTCCGAACTCGACGGCGATGATTCCCGACCCAAAGACGATAACGTCGCCCCCGGCGGCGTCGGCGATATACCGTGCCTCGACCTGAATCGATTCGAGCGGGCTGGCGCTCCCCTGTCCCGTCTCGGCGTCGATGCCGGCGGGGACCTCGTGCGTGACGATACCGATGGTCGCCGAGGCGGAGGCGGCGGTCGGATTGAAGTCGTCGCTCAACAGGGCGGCAAAGCGCGGGTCTCCCGCCGCGAGCGTGCGGACGGCGATCCGTATCTGGCCGGGCGTCGCGCGCTCGACGGCGTCGATTTCTTCTTCGAGGGTCGACGCGGACGGGTCGAGTTCCCGGGCGACGAGTCGGGCAGCGCTCTCGGTTCGGATGACGCGCATCCCCGGATCGTCGGCCAGCCGTTCCTGAACCGTGAGCATCCGAAGGAGCCCCCGCTTCGAGAGGACGTTCTCGCCGCGCTGGATGAGCTGTGTACTTCCCTCGTCGGCCGCGAACGGGGCGGAGAACTGCTCGTTGACGGCTTCCAGCGCCGCCTCCTCGGGAACGTCTTCGGCGAACGACTCGGTGCCGGATTCGGTCGAGACGGCGGGGAGCCCGGCGGCGAAGACGGCGGTCACGAGAACGAACGCGAGGATGACGGTGCCCGGGCGGCCGGTGATCCAGTCGTCCGCCGCGTCGATGAACCGCTGATACGGTATTTTCGACGGCACGCTATCTCCGTCGGATGACGACGACGGCGGCGATCACCGCGGCGCCGACGCCGAGGAGAATCCAGATGGGGAGCCCGCCGCCGCGTCGCTCTTCGACGGTAACGGGGAGGCGGAACGTATCGGAGATTTCGGTCGTGCCGTCCGCGCGGTCGTATTCGAAGTCCATCGAGACGGGGTACTCCTTGGGGAACGTGGACCGAGCCGCGCTCACCTCGAAACTGATTTCCGCCGACTCGCCGGGTGCGAGTTCGTCGACGAACGCCTCGTCGTCGCTCGTTGCGATGGGATCGTCCACGAACAGTTTCGCGGACACGTCCGAGAGCGACTCCGCCTCGGCGTTCGTGACCATCACCGTCAGCCGGCCGCTACCACCCGCCGAGACGTTCGACTCCACCACCTCGACCGTGAACGGGTCGCGTTCCGGCGCGACCTCGATCCGGGCGGTGAGCGCGTCGCTCGTCCGGTTGTCACCGTCCTCGTCCTCGTAGTCGACGACGAACTGGAGTTGGCGCGCGCCGGGATCGGCGGCGCTCGACACCTCGACCTCGAACGCGAACGCCGCGGACGCACCCGGGTCGAGGTCGGGGACGGCGAACTCCGTCTCACTCGCATCGAAGTTGGGGCTCGCGGGCCGGAAGACCACGACCGCGTCGGCGACGGGGAGGGGACCGTCGTTCGTCACGGTCCCGGAGACAGCCCCCTCGTGGTCGACGCGAAGCGTCGATTCGACGTCCGACAGCGAGAACGTCTGTTCGGCCAGCGGACGGAGGCTCGACCGAAGCTCGTTCGACGACTGGGCGAAGCCGTCGGTGTCGGTGTACGAAACTCGTCCGGTGACGGTGTAGTTCCGGAGTTCGGCATCGTCGACGACCGTGGCCGGGAACGTCACCGTCCTGATCTCGCCGGGAGCCCACTCGCCGACGAACGACTCCGCCGTGGTCGCGCCGCCGAACGTCAGATCGTCGTTCCCGGAGATGAGCTGAACGCTCGCCTCCCGGGCGAGCGCCGTCCCGACGTTCTGTACCGAGACGGTCGTCGTTCCCGATCCGCCAATCTGTGCGTCGGTCCCCATCTCGACCACGCGGAATCGCGCCCGTTCCTCGACGACGACCGGAATCGTCACGCGGCGGGTGACCGTCCGCTCCTCGTACTCCGGTTCCGCGTCGAGGTCGGTTCGGTCGTAGGCCACCACCGAGGTGTAGGTGTACGTGAGTTCGACCGGCAGTTGGTAGGTTCCCGGCGGGACGAACTCGGGGACGGTGAGTTCGATAGCGGCCGGTCCGTGGATACCCTCGGGGACGACGCCGAACGGAATCGCGCTGGTCTCCACGTCGATACCACGAACCTCGCCGATGTCGAGCGTCGCGGAGCGGGCGGTCGTGACGCGGTCGACAAATTCCTGTGGCCCCCCGCGGACGATAGTCGCGTCGTTGACGACGTACACGTCGAGGGTGACCGCCTCACCGGGGGCGACCCGGTTGTCCGGCACCGACAACGAGAGGTCGGCCCGCCCGACGACGACCCGATCGGTCGCGGCAACCGGCACCGCAGAGAGGACCAGCGCCAACACGAGAACGAGCGTCACGATGCCGACCCTCATGCGCGCCCCTCGCAGTCACTCGCGAGACCGTGTGCCGTCGGAGAACGATCCACGGCACCGGTCGATTCATCACTGTCGACCGTCGACTCGACCGCCAGAACCACACAATCGCCGAACCGTCGCGGGGACTTCGCGGCGGATACCACTGCGTACATCGGTAGTAGTAGCCGGCGAGTGGAGTTAAACTGTTGCCTCAATAACAATAAGGCGGGAGCAAAGCATCGATCCGACCCCGAGTGAAGAACGGCGACCGAAGGCTTAGGCAGGTACGGGCCGACGTGTGACCATGGGCGACCCAGCCTGTTATCTGGACTACTGTCCCGACTGTGCGGCGCCCGTCCCCGTGGTCGACGGCGAGTGCCCGGACTGCGGCGCGGAACTCGACGACTGCTGACCGCCGCGCTCACTCGCCCGCGGGTCGTCGCCGCCGTGGGTCGTCTCGCGTCGCCGGATCTGCACGCCGTGGACCGATTCGGTCACGTCGTCGACGACGACGGCACCACCCGGATCTGCCGGGAGTCGGTCGCGGAGCGTCCCCGTCAGATACGTCGGCGTCGCCTCCGCGAGCGCCGCGATGTCGGCGGCGGCCGTGAGCCGGTGGGCGACCAGCAGGTCCGATTGCGAAATCGCCACGGACGGGAGCGACGCCGGGCGCTGGGTGGCTACGACCAGCGAGACGCCCGGACTCCGCCCGCGCGTCAACACCGTCTCCAGCGCCGGCGCCGCGACGCCGTCGAAGAACGCGTGCGCCTCGTCGATCAGGAGCCACGGCAACCGGGCTGGATCGCGCTCCACGCAGGCCCGATACAGCCCCGACGCGACGCCGCGAACCAGCGCCGATGCCGCCCGGTCGGGGAGGTGCGAACAGTCGAGGACGGTCGCCGGTTCCGAGAGCAACGCTGCGGCGTCGAGGCCGTCGGGGTCGAAGACGCCCCACGACGCCGCGAGGCGGAGATGGTTGCGGGCCGCGCGGCGGACGCTGTCGTCGACGCGAGCCTGCTCGATCCGGGCCGCCACCGCGTCGAGGGTCGCCGTCTCCGCCTCCCGAGCCGCCTCCCAGAGGACGGCACCGGCCGGATCGGTCGTCGAGAGATCGAAGAGCGCGGGCCACGTCGACGGCGGCACGGCCGACGGCGACACCGTCGGCGCCTCGACGACACGCGCCGGGATCGAGCCGTCGGCGAGGCCGCCGAACTCACCCATCGGGTCGACGACGACGGGCGCGACGCCCGACGCCCGCGCCGCCCCCTCGGCGAGGACGCCGAGCGTGTGGGACTTGCCGTAGCCGCGCTTGCCGACGACGAGTGCCGCGTGCGGCCGGTCCAGATCCAGCCCGACCGCCGCCCCCTCGCTCCCGTCGGCAGCGCGATAAGTGCCGAGGCGGGCGACCGGTCCGTCCGGGTCCGTGCGTCCGAGGACGTTCATGGGACGGCGTGGCCGCGGCTTCGGGGATAAATCCCGGGGCGGAGGTTCAAGTACGGGAACGGGAGCACACCGGCCCATGTTCGACGCGTTCCGAGACGACCGCCGCGCCATCGAAGGACTGCCGATCAGACTGGTCATCGCTCTCGTCATCGGCGTCGCCAGTCTGAGCGTGATGATGAACATGCTGACCGGCATTCAGGGACTCTCGACGACGGAACTCGACGTGCGGCCCGAACCGGAAGTGATCGGTCCCGGCAGCGGATCGATCGAACTGACTGTCGTCGGTGCCGACGGCTCGGCCGTCGCGGACGCGACGGTGCTCGTCAAGGCGGGAAGCGCCGACCTCGGCAGTGTCGAGACGGCGACGACCGGCGAAGACGGCACGGCTCGCGTCTCCGTAACGCCGACGCTCCGGGCGAATCAGGACGAGGGAACGCTGGTGATCGAGGTGAAACCGCCGGCCGGAAGTGGGTACGTCGACCGACGCGGAAATACGAAGGTGCTGGTGGTCAGGGGGGAGGAGTGACCTATCGTCGGTGGTGACCGCGCCCGCCGTCGAGGCGGTCCTCCCAGTCGATCCAGTTCTGCTCCCACCCGGTCGGCGCGAAGTAGCCCTGTTCGGCGAACTCGCGGTCCTCGCGTTCGGTGCGGTTGCGGGTGACGCCGCCGGCCTCCTCGCCGGCGACGAGGAGGGGTGCGAGCGTCGTCGAGCCGAACTCCTCGACGACCGCGTACCCCTCCGGAGAGTCGTCGGCTTCGACCGCCACGAGCGTCTGGTCGGGCGTCCCCATCGGCATCACGAGGCGGCCGTCGGGGGCGAGCTGGTCGAGCAGCGCGCGCGGCGGGCGCACCGCCGCCGCCTCGACGAGGATGCGGTCGAAGGGGGCGTACTCCGGTAGCCCGTTCGCGCCGTCGCGACGGTCGACGAGGACGCCCTCGTAGCCCGCCTGTCGGAGATTCCGACGCGCGTCGAGGACGAGCCGGCGGGCGATGTCGACCGCGTGGACGCGCCGCTCGCCGACGAGTTCGGCGAGGAGCGCGGCCGTGTAGCCGACTCCGACGCCGACGACGAGTACGTCGTCCTCGTCGCCGGTGTCGAGGGCTTCGAGCAGGCGCGCGACGGTTCGAGGGGCGAGAACGTCCGTGCCGGCGTGGTCGCCAGCACGGTTGTCGTAGGGGCGGTCCTCGACGAAGACGTGCCGGGGGACCGTCCGCATCGCCACCCCGAGCGACTCGTCGAGACCGTCGAGGGCGTGGTCGAGGCCGTCGACCATGTCCTCGCGCAACACCGCAGGGTCCATATCTGGATCTTGGCGCCAGCGCTTATCAAGGGTGCGCTTGCGCTGGCTTACCCCGACGACTCCCGCATCGGCACGAACCGAACGGCACCGTGGGTCTCCCGGTCGACGCGGCCGTCGGCGCGCCGGGTCAGCCGGACGAGTCGCTGTCGGCCGCGGCCGACGGGGGCGACGATTCGACCCCCCGGCCGCACCTGTTCGACGACGGCGTCGGGCACCGACTGGGGCGCGCAGGTGAGGTAGGCACCGTCGTACGGCGCGTGGGCGGGCCAGCCCGCGAACCCGTCACCGACGCGCACGCGCACGTCGTAGCCGAGGCGGTCGAGTCGCTCGCTCGCCTGTCGGGCCAGGTCGGGTTCGACCTCGACGCTGTAGACGGTGCCCGAACCGACGGCCTCGCTCGTCACGGCGGCGTGGTAGCCACAGCCGGTACCGATTTCGAGGATGCGGTCGCCCTCGTCGGGCGCGAGGAGATCGGTCATCGTCGCCACCATGTGCGGCGCGCTGATTGTCTGTCCCTCGCCGATGGGGAGGGGTCGGTCGCGGTAGGCCGCCTCGCGGCGCTCGGCGGGGACGAACTCGTGGCGTGGAACGGTACGCATCGCCCGTTCGGTAGCCGGACGCTCGACGTGCCCGCTCTCGATCAGGCGGTCGACGAGGTCGCGGCGCGCGCGAGCGAAGTCCATACTACCACGCCGACCACGCGGTCGAGGTCACGTCGCGGCCGTACACCCGCTTGACGTCCTTGGCGAACACCACGTCGCCGTCGTGGTCGAGTTTCTCGAAGCGGTACTCGGGGGCGTCGCCGCGAACCTGGATGCCGGTGATCTCGAACTCCTCGTCCGCGAACTCGGCCGTCTCGCCGACGGTGAACTCGTGATCGCCGGGTACCGACACGGAGACGCTCCGCGATTCGTCCCGTCGACCGTCGTTCGGGTGGATGGTCACGTTGACGCGGACGTTGTCCACGGCGCGGGTCCAGAGCGTCTCGATGTCCTCGATGGTCGCTTCCTCGACGCGCTGATCGCCGTCGAGTTCGATGGCCGTGATCCGCACCTGCATGATCGCCTCGGGCGTGTCGACGACGAACTCTTCGCCGACCGCGACCGTCTCGGACGGCGGCGCGTCGACCGTCGTCGTCAGCGATTCGCCACCCTGCGAGACGACGACGTCGACGTCGGTCTCCTCGGGCGGGTCGTAGCGCTCCTTGTGGACGTGGCCACACTCCGTACAGCGGACGGTGACGTGGCCGCCGGGTTTCAGCACCTCGTGTACCGTCGTCGCGCTCGGGGCACAGGAGGGACAGGCGAGTGCGACGCGGTCGCCCGCGTCGGGTCCGGGATGAGTCATGCGGGGTCGTAGCCGGTCAGGCGGTAAAAATCCGCCCTTCCGCGGATTAGAAGACGAGGCGTTCGAGCAGTCGGCGGGCGAGCGAGGGACGACGCGCCACCGCCGGGTAGACGGTGACGGTCGTACAGCCTGGGCTTGGAACGACCGGCCGCCTGTCGACGAGGGGGGCCCGGAGGCGATGGTCGTCGCCGGGGCGGACGAGTACGTCCGGCGTCGGCGGCCGGCCGCCGTCGGTGCGAACCGACGCGACGCGCGCGGGGACGGCGAGCATCGCGGACAGTTCGGCCCGGTAGTCGGCCGCCGCGTCGTCGGGTGACCGGAGCGAGAGGGTGCCGTCGTTCGCGGCCGCGATGGTCTCCGCGAGCGTCACCGCACGCGACGGGTACGGACGGCCGTCGCCGGCGAGGGCGACGGTCGTGGGGCGGTCGTAGCCGACGTTGTCGACGAGGAGTACGTCACACGGGGCGTGGCGAACCACCCAGTCGACCGGGTCACCGAGCAGTCGTGACCGGAGACGGAGCGGTTCGTGTTCGGCGACGATGGCGTCGACACCGCGGTCGGCGGCGACGTTGACGATAGCGTGTTTCGTGTCGTGACTGACGACTTCGTCCGCCTCGATGGGCACGTCGACGGCTGCCGCGAGCGTCGCCATCCGCGACTCGAAGGAGCGATCCGCCGCGGACTGGACGGTCGCCCGCTCGGTCAGTGGCGCCTGATCCGGAATCTCCTCGAATCGGGTGACGATCACGCGGCCGTCGTCGGGACGGACGAGGTCGGCTGCCAAGGAGACGAGCGAGCGTTCGCGCTCGGGGCCGACGGCCTTCGTCAGCGCGACGAGGACCGCGTGCGTGTCGTCCGCCGCCGCCGACTCGACGTCCGTGAGTGCGTTCCGACCCACCTGTCGTCGAATGGCCTCCGTCGCGACGCCGCTCCGGCGCACCCGCGGCCGGACGTAGAGGAAGTACCAGACGACGCTCCCGGCGGTGATGGCGACGGCTCCGCCGAGGGCGACGGGACCCATCTGGAAGAGCAGGACGAGACCGGAGACGACACCGAACGCCTGCACCCACGGGTATAGCGGCGCCGTGAACGCGGGATCGTAGTCCGTGTCCCCCTGGCGGAAGGCGACGAGCGCGACGTTGATCAGGACGAACACCATGATCTGGAAGGCGCTGGCCAGTTTCGCGATGTCGAGAATCGGAACGAACGCGATGAGCGCTAGCAACACGGCGCCGGTGAGCGTAATCGCGGTCGTGGGCGTCCCGAAGCGGTTACTGATGGCCGAGAGCGACGGCGGTACCAGCCGGTCCCGACTCATCGCGAAGGGGTAGCGCGACGAGGAGAGGATGCCCGCGTTGGCGGTCGAGACCAGCGCGAGAATGGCCGCGAGGATGACGACGATGACGCCGACGCGCCCGACCGTCGTCTCGGCAGCGACGGCGACCGGCGTCAACGAGCCGGCGACGCTGCCCGGCTCGGTGATGCCGACGAGCACGGCGACGACGGCCACGTACAGGACGGTCGTGAACGCGAGCGACCCGAGGATGCCGAGCGGGATGTTCCGGCCCGGGTTCTCGATTTCCTCCGCGACGCTCGCCACCTTGGTGACGCCGGCGTAGGAGACGAACACCAGTCCCGTGGCGGCGAGGAGGCCGCCGATGCCCGCGTCGAAGAAGCCGGCGTAGTTGCCGGACTGGACCTGTGGCGCGCTCCCGGCGGCGAACCAGCCCAGCGCGAGCAGCATGACGACGACGATAGCGAGTTGGAGTCGCCCCGTCTGTTTCGCGCCCACGAGGTTCACGAGGACGAGAACCGCCGCGAGCGTGAGCGCCACCGGCTTGAGCGGCAGGTCGAACAGCAAGAGCAGGTACGGGACACCCCCGACAAGAGCGAGTGCGCCTTTGAACGAGAGGGAGAACCACGTCCCGACGCCGGCGACGGTGCCGAGGAGCGGTCCCATGCCGCGCTCGATGTAGATGTAGGTGCCGCCGGCCTCGGGCATGGCGGTCGCCAGTTCGGATTTGGAGAGCGCGGCGGGAATCACGAGCAGTCCGGCGACGAGATACGCGAGAACGACGGCAGGACCCGCGATTTCGAGAGCGAGCGCCGGCAGGATGAAGATGCCACTCCCGATCATGGCGCCGATACTGATAGCGAGGACGGAGGGCAGGCCGAGGTCGCGTTGCAGCTCCTTCATGCGGGCTGTCGAAGCGTCTCCAGTTTGGCCACGACGGCGTCGGACAGCACCGTCGTCACACAGATGGCCTCGTGACCGGCGTCGGCAACGACATCACACCGGTCGGGCGTCCGTACCAGGATCCGCACGTCGGTGACGCCGAAACGGGTGCGGACGAGCTGGGCGACGAGCAGGCTCAACCCGTCCTGTGGCATCGCCACGACGACAGTCGCGGCGTCCGTGATGCCCGCCGCGTCGAGCGTCCGGTGGTCGGTTGGATCACCCCTGATCCCCGGCTCGTCGGCCGGATCGTGTGCCTCGTCGACGACGGTCACGGCGTGTCCCGCCGTCCGGAGGTGGCGGGCTACCGAGGTGCCGACGTGCCCGCCGCCGAGGACGAAGTACTCGTGACCCGCCCCCGACGCCGTCGATTCCGCTCTCGTGGTCAGGATCGATTGCAGTCTCATGGATCTATGTCAGCCGATGTTGTTCCTCGATCGCGTAGTAGGAGACAGAACAGCATAAATTAGCCGGTTAGATTCACAGATCGTCAAAATAATGCTGTTTTTAGAAACTATCCGTCTTCACATTGGCGCTTCGAGGGTCGGCAGGCTGGCGTGCGGCGACCCGGGACAGTCATAAGACGCCGAGCGACGAAGGTCGGGTCGATGAAAGACGGCGAACTGGATTCGATCGATCGGTCGATCCTCTACTATCTCCAGCAAGACGCGCGACGGACGTCGTCCAGCGACATCGCGGAGAAACTCGACCTGTCGTCGAGCGCCGTCCGAACGCGAATCAACAAACTCGAAGAGAGTGGGATCATCCGGGGCTATCATATCGACATCGACTACGACCGGGCGGGCTACCCGCTGTACACCAAGATCATCTGCACGGCCCCGGTCCCGAAACGGGGGACGCTCGCGAACCGGGCGCGGGAGATACACGGCGTCACCGCGGTCCGCGAAATCATGACCGGCAAGCGGAACGTGTACGTGAACGCCATCGGGCAGACACACGACGACCTCAACCGGATCGCGAGCGAACTCGACGAACTCGGCCTCGACATCGTCGACGAACAGATCATCCGGGACGAGTACGTCTGTCCGTACCACGGCTTCCTCGACGAGGACGACGAGTAGCCGTCCACCGGGCCCACCGTTTATACGCCACCCGCCCGTGTGTGAACGTGTGACAGCGGTAGAGCACGGGGGCGACCACGCCGAGGGCGAGCACACGAGCAGGTGGCCGCTCGTCACCGCCGTCGGCGCGGCGGCGCTGTACGTCGGCGCCGGACTCGCACTCGTCGGCCTCGATCTCGTCCCTGTCGTCCTCCCGGCGATCCTCGTCGCCGTCGGCGCGCTGGGATTCGTCGGCGGCCTCGCCGGGTGGATGGCCGAGGCGTTCCTCGCGGACTACTGGACCGAACGCGAGGGGCGGGAGGACATCTACACCGGCGGGATGGTGCTCTTTCTCGTCTCGGACGTGGCGACCTTCCTCGCCGGCTTCGTCTACTACGCCTTCATCCGCGTCGGGACGTGGCCACCGACCGACCTCCCGCCGCTCCTCGGCTCACTCGTCGTCGTCAACACCCTCATTCTGGTGGCGTCCAGCCTGACGCTCCACTACGGACACGGCGCGCTCGAAGACGGCAATCGGCGCGGCTTCCTCGCCGGCCTCGGCGTGACGACCCTGCTCGGCGTCGTCTTCCTCGGCGGGCAGGCGCTCGAATACTACGAGTTCGTCGTCCACGAGAACTTCACGCTGGCCGGCGGAGTGTTCGCCACCGCCTTCTACGGACTGACGGGACTCCACGGCCTCCACGTCACCCTCGGCGTCGTCCTCCTCGGGATCACCCTCGCTCGGGCGCTCCGCGGCCAGTACGGCCCTGACCGCGACACGTCGATCCGAACCGTCTCGCTGTACTGGCACTTCGTGGACGTGGTCTGGGTCCTCCTCGTCGTGGTGCTGTACGTCGGCGCAGTCGTCGGGTGACGGCCCCGACGAGTTACTCCAGCCCCGTTTCGAGCGCGACGAGTCGTCGGTAGGCCGGCGGCGTCAGGATGCCGACGATGCCGAGCGCGATGGCGAACACGCCGAGCGGGAACTGGAGCGGTGCGGCCTGGAAACAGGGGTTCTCCGCGACGACCGTCGCGTAGTAGTGTTCGCCCTCGTAGGTGACGAGCGTCCCGTCGCGGAACGTCTCGGCGTTCGGGAACGCCCCCTCGACGTGTGCCTCGCCGATCGGATCGTCGAGCGCCGCCTCGAACGCCGCCTGCTCGGCGGGCGCGAGCGCCGCGAAGTCGAGGCGGTCGACCGTCGGCGGCGGTGCGTCACCGAATCGACGGTCCGTCTCTTCGGGAGATTCGACGGCGATGCTCGGCGCGCCACAGGGAGTGAGATCCTCCTGAATGAGGGCGTAGGCGCCGGGGACCGCCGCCGCGATGCCGACGGCGACGAGCAACACGCCGACGAAGGGGACGCCGTAGGTGAACAGCGCCGACTCGGAGTCGGCCTCGTCGTCGGCCTCCGCAGCCATCAGCCACCACCCCGTCCCCGTTTCGCACGCTGCCGACGGCGGAGATACTGGAACGTCACGCTCAGGCCGAGGCCGTAGGCCCAGTGCGCGACGACGACGAACCCGACGTAGCCGATCAGCGCCAGACCGGCCTGCCCGGTGTAGAAGGCGACGACGAACCCGGTCGAGATGAGCGTGGCGAACACCAGCCCCGTCTCGAACAGCAGTCGACCGGGCAGGTACTCCTGAAAGGCGAGGAAGACGAGCGGCCAGGTGACCGTCCCGCCGATCAGGAACAAGAGCGTCCCGAGGAGCGGACTGGCCGGCAAGCCGACGAGTTCGGCGATTTCACCGAACGACGCCGGATCGAGGACGCCGATCAGGATGGCGGTGCCCAGCCCACCGCTCATCAGGACGGTGCCGACGAAGCCGCCGACGGCCGCCATCCACGCGTTGCGCGAGACGGTCTGGGCGACGGTGCCGACGCCACCCAGCAGGCCGGAAGGTTCGCCCTCGGGGTCGTAGGCGGGCCGAACCGTCTCCGGTTCCGCGGGCGTCACGTCGTACTTCTCGACCATGCGGCCCTCGAACCACTGCCACTCGCGCGTGAACTGCCCGGTCGCCTTGAGATTCCACGGGTCCGTCGTCCGCACGGGGTCGCCCTGCCAGTACGACGCCACCATGTTGTAGAGCCACAGGAGCGCCGCCAGCCCGATGACGTAGGCGCCGACGGTCGCAATCTGGCTGGCGAACTGGTACTCCGGCGGGTAGACCGCCTGCCGGCGCGGCAGGCCGAGGCCACCGATGATCAGCAGCGTGGTGAACGTCACCGTCGAGCCGAAGATCAGGAGGACGGACTGGAACTGCGCCAACCGGCGGTCGTACCACCGCCCCGTCAGCAGGGGGTACCAGTAGTAGCTCGCGGCGATCATCATGAAGGGGATGATGCCGACGACGATGAGGTGGAAGTGGCCGACGACGTAGTAGGTACCGTGATAGAGGATATCGACGGGGATGACGGCCAGAAAGACGCCGGTCACGCCGCCGACGATGAACGTCCCGATGCTCCCGGCCGCGAGGATCAGGGGGGCTGTCGTCCGAATGTCGCCGTCCCACATCGTCGTCAGCCAGTTGAACACCTTGATCGCGCTGGGAATGGCGATGACGATGGAGTTGGCCATGAAGGACGCCCGGATGCCGGGGTCTATCCCCGTCGTGAACATGTGGTGGGCCCAGACGGCGAAGGAGAGGATGCCGAGGCCGAGCGTCGAGTAGACGATGAACTTGTAGCCGAACAGCCGTCTGCCGACGAACTTCGGGAGGATCGTACTCAACAGTCCCGTCGCCGGGAGAAAGAGGATGTAGACTTCGGGGTGGCCCCAGAACCAGAACAGGTGTTGCCACAGGATCGGTCCCCCACCCTCGACGGCGAAGAACGTCGTCCCGAAGTTCCGGTCCAGCAGGAGCATCAGGATGGCGCTTCCGAGGAGGGGAAAGGCAAAGAGCACCAGCCCGCTGGTCACGAGCATGTTCCACGAGAAGATGTCGAGATTCGCCCACGTCACGTCCTCCGCCCGTTCGTAGACGATGGTGACGATGAAGTTGATCGCCCCGAGAGTCGTGGCGACGCCGGAGAGGTGGAGCCCGATCAAGAGGAGGTCGATCTGTGGATTCACCGACTGGACGGATAGGGGCGCATAGAGCGTCCACCCGACGCTCACCTCGCGGAGCGTCAGGAAGAAGCGAATCGTCTCCTGTGGAAACACGGGGCTGAGGAGTTGGCCGCCGACCTGGACGAACAGGCCGGCACGAGCGAGCAGGAGCGCCGGCGGTAGGAGCCAGAAGCCGAGGGCGTTCACCCGCGGGAACGCCATGTCGTCCGCGCCGAGGAGGAGCGGAAGGAAGTAGTTCCCGACGCCGTAGAAGACGGGCAGGACGAAGAAGATCAGCATCGTGATCCCGTGGGTGGTAAAGAGCGCGTTGTACGTCTCGGGCGACCAGATGTCGGTGGGGGGCGTCAGCAGTTCCGTCCGGAGCATCATCGCGTCGACGCCGCCCCACAGCCCCGCGACGGTGCCGAAGACGATGTAGAGGATGCCGACCTCCCGGTGGTCGGTCGTCGTCAGCCAGCGCGCGAGTTGTCGCCGGAGGTGGTCCAACTCGAACCGGAGGCGCTCGCGGGTCGGATAGCCGCCGTCGCTCTGGGGGCCGGCGGCGCGACGTAGCCGGACCCATAGCAGGAGACAGGAGACGGCGAGCAGGCCGAGCGCGCTTGCCTCGACCAGTGCCCGATTCATCCGCGAGATGCTGAGCGGGCCGCCGCGGTCGTGCCAGTCGGTACCAAGGCCATCAGTAGCAACGGATAGTGCCAGCGACATAAATCCACACCACGAGAACAGTTCACACGCGGGGGTGCTCGTCACTGGCGACGAGCAGCGGGAGTGTGGGAGACCGTCACAAGCTATATGTCTCGTCCACCGTGATATCGCGCCTGTGAAACGCACGCGGTGGCTCGCCGGGGCCGGAGGGGTCGCACTCGCCGCGACACTGCTCGCGACGCCAGCCGCCGCGCAGTCGGTCAACCGGGCAGCCATCGACGAGTTGAACACCCAACTACTGTACGTCGCGCTGCCGCTGGCGCTGTTCGTCGAGGTGACGCTCGTCTACGCCATCTACCGGTTCCGCGACAACGACGATCCGAGTCCGACCGTCGACGACCCCGCGCTGGAGATTACGTGGACCGCCGCGACGGCCGTCATCCTCCTGTTCGTCGGCGTCTCGGCGTACGTCACGATGGCGAACCCCTATCTCACGCCGGCGGCGGCCGACGCGGAGGCGGCCGGGGACGCTATCGACGACATGGTGATCGAGGTGGACGCCTACCAGTGGGGCTGGGCGTTCCACTACCCCGAGTCGAACGTGACCACGGAGGACCGCCTGACCATCCCGGCCGACCGCGACGTACGACTCGTCCTCTCCTCGCGGGACGTGATCCACTCCATCTACGTCCCGGCGCTCGGGATCAAACAGGACATCATTCCCGGCTCCGAGACGGTTGCCCGGACGCGAGCGACCGAGACGGGCGAGTACCGACTCTACTGTGCCGAACTCTGTGGCGACGGCCACGCCCGGATGCACGGACAGGTCGCGGTGCTGAACGAGACGACGTACGAGGCGTGGGAGGAGGAGCAGTCCGCCGACGGATGAACGGGAGAGGGGCTACGACCGTTCGACTTCCGGGAGGTCTACGACCTCCCCACCTCGCGGTTTCACCGCTCGGTTTCCGGGAGACGTACCGTCTCCCCGTCCGCGTACACCGTCGGCTCCCGAATGATCCCGTCGAGGTGGAGGGGTGCTTCGGTGTCGCCGCCGATGCTCGCGTCGTCGCCGATGGCGACGTGGACCGTTCCGGCCGCCTTCTCGTCCAGCAACACGGAGCCGACCAGTTCCGTCACGCCGACGTTCGTCCCGATGCCGAGTTCCGCGAGGTTGGCGGCGGCGTCGCCCACCTCCTCTCGCCCGGCGTCGACCTGTTCGCGAACGGCGTCGTCGGAGATGTGGGTGACGTACCCGTCTTCCACCTCGAACCGGAGCGGGTCGTCGAGGAGGCCGTGGGGCATCATCGTCCCGTCGACGACGTACGTGCCGTTGGCCGTCTCGGGGCTGACGAACACCTCGCCGGCAGGGAGGTTGGAGAAGTCACCGGGGTCGTGGACCATCCCCGTGTCGGTCAGCCACTCGCGGTCGCCGGGTTCGACCGTGAGGTCGGTGCCCGAGGGCGTCGTCACGCGAATTTCGTCGGCGTCGTCGACCTGTGCGAGCACCTCGCGGCAGTGGCGAGCGATGGCCTCGTAGTCGGCGTCGAGGCCAGCGATCATCACGTCCTCGGTGATGCCGGGGAGGGTCGCGGCTCGGGCGCCGGCGTCGCACGCGCGCTTTCGGGCGCGCGTGTGGCTCAAACTCTTCGTCGTCGGCGCGAGCACTACGTCGGCGTCGGCCATCGCCGCCGCGACCGGTGCGGGGGGTTCGGTGCCGTGTTGCTCGCCGGGCGGGTAGCGCAGGAGGACGGCGTCGTCGGTCACCGAACTCGCCACGTCGTAGAGCGCCTCGCCGATGGGGAGGCGCTCGTCGTCGGTGACGACCACACAGGACTCGTCGGCGTCGAGCGCCATGCACTGATGGACCGCCGTCTCGGCGGCCTCGTGGAGTGCGTCGGACATGGGTGAGTGGACGGCGCCGTCGGGGTTAGCCCTTACCCTTACCGTTCAGCCGAGGAAGTACCGCAGCCAGCGGTTGTTCTGCACGACGCTCGTCCCTTCGAGGTAGGCGTCGACGCCGAGGATGCGGCCGGCGCCGAACGCTCCCAGCCCGAACAGGAGGACCGCGTAGACGAGGTGGTCGTCGACGACCCAGCCGTGGGCGACGGGCAGACCGGCCAAGGGACCGCCAGTCAGCGACGCCAGCCAGTAAAACAGCATCATGATCGCGCCCCAGAACGCGCTCCAGCGGACGAACGCACCGACGATGAGCGCCAGTCCGGTCAAGGTCAGCCCCCACATGTTCAGCGCGTCGATGAGCGGGTTCCCGGCCATGCTCGACCAGAAGCCGATCAGCGGGTTCCCATCGGGGACGTTCATCAGGTAACCTGCCGCCGTCCAGTCGTTGTCGGGGTTGGCGTCGAGGTAGGTGAGGACTTTCGTGATCCCACCCTGGAACAGTGTCCAACCCATGACGAGCCGGAGGAGAAACAGGGAGTACCCGACCCAGTGCTCCGAATACTCGAAGGTGACCGGCCGTCCGAGGATCTCGGTTTCGAGCGTGTCGCGTGTCGACATGAGAGGACCATTCACTTGATCGACACATAAGCAAGTAGCCTTTTTGCATAGATCGAGAGTCAGCGGACGGCGGGCCTGCGGCGCCGACGCGGGGGTCGAGCGGCGTGGCTCGAAACGATTATGCCCGTCGCTACGCGACTGCGCGATATGATTCAGGTCGGCGTCAACGGCTACGGAACCATCGGCAAACGCGTCGCGGACGCAGTCGCGGCACAACCGGACATGGAACTCGTCGGCGTCGCCAAGACGCGTCCGAACTTCGAGGCGGAGACGGCCGTGCGCAAGGCCTACCCGCTCTACGCCGCCGTTCCGGAACGCGTCGACCGCTTCGCCGAGGAGGGACTGGAACTCGCGGGCGAGGTGGACGAACTCGTGGCCGCGGCGGACGTGATCGTCGACTGCACCCCCTCGGGCATCGGCGCCGAGAACGCCTCGCTGTACGAGGACCACGACACCCCCACCATCTTCCAGGGCGGCGAAGACGCCGACGTGGCCGAGGTGAGCTTCAACGCCCGCGCCAACTACGCCGACGCGGTCGGGGCCGACTCCGCGCGCGTCGTCTCCTGTAACACCACCGGCCTCTCTCGCATCCTCGCCCCACTGGAGGAAGAGTGGGGCGTCGAGAAGGCGCGCGTCACGCTGGTGCGCCGCGGCGGCGACCCCGGCCAGACCGACCGTGGCCCCATCGACGACATCCTCCCCGACCCCGTCACCATCCCCTCGCATCACGGTCCCGACGTGAACACCATCTTCCCCGACCTCGACATCGACACGCTGGGGATGAAGGTGCCGGCGACGCTGATGCACACCCATAGCGTCAACGTCACGCTCGAATCCGAGGCGGACGCCGAGGACGTCCTCGACCGCTTCGCCGACGAGACCCGCCTGTTCCTGATCCCGCCCGGCGCCGACATCGACGGCTCGGGCAAACTCAAGGAGTTCGCCCACGACACCGGCCGACCGCGAGGCGACCTCTGGGAGAACTGCATCTGGGCCGAGTCGGTCACGGTCGAGGGCCGCGATCTCTATCTGTTCCAGGCGATCCACCAGGAGAGCGACGTGGTGCCCGAGAACGTGGACGCGATCCGCGCCCTCAGCGGTGACGCCGACGCCGCCGAGAGCCGGCGGACGACCGAAGACGCGATGGGCGTCGGTATCGACTACTGAGGTCGTACTCGGTGGGGAATCGGAACGGCACGGCGGTACCGACCGAACTCCATCGACCGTTCGAAACGCGACGAGCGACGCGTATCGAATGGAGCGGACGCGGCTGGTGCGAGGCTGTCATTATCAGCGAATGGAACGGAGTGAGAATCTTTAACATGGTTAAGACGAAGCGCCAGAGTATGACCGAGACCACGATCGACACGGTGCGGACGCTGCTGGAAAGCTCCGTAGCTGAAACCGACGATCCGGAAGTTCATTTCAAACTCCGGACGGCGCTTCAACTTCTCGCCGTCATCGATAGACAACAGGAGGTGGCGAGTGAAGCGTTAGAGAACGCCGAAATCGAGGCTAAAACCCGCGAAAATCTCCGCGAACTGGGATACCTGAACTAATCACGTCCCGCGTCCAGCGAACGGTTCGACTCACAGTGAGTGTCGTAGCCAACCGGAGGTCGAGCGATCCTCGGCTATAGTAGCCTTTGTAAGTCATCGCACACCTGATCGCACGCAGTCTGGCGATCAGGTGTGCAAACAGTTCCAAACGCTACTATAGATACAGGAGCAGGAGTCTCACGGAGCGACCCTGCGAACGCCGACGATACCCGCTATCAGCAGTCGTCCTGCGCCATCACTTCGACCGCGGGCAAGGACTGCCCGGTGAGCGCGCGAACGTAGGCGCCGCCGGCGATGGAGACGTGCGAGAAGTACTCCTCGTCGAGTCCGTAGAGTTCGATGGCACGGGAGGTGTCGCCGCCGCCGATGACCGAAAAGCAGTCCGTGGTGGCGATGGCCTCGAGGAGGCCCACGGTGCCGTCGGCGAAGCGTTCGTCCTCGAAGACGCCGAGAGCGCCCTTGACGAACACCGCCGCCGACTCCTCGATCACGTCCGCGTAGCGCTCGACCGTCTGCGATCCCACGTCGAGGAGCGGCTGGGTCTTCTCCACGCCCTCGACGGGAATTTCGGCGCGTTCGCCGTCGTCGGTTTCGTACGCCAGATCGACGGGAAGGAGGATACGGTTGCCACGCTCCGCGAGGAGGTCGCGGATGCGCGCCTCGTTGTTCTCCCACTGGTGGTCGTACAGTTCCCCGTCGCCCACGTCGTAGCCCACGTCGTAGCCGGCGGCGCGGAGGAAGAGTTCGCCGACGATCCCGCCGAGGAGGTAGTGGTCGATTTCGTCGTCGAGCGCGCTCATCACGTCGATCACGTCGGTCGCTTTCGCGCCGCCGAGCACCATCGTCACCGGGCCGTCGAACTCCCGGTTGGCGATGCTGGTGTTGGCCTCGTACTCCGCCTGCATGACGCGCCCGGCGTACGAGGGAAGGACGAGCGGGAAGCCCACGAGCGAGGCGTGGGACCGGTGGGCCGCCGAGTACGCGTCGTCGACGTAGCAGTCGAACTCGGGGGCGAGCGTCCGGACGAACTCGCTGTCGGCGTGTTCCTCCGGGGGTTTCTCCGGCAGTTCGTCGTCGCACATCCGGACGTTCTCGAGCAAGAGTACCTCGCCGGCGTCGAGCGAGCGGATGGCGTCGATAGCCGCCTCGCCGCAGATGTCGTCGACGAACGCGACCGGCGTCTCGACGTACTCCGCGAGGAGGTCCGCGTGCTGGTCGAGTGAGACGAAGGAGTCCCGTCCCGGCCGACCCTGGTGAGCCATCACGACGACACGGTGTCCGGCCTCGACGAGTTCCCGGACGGTCCGGGCGTGGCGCGCGAACCGCCGGTTGTCCTTGACGATGCCGTCCTCGACCGGCGAGTTGAGATCGAGTCGGACGAGGACGCGTTTCCCGGACCCGATATCGTCGAGCGTCTTGAACATGTGCCTCGACTCACCGATGGATGGTCGAGTATTTCAAACGGGCGATTCCGCCCGAACGATTGTGTCATAGAGTGTCGTGAGTCGCCGCCGCGAGCGGCTATCACGATTGCCCCCTGTCACTCGCTACCGGGGACAGAAAGCTTTTGAGCGGGAGTAGCCTACGATGGTTCATGAGAGGCGACGACCGTGACGACCCGTTCGGCGACATTTTCGACGAGATCGAACGGATGATGAACGAGATGACCGGTGCCGGTACCGTCGGCGACGGCTCTGGTTTCACCTCCGAGACCCACGTGGACATCTACGAGGAAGACGATCAGGTGCGACTCGTCGCCGACCTCCCGGGCGTCGAGAAAGACGCCATCGAACTGAAGTGTGACGGGAAGACCCTCACCATCAGCGCCGCCTCCCCGCACCGCGAGTACGACGAACGCATCCGCCTGCCCGCCCGCGTCGACGAACACTCCGCCTCGGCCAGTTTCAACAACGGCGTCCTCGAAGTCACCGTCGACAAGGTCGGCGACTCCGCCGCCATCGACGTCGAGTAGCGGCCCTATTCTCTCGCCGTCCGTCGAATCAATCCCGCCAGCCGGTCGTAGAAGTCGTCGACGTATTTCGTGGCCGAATCGACCGTCGGCCGCGCGTTCGTCTCCGCCACGACGACCCGGTCGTCCGTGACGAGGAGGTCGACGCCGAGGTAGTCGATGTCGAGAGCGTCGGCCGTCCGCTCCGCGAGCCGCCGATACTCGTCGGGCAGGTCGACGCCCACCGCCTCCGCGCCGCGGTGGACGTTGTGCTTCCAGCGGCCATCCTCGCGGTCCGCGTCGGACAGGCGGCGCTCGACCGCGCCCGCGTACGCCCCGTCGACGACCATCACCCGGTAGTCGCGAGCGTCGGGCAGGTACTCCTGCAGGAGGAAGGTCTTGTCTCCCGTCGCGCGGTAGTCGTGGACCAGATCGAGGTAGTCGACGATCCCGAGCAGAGAGTCGAGGTCCGTCGCCTTCGCCACGCCGGTCCCGCGGGTCGTCGAGTTGGGCTTGACGACGACCGGCCAGTCGAACCCTTCCATCGCGGCGACGAGATCGGCCTCGTCGACGGGCGTGGCCACCATCGTCGTCTTCGGCACCGGCAGGTCGGCGGCGCCGAGCGTCGTGAGGACGCCACCCTTGTTCCGGGAGGAGAGGATCGCCTCGCGGCCGTTCACCCACGAGAGGTTGTGGAGCGCGGCGAGCGCGTCGCCGGACTGGGTTCGGGAGGGGTAGACGAAGCCGACATCGAACGTCTCGGCGGGCGGGGCGTCGAGCCGAATCGTCCGTCCCTCTGCGGGGAGGTGAGCGACTTCGATGTCGCGGGCGGCGAGCGGATCGCGCAGGCGGTCGAACGTCTCGGCCCGGGAGGTCACCGCGAGACGGAGCATACGCTCGCTGGGGAAGGAGAACGGAAAAGTTCGCGGGTCACGTCGGCTAGCCGATCAGGCGACGAGCAGTTCTTCGCCCTTCTCGACGACGATGCGACACGGCGGCGAAATCTTGTTGTACGAACGCCGGAAGGCGTCCTTGACCGTGTCCGCGTCCTCCGGGTTGCAGTAGCAGGTGAAGACGGTCTCGTTCGCCTGGATGCGCGCGGCGGTGCCGACCGGCTTGCCGAACGCCTGCCGCATCCCGTCGGAGACACGGTCCGCACCCGCACCCGTCGCCTGCTTGTTCTCGCGGATGACGTGGTGGGGGAACTTCCGGAGGACCATCTTGTAGTTCTCCTGGCCGACCAACTTCAGGAGGCGGCGGTTGGCGGAGAGCCGCGAAGCTTCGAGGGCGCCGTGACGAATCTGGCACTCCTCCTCGACTTCGAGGCTGATGTGGACCGGGTAGTCCTCGGGACCGGTCTGGAGGTTACCCATGTTGTGCTGTGCGATCTTGGAGCCCGGGATGCCCGTGATGTACTCGCGTCGCGTGTACGAGGGCTTGCTGATCTCCCGGTACATCGAGGCGGGTTTGTCGGTCATGGTTACTTGTCAAAGTCGAAGCCGAGGCGGTGAATAAAGCCTTCGATGCCGCACGGCGGCCGTAGCGGCCGCCGAGACGGTCGATTGCGGCGTGGCCGGCTACAGCGACTTCCGCATACAGGTCGCCGTCGCCGGACAGAGATCCGCGAATTCGGTCGTCCCGCGGATGACTGCCGGAGCGGCCGTCCGATCGATCGGCTCGTAATTTCGCGCCGCGAAGAACGTCGACACCGTCGTCGTGAGGAGGTAGAGCGTCTCGACGCCGTTCGCCCGGGCCTTCGACTCCAACGCCTCGCAGAGTCCGTTCCCGTACCCGTTCCCGCGTTTCGCGGCCTCGACGACGACCGACCGGAGGAGTCCGACGGTGCCGTAGCGTTCGAGGCCACCGACCCCGATCCGCTCGCCCTCGGCCGTCGCGTAGTGAAAATCCGCCGGATGGGTTCGGACGTCTCGAACGGGGAGGCCGTTCCGTTCGAGGAGGCTCTCGACGTAGTCGAGCGCCGCCGTTCCGGGGGTGGAGCGTCACCGAGGGCATCCGTCCCGATCAGCCCGTACTCTTCATCCCCGCCGCGATGCCCTTGACCGTCAGCCGGAGGGTGCGCTCCTCGGAGGGCGTGCGGTCGTCGCGGGCCAGCAGGCGCGTTTGCAGGAAGTTCAGCGGGTCGACGTAGGGGTTGCGCCGGTCGAGACTCTCGCGGAGCCACGGTCGCCGAAGCGGGTCGTCGCGGCCCGTGATGTCGAGGACGAGTTCGACGGCGCGTTCGTGTTCCGAGCGGATGCGCGGGAAGAAGCGTTCGCGCAACTCCGCGGGCGCGAGGTTCGCGTACTCCTCGGCAATCTCCATGTCCGTCTTCGCCATCGCCTGCGCGGCGTTGTCGAGGGTCGTCCGGAAGAACGGCCAGCGCTCGTACATCTTCCGGAGCGTCTCCATCGACCCGCCGTCGTCGAGATAGGCGTCGATACCCGTCGCCAGCCCGTACCACCCGGGGAGGATACACCGCGACTGCGTCCACGAGAACACCCACGGGATCGCCCGGAGGTCCTCGACGGTGCGCTCGCCCGACCGGGAAGCGGGACGCGACCCGAGGTTGAGATCCTCGATGACCGTGATTGGCGTCGCCGTCTCGAAGTAGGGGATGAAGCCGTCCGTCTCCAGCAGGTCGGTGTACGCCGTCCGCGCCGCGGGCGCCATCGTCTCCATCGCGTCGGTCCACGCGTCCGGCGTCTCCTTGATCGGCCCCTCCATCGACTGCTCTCTGGCGCGCATCTGTGCGTCCAGCATGCGTTCGAGGTTGCGCTCGGCGATCCGGGGGTTGCCGTACTTCTCGGCGATGGCCTCGCCCTGTTCGGTGAACTTGATCTCGCCGGTCACCGTCTCGATGGGCAGAGCAAGCATGGCCTCGTGCATCGGGCCGCCGCCGCGGGAGATAGAGCCGCCGCGGCCGTGGAACAGGCGCATCTGCACGCCGAACTCGTCGGTGATGTCCGCGAGGCGACGCTGGTTCCGGTAGAGGTCCCAGTTGGCCGCGAGGAAGCCGTTCTCCTTGTTCGAGTCGGAGTAGCCCAGCATGATCTCCTGCGTGTCTCCCCGGCAGGAGAGCGCGGCCGCGTACGCCTCGTTCTCGAACAGCGTTCCCATGATGCGCCGGGCGCCGTCGAGGGCGCTCTCCGTCTCCAGTAGCGGCACCACGTCGAGGCCGCTGTACTCGGGGAGGGAGACGACGCCCGCCTGATCGGCCAGAAACAGGACTTCGAGGACGTGGCTCGGCTCCTCGGTCATGCTGATGCAGTAGGTGTCGATGGCGTCGGCGCCGTACTCGCGCTGCCAGCGTTGGAGGGCGTCGAAGCGCTTGCAGACACGCTGGGTGGTGTCGCTCACGTCACCGGGGTTCGAGAGGTCGACCACGTCGGCGTCCTGCAGGATCGCCTCGGTCAACACGTCGATCCGACCCTCCTCGTCGAGGTCGCGGTACTCGACGCCCTGCCTCTCCAGCAACTCGCCGACCGTCTCGGTGTGGTTCTTCTGGTGGTCGCGCAGGTCGAGACTGGCGAGCGCGAAGCCGAAGGTGTCGACCTTCCGAATCAGCGGTTCGACGTAGGCGTCCGCGATGGACTCGGCGTCGTTGAGCCGCAGGCTCTCGTCGATGGCTTCGAGGTCGTCGACGAGTTCCTCCGGCTCCCGATAGCCGCCGGGGCGCACGTCGTCGACGCGTTCGAGGCGTTCGCGCATCAGCTTCAGTTTCTGCCGGTAGAACTCGTGGGGGTAGCGTGCCTCGGCCTCGCTCGCCACCTCCGGGAAGCGCTCGCGGTCCGCGAGCAGCGACGCCTCGAACCGGTCGCCGGGCGTGATCCACGCCGCGTCCTGACTCAGGATGCCCGAGAGCCGCTTCAGTTCGTCGCGGTACTTCGAGAGGACGACCGACCGCTGGCGCTCCAGCGTCTCGCTCGTCACGTCGACGGTCACTGCGGGGTTGCCGTCGCGGTCGCTCCCCGCCCACGACCGGAACTCGAAGAGTTTGGGCACGTCCACCTCGGGGTACGACTCGGCGAGCGTCCCCTCCAGATCCGCGTACACGTCACCCACCACGTCGAACAGCGTGTTTTCGAGATACCACTGCACGTTCCGCGCCTCGTCTTCGGGTTCGGGCGCCCGGTCACGCACCTGTGGCGTCTGCCACAGGCTCGTCACCTCCGCTTCGAGGTGGTTCCACGATTTCCGGCGGTCGGCGTCGGTCAGCCGCCGCTCGTCGAGCGTCTCCAAAATCTGGGTGATCGTCCGGAGTTTCGCCTTGATCGTCTTGCGGTGGGCCTCCGTCGGGTGCGCGGTGAACGTCGGCTGGATGAGCACGTCGTCGAGGACCTGCTGGACCGTCTCGGCGTCGGCGTCGCGCTCAATCAGCGAGGCGATCGTCTCGGTCTGGCTGTCCTCGATCCGCCCCTCCTGCTCGTCGCGGCGGATGGCGCGGACCCGTTCGCGCTCCTCCGCGAGGTTGATGAGTTCGAAGTAGGCGGTGAACGCGCGGGCGGCGGCTCCCTCCAGATCGGAGTCGAGCGAGCCCAGTGCCGTCCGCAAGGGTTCACGCGATGGGAGCGTGCCGTCGCGGTAGTCGATCGCCGCCGTACGGAGATCCTCGACGGCCTCGAACGCCGCCGTCGAGGACTGTACCTCCAGTACGTCGCCGAGGAGCGCCCCGAGTTCGCGGACGTCCTGTCGGACCGTTCGGTGGTGAAGATCCATTGCTCGTGGGTTCCGGGAGCAATCACATTAAACGCCGGGATGACGCAGGATTGGCGCCGAGACGGCCGTTTCGCGGTTCGTCGAGATGGCCGACCGTCACGCGTCGTCTTCGGGCGGCCGACCGGTCGCCGGATCGAGCGCGGCGAACTCCAGTCCCTCCTGCTCCAGAAGCGCCGCCGCCCGGTCGGTGACCGAGGGAGCGACGAGCACGCCCCGAATCTCTACCCCGTCACCGAGTTCGCGGCCGAGCGCGTCGACGTAGCGGCGGAGCTGGCCGACGGCGTCCGGACCCACGCGCCGGCGCTTCAACTCGACGACGACCGGCCGACCCTGCGCGTCCTCCCCGAACACGTCCATCGGTCCCGCCTCGGTCTCGCGTTCGGTCGCGTGCGGTTCGAAGCCGGGGGCGATCCGCTCCGGGTGGTCGAGGACGTGTTCTTTCAGGTCGGCCTCGCTCCCCTGCAGGTCGAGGTCGTCGGGATCGGTCACGTCGTAGGCGGCGAGATGGTGGACGCGGTCGAAGCGCACGTCGAGGAGTTCCTCCGGCGACCGGCGGACGCTCCGCACCCGAAGCCGCCCGTCACGGACGCTGGCGAAGTGGTCACAGCCCGGCGGCTGCCAGTTGACCGGCGTGCGGCCCTCGTCGGTGTGGACGAGCGCCGAGCCGTCGGGTTTGAGGAGGAGGAGGCGGTCGCCGGGACCGAGACTGCTCGACGCGCGGCCGTCGTACTCGACGGTACAGCGGCCGAAGACGGTGATGAGGTCACCTCGCTGGAAAGCGTCTTCGAGGTGGGTCAGCGCGTCCCGGTGGGCCGGGCGGTGGAGCGTCGTGACCGGCATCGATCCGTCGACCGTAGGCCGGGGGCGTACAAAAGGAACGCGTCGCGATTCGTGGGTCAGCGGCATAAAAGCACAAATAGCGCCCGCCCGTGTATTCGTCCGAATGGGGCTGTTCGAACTCATCGCCACGGTCGACGCCGAGGAGAAGACGCTGACGGTGTTCAACCCCGAAGCAGGCGTGGCGACGGCACTCCGCGAACATTTCGCCGACCGCAACCTCGCCATCGAGGAAGCGACGAGCGACGCTGGGCCCCGTAACTACGCCGTGTTGAGCCGCGACGACCAGTTTCTCGCTGCCCTCGACGTGAGCGATGTCCTCGGCGACCGGAAGGGCGTCGCCCCCGGCTTCACCCGCGAGACGTACGAGGTGGTGCTGGACGAACTCGACGAGACGATGTTCACCTCCTACGACACCGAGCGGATGATCGCGGCCTCGAAGGAGATCGAGGACCGCGCCTGGCGCGGCGCGTCGGGGGAACTCCACGCCGGCTTCCAGACCTGTAGCCGGTTCGCGTCGCAGGCCGACGTGTACGACCACATCGCGCGCCGCGGGAGCCTCGACGTCCACGTCTACGCCCACCCGGAGGGGAGCGGCGACTTCGAGTCGCCGGCCGGGCCGACGCTCCACCTGTCGACCGCGACCGAGATCCACGACACGTGGTTCGTCGCGTACGACGGCGGGGGCGTGGAGGCCGCGAAATGTGCGCTACTGGCGGAGGAGCGGATGCCGGGGTCGTTCTACGGCTTCTGGACCTACGATCCCGAGACCGTCGACGAGCTCGTCGACCACCTCCGAACCACGTACGCGATCCCCGAAGCCGACGGACGGGCAGCCGACCGCGGTCCGGACGACTAGGGCCGGGCTTCGATGGCGACGACGACGGCCGCGACGAGGAGCGCCGCGGCGAGCGCCCCGAAGGCGGTGGTGTAGTCGGTGCGTTCGGCCACGAACCCGATGAAGGAGGGGCCGAGCGCGCCGAACCCGATGTACGTAGTGCGCGCGAGGCCGAGATCGGCGCCCATGCTCGCGGTGGGGAACACGTCCATCAGGTACGACTGCATCACCGGCGGGAAGGCCATGAGGCCGGTGGCGAAGACGACGGTGGCGACGCCGACGGCGAGTGGCGTCTCGGCGGCGAGGAGGCCGACGAGGGCGACGGCACCGAGCGCGAGCGTCCCGGCGGCGACGGGCGCCCGCCGCACCCGGTCCGCGAGGCGGCCGGCGGTCGGCTTCACCAGCGCGCCGACGACGAAGAGGCCGGCGAAGCCCGCACTGGCGAATTCGGGTGAGAACCCCTTGTCGAGTTGGAGCAGGGTGGGCAGGAAGCCGGCCGTCCCCTGCCACGCGAACGCGAAGAGACAGTACGCGAAGAGGAGCCGTCGGGTGCGGGCGGTGGCGAACAGGCGGCCGACGGTCGCGCGCACGTCGAGGTCGACGGCTGCGACGTGGTACGACTCGCGGCTCGTCGCGTGGAGGACGACGGCGACGAGGACGAGGACGGCGACGACAGGCAGGAACGCGGCCCGCCACGTCGCGACGGCGAGGGCGGCGACTGCGAGACCCGCGGCGACGCCGCCGCCGAGGTCACCCGAGGCGGTGTGTAATCCGAACGCGCCCCCGCGTTTCGCCTCGAAGTGATCCGAGATGAGTGCGCGAGCGGCGGTCGGGTAGAGGCCGGCGCCGACGCCGACGACGGCCGCCCCGAGCAGGAAGAGCGGGTAGGAGACGGCGACGGCGAGGACGGCGAATCCCGCGGCGGCGATCGTCAGCCCCGCCACCAGTAGCGTCTTGCGCGTGAGGCGGTCCGAGAGACGGCCGCTCGGGAACTGACCGAGCGCGTACAGCCCCCACAGCACGGAGAGGGCGATCCCGGCGCGGAAGGGCGTGATGGCGAGGTCGTCGATGAGCGACGGGAGGAGCGGCGAGAGGACGAGCCGTCCGCCCTGGATGGTGAGCCAGCCGAGCGAGACCAGCAGGAGGAGTCGGCCGCCGTAGCCGCCGAGGAGGCGCTCCTCCGATGTCGCGGTCGCTCCGACGTGGTCGGTCATAGCCCCCCAAACGACGCCACCCTACTTCAACCGTCGAGTCCCGGAAAGGTAGGTCGACGCGAGCGGCACTACCTTTACCACCGTCGACCCCGACCTACGCGTCGGACCAACACGATGGCCGAGCGCGATAGCTCCGCCGACGGCCCGGCGGCCGATCCACGAGCCAACTACCGCCACGGGAGCGAGTCGGTTCGCCGTCCCGGGCTGGCGGCCGACCTCGACGGACTGATCGCGGGCGAGGTGCGGTTCGACGACTACTCCCGCCAGTTGTACGCCACCGACGCGAGCATCTACGAGGTGACGCCCGTCGGCGTCGTCTTCCCCACGTCCACGGCGGACGTGGCCGCCGTGGTCGAGTACTGCGCCGACCGGGAGATTCCCGTCCTCCCGCGGGGTGGCGGCACCAGCCTCGCGGGGCAGGCCGTCAACGAGGCGGTCGTCCTCGATTTCACCCGCCACATGGACGCGGTGCTGTCGGTCGATCCGGACAGCCGGACGGCACGCACCCAGGCCGGTGCTGTCCTCGCGGAACTCAACCGAGCGCTCGACCCCCACGACCTGAAGTTCGCGCCCGATCCCTCGACGGCGAACCGGAGCGCCATGGGCGGGGCCGTCGGCAACAACACGACCGGCGCTCACTCGCTCCTGTACGGCAAGACCGACGCCTACGTGGAGGAACTCGAAGTCGTCCTCGCGGACGGCACGGTGACGACACTCGGCGAAGTGAGCCTCGACGAACTTCGGGCGGGCGCCGACCCCGACGGAACGCTCGAAGAGCGTCTCTACGCCGAAGCGTGGCGCATCGTCGACGAGGAGCGCGAGGCCGTCAACGAGCGCTTCCCCGACATCAAGCGGAACGTCTCGGGCTACAATCTGGATACGCTCGTCGCGGAGGCCGAAACGGGGTCGGTCAACCTCGCCCGCCTGATCGTCGGGAGCGAGGGCACCCTCGCCGTCGTGACCGAGGTGACGGTGTCGCTCGAACCCGTCCCCGAGACGACGGCGCTCGGCCTCCTGACCTACGACGGCCTGCTCGACGCGATGGCGGACGTGGACGACATTCTCGATCACGACCCGGCGGCACTCGAAGTGCTCGACGGCGTCCTCGTCGACCTGGCGCGCGACCTGGAGGAGTTCGCGGACGTGATCGACCTGCTCCCGGATCGGACGGATACGTTCCTGCTCGTGGAGTTCTACGCCGACAGCGACGCGGAGCGCCGCGAGAAAGTCGGTCGATTGCTCGACGACCGAGTGGGGGACCGCGCGTTCGACGGTCTCGAAGCCTACGATGAAGCCGATCAGCAGGACTTCTGGAAGATGCGCAAGGCGTCGACGCCGATCTTGCTCTCCCGAACCACCGACGCCAAACACATCGCGTTCGTCGAGGACGTGGCGGTGCCGCCGGCCCACCTGCCCGAGTTCATCGCCGACTTCCAGCGAGTGTTCGAGGACCACGACACCATCGGCAGTTTCTACGCGCACGCCGGCCCCGGGTGCATCCACGTCCGCCCGCTGGTCGACACGAAGACCGAGGAAGGGGTCGAGCGCCTCGAATCCATCGCGGACGCCGCGACCGACCTCGCGGTGCAGTACGACGGCGCCGTCTCGGGCGAACACGGCGACGGCCGGGCGCGCACGCAGTGGAACCGGAAACTGTACGGCGACCACCTCGTGAACGTGTTCCGCGACCTGAAGACGGCGGTCGACCCGGACTGGCTTCTCAACCCCGGCACCGTCTGTGGCGACGTGGATATGACCGAGAACCTGCGGTTCGACCCCGACTACGCGTTCGACGCTGGCTTCGATCCCGCCCTGAACTGGGACATCGACAACGGCTTTCAGGGGATGGCCGAACTCTGTCACGGCTGTGGCGACTGTCGTGGAACGCAGGAGACGACCGGCGGCGTCATGTGCCCCACCTACCGCGCCAGTCAGGAGGAGATCACCAGCACCCGCGGCCGGGCGAACCTGCTCCGGCAGGCGATGAGCGGCGATCTGGACGACGACGCCGCCGACGTGGAGTTCATGCACGAGGTGCTCGACCTCTGTATCGGCTGCAAGGGCTGTTCGAAGGACTGTCCGAGCGAGGTGGACCTCGCCAAGCTGAAAGTCGAAGTCGCCCACGAACACCACCAGCGCCACGGGTCGTCGCTTCGCGACAAACTGTTCGCGAACGTCGACGCACTGAACGCGCTGGGATCGGCGCTCGCGCCCGTCTCGAACTGGGCGGCGAAGGTTCCCGGCGCCCGCACGGTCGTGGAGAAGACCGTCGGTATCGCGAAAGAGCGCTCGCTTCCCACCTTCCACCGGGAGTCGTTAGTCGAGTGGTTCGACGCACGGGGAGGGGCGCAGGTGAGCGAGAGCGAGGCCGACCGCCGCGTCCTCCTCTTTCCCGACTCCTACACCACCTACAACGCGCCCGAGGCGGGGAAGGCCGCGGTGCGGGTGCTGGAGGCCGCAAACGTTCACGTCGCGATTCCCGACGACGTGACCGGAAGCGGTCGTCCGCCATTCTCGAAGGGCTTTCTCGACCGGGCCCGCGAACAGGCGCGAACGAACGTCGACGCCCTCGCGCCCCGCATCAGGGACGGCTGGGACGTGGTCGTCGTCGAACCCTCCGACGCGGTCATGTTCCAGTCCGACTACCACGACCTGCTGACCGGCGAGGATGTGGACACCGTGGCCGCCAACACGTACGGAATCATGGAGTATCTCGACGTCTTCCGGCTGGACGAGTCGCTCGCCCTCGATGCACCCGCCGAATCGCTGACCTACCACGGCCACTGCCACCAGAAGGCGACCCAGAAAGACCACCACGCCGTCGGCGTCCTCCGTCGGGCGGGCTACGTGGTCGACCCCCTCGATTCGGGCTGTTGCGGCATGGCTGGCTCCTTCGGCTACGAAGCCGAACACTTCTCGATGAGCAAAGCCATCGGCCACATTCTGTTCGAGCAAGTGGACGAGAGTCCGGGCGACCGGGTCGTCGCCCCCGGCGCCTCCTGTCGCACCCAACTCGAAGACCACTACGACGACGAACCCCCCACCCCCATCGAACTGCTCGCACAGGCGCTTCGATAGCTCCCGGGGACGCAGAAGGATTTTACTTGGGTCGGACGAGGGGTGGAGTATGAACGTGATCGACGGCGACGCCGCGGGTGGCATCCTCGACGACATCACGGTCGTGGACCTGACGACGTTCGTCACGGGCGGGTTCGCGACGCTGATGCTCGCCAATCAGGGTGCCGAAGTCATCAAGGTGGAACGACCCGGCGCGGGCGACGACAACCGACACTCCGGGCCGCCCTTTGTCGAGCCCGATCCGGACTACGACGGGCCGGGGCGCACCGCCGACGAGAACGGCGAGTCGCCCTACTTCTGGACGATCAACTACGACAAGCTAAGTGTCGAGTTCAACCTCAAAACGGAGTCGGGGCTGGAGGCGCTCTACGACCTCGTCGCCGAGGCCGACGTGGTGGTCGAGAACTTCCGCCCGGGGACGGCGGAGCGCCTCGGTATCGGCTACGACGACCTGCAGGAGGTGAACGACGACCTCGTCTACTGTTCCATCTCCGCGTTCGGGGAGACGGGACCGTGGAGCAGTCGCCCCGGCTACGACCTCCTCGTGCAGGGCACGAGCGGCATCATGTCGGTCACGGGGCCGGAGGACGGCGACCCGGTGAAGGTGGGCCTCCCCCAGACCGACCTCATCACAGCCATGTGGGCGGCGTTCGGCATCGTCGGTGCGCTCTTCCGGCGCGAGCGGACAGGCGAGGGCGACCGTCTCGAACTCGGGATGCACGACGCCGCGCTCCCGTGGCTGACGAAACAGGCCGGCAAGGCGTTCGTCGGGGAGGAACCGACGCGCATGGGCACCAAGGACCCCGTCCTCGCGCCGTATCAGACCTACCCCACCGCCGACGGCTACCTCAACGTCGGCTGCGCGAACCAGAAACTCTGGGGCGAACTCTGCGAAGCCATCGACCGCCCGGAACTCGCCGAGGACGACCGCTTCGCCACCAACCCCGACCGGGTCGAACACATGGACGAACTCGAAGCCGAACTCTCGGCCGTGTTCCGCGAGCGACCGACCGACGAGTGGGTCGACCTGCTGGCCGAGGACCACGGCCTCCCGGTCGCACCCGTCTACGACGTGCCGACCGCCCTCGACAACGAACAGACGGAGGCTCGGGGCACCATCCGCGAAATCGAGCATCCGGCGCTCGGGACGGTGCCGGTGATCGAACACCCGATCAACTACGAGAACGCGACGGCCGGGTTCGACGGGGCACCGCCACTGTTGGGCGAGGACACCGAAGCGATTCTGGGGGAACTCGGGTACGACGAGGAGGATATCGACCGTCTCCGCGACGACGGGGCGATTCCGGACGCCTAGAGCCGTTCTTCGAGATCCGCCGCCACGGCGTCCGTCGTCGAGTCGCCGCCCAGATCCGGCGTGCGCGGCGCGTCGGAATCGGCCAACTGTTCGGAGACCGCATCCCACAGCGCCGTCGCGGCCGTCTCCTCCCCGAGGTTGTCGAGGAGCATCGATCCCGAGAGCACCGTCGCGAGCGGGTTGGCGACGCCCTCCCCGGTGATGTCGAACGCGCTCCCGTGGACGGGTTCGAACATCGAGGGGTGATCGTTGCCGGGGTCGATGTTCGCCGAGGGTGCCAGTCCCATGCTCCCGGTGACGATGGCGCCGATGTCGGTGAGAATGTCGCCGAAGAGGTTCGAACAGACGACCACGTCGAACTCGTGGGGGCGGCGGATGAAGTCCATGCTCGCGGCGTCGACGAGGAGGCGTTCGACCTCCACGTCCGGGTACTCCTCGCTCACCTCGTCGACGATGTCGTCCCAGAAGACCATCCCGTGCGCCTGTGCGTTCGACTTCGTGACGTTCGTCAGGTGGCCGGAGCGCTCGGTGGCGGCGTCGAAGGCGGCGCGGACGATGCGTTCGGTGCCGCGGCGGGTGTAGACGGCGCTCTGGACGGCCACCTCGTTGGCGAAGCCCCGGTGTTCGCGCCCGCCCACGTCGGCGTACTCGCCCTCCGTGTTCTCGCGGAAGACCAGAATGTCGATATCGCCGCCTTCGTATCCTTTCAGCGGGCTGTCGACGCCGTCGAAGAGGATCGCCGGGCGCTTGCAGATCGACTGGTCGAAACCTTTGCGGATGGGGAGGAGGAGGCCGTTGAGCGTGATGTGGTCGGGGACGTCGGGGTGGCCGACCGCACCCAGCAGGATGGCGTCGTGGCTCGCGAGTGTGTCGAGGCCGTCGTCGGGCATCATCGCGCCCTCGTTCAGGTAGCGTTCGGTCCCCCAGTCGTAGCGCGTGGTCTCGATGTCGAACCCGTGTGCGGCGGCGGCGGCGTGGAGGAGCGGCATGGCTGCGTCCACGACCGTCGGTCCGATCCCGTCGCCGGGAATGAGCGCGATGTCGTACGACATGGCCAAGGACTCGGGGGTCGCACACAAAAAGATACAATAATCGGTCCGATGGGGCGACGCCGGTTCGGGCCGTCTACGCCGTCGGATCGAGCGCTATCGACGCGTCCGGCCGCCCGCTGTCAGCGAAGACCCGCCGGAGGAACGGGTCGTCGAGGTGGTAGCCGTCGATGCGCTCGGCCAGTCGCGCGAGTTCCTCCTCGAAGGCGACGTACGCCGGGTCGGTGCGAAGGACGGACGGAGACTCCGACTCCAGCAGCGCCGCACGCTTCGAGAGGCTCGACAAGTACTGTTCGATCGCCTCACAGACGGTCTCTCGACGAAGGAGCGAGTCGACGAGGTCGACGTACTCCTCGCGCGTGACCGGCTTGGTGAGGTAGGCGTCGATGTCGAGGTCGATAATCTCCACGTCGGGGGTCGCCGCCGACACGAACGCGACGCGGAACTCGTGGGCACCAGCCCGGAGTTCTTCGAGCACCTCGTCACCCGACACACGGGGCATATGCCGGTCGAGGAGCACCACGTCGATGTCGGCGTCACAGCGGGCCAGCGCCTCGGCCCCGCAACTCGCCCGGACGACCTCGGCGTCGAGGTCGTCGAGCCACGTCTCGTAGAGATCGAGCAACGCCGATTCGTCGTCGACGATCAGCACGCGAGGCGTGTCGGACATCAGCGCCCCCCTCCCCGGTTGCCGGAGTTGCCGGACGAGCCGTCGGAGCCGCCGTCACTGCCCGAATTACCGCCACCGGAATTACCGGAGTTGCCACCCGAATTGCTGCCACCCGAGTCGTCGCTGTCCGAACTTCCCGCGTCGTCCGAGCCACCGGCGTTATCCGAGTTTCCCGCGTCGTCCGAGCCACCGGCGTTGTCGGAGTTCCCCGCATCACCACCGTTCGAACCACCGGCGTTATCCGAGTTTCCCGCGTCGTCCGAACCACCGGCGTTGTCGGAGTTCCCCGCATCACCACCGTTCGAACCACCGGCGTTATCCGAGTTTCCCGCGTCGTCCGAACCACCGGCGTTATCCGAGTTTCCCGCGTCGTCCGAACCACCGGCGTTGTCGGAGTTCCCCGCATCGCCGCCGTTCGAACCACCGGCGTTATCCGAGTTTCCCGCGTCGTTGCCGTCGGAATTGCCTGCGCTGGCATCGTCAGAGCGGCCGTCGTTTTCCGAGTTTCCGGCTTCGCCCGAGTTGCCCGGATCGTCCTTACCGTTGTCGTTACCGCTGCCCGGTTTCTCCGACGGACCGGCGGTAGTCGAGCGATTGCCGGCCGCATTGCCGTTACCGTTCCCGGCCTGCTCCGGTGGGCCGGTGTCCGCGGCGTTGTCGCGACCGTTTCCGGTCTGTTCCTCGTCTTCCTCGTCTTCCTCGTCCTCGTCGTCACCCTGTGCCGGCTCCGGCAGTTCGGCCGGACCGCGCTCGGGGTCGAGCTCACGGCTTCGGTCGTCGCCGGCGATCTGTCGTGCGATCTCCGCGACTTCCGGACCGCGGAGTTCGTCGGCGTCCTGCCGCAGTCGGTCGAGTTCCTCCCGGTTCACGCCACGGGATTCGAGCGCGGCGTCGGGGAGGTCACGGGTAACCCGCTCGCTCGATTCGAGCTGGGTCTGGACCGCCCCAATCTGGGCGGCCGTGACTGCCATCCGGGCCCGATACTCGCCGGGCGAAATCTCGCCCGACTGGCGGGCCTCGTGGAGTTCGGACTGTCGTTCGCGGAGGGTCTCGAGCCGCTCACGGACCGTGTTGAGTTCCGTCGCGACCACACCCGCTTTCGACGCGTTCGACTCGGCCCGAGCGACCCGCGTCGCCAGCGTCCGTTCCTCGAGTTCGCCGTCGATTTCGGCGCCCTGCACGCCGACGACGCCCGCGAGTTGTTGCCCCGGAGCGATCGAGGCGTTCTCGTCTCCCTCCGACCCGGAGGCGGTGGCTGTGGCGGTCGCGGTGCCGTTCGCCGTCGTCTGCTGTGCCACCCGATCCTGCGCCCCGTCGCCCACTTCCGCTGTCGCCGTCGCCGTCGTCGTCGGCTGCCCCAGAGCCGACACCGGGACTGCCACCACGCTAACGGTGACAGCGACGACGAGCGCGAACACGACGACATCCGGAACGTCTCGGCTCATCACGAATACTCGTACGAGGGAACACCCAATAAACTGGAACGAACCTCAAAAACGCTTAACCCGGATTAAACAGAGCGTAGGATCGGCCTGAACCACCGCAGTCTGGCGATTTGGAGACGTGTTAGAGAGACTATTGTTCGTCGTCCCCGTCGGGGAGCTTCAACACGTTCTCGCGGCCGAGGCGGAAGCCCTCGAGTTCACCCTCGTCGCGCAGGTCGCGGACGATCTGACTCGTACGGGCTTCGGTCCAGTCGAACGCCTCGACGATCTCCTGTTGTTTGACTCGGCCGCCGTGTTCGCGGACGAACTGGAGGACGCGCTCCTCGTTGCTCAGGAGGTCCTCACGAGTCTCGGTGGTCGCGCCAGCATCGTCGGCACCGTCACCGTCCGCGTCCGCCGCTTGGCCGTCGGCCGCCGTCCCTGCGCCGCGGTCGCCGAAGCGGTCGCGATAGCGCCACGCGGCCGCGACGACGACGAAGAGGAAGCCGATACCGAGGAGCGGAAGCGTCGATCCGCCGCCGTCCGGCGTTGGCGAGACGGTCCCGTCACCGCCGCCGCCGCCCGCGGCCGACGTGGTGACCGTCGACGCGGGTCGGAGGACGACACTCGGTTCGCCGGATACGAAACTCGTCTCGGCACCGCGCCAGACGACTGCGTCCTCCCGTCGCTCGTCGGGGGCAGGCGTGACATCCGTCGTCGCGTACGTGGACGGCCACTCGACGACGAGACGGGTGCGGTCGTCGAGGAAGATACCCTCGATAGCGTCGCCGACCCGGATGGTGTCGCCGTCGACGGCGGCGAAGCCGTCCCAGTGGAAGGTGTAGATGACGACGCCGTACTCCGGCGGCGCGCGCGTCTCCGCCCGCACGTCGAAGTCGGAGGCGTTCATCTCCCGACCGGTCGCGTTCTCGGCCGTGCCGACCGTTGACTGCATCCGCGACGCGAAGCGGTCCGAGAAGCTCTCGGGGTTCGCCTCGATATCGCTCTGTAAGGATTCGAACGCGGCCGTCGTGTTCTCGTCGTCGAGACGCGTCCAGTACTGGACGGTCCACGTCGCGGACCCATTCTCGTTGACCGAGACGATCAGGCGAACGGAGTCGGTGTCGACGCCCTGCTGATAGACTGGACCGCTGTCGAACTGGGGAGACTGTGTCGGGTCCGAGGTCGGTGCGACAGCACCGATCACTGGAGCGGCCGCCGCCGACAGGATCAGCGCCGCGACCACGACTGTGACGAGGCGACCGGACGAGCGCTCCGACATCTGGTGACCCAGACTTTCCCCCGGTCGTAGATAGGTCTTGCCGCTTGGACCGACGTGGCAGGTCTTGCCGCTTGGACCCACGAGCAGACCGTCCATCACCGATAAATATCAGCTCGTAATACCCGTACGCATGGCAACGCTCGATACGCAGTCGTCGCCGTGCCGCGAGAAACAGCGGCGCAGTCCGTCGATTCGTGGGAGGGAAGCGTGACCCGCCGTCGCGCACCCGTCTCGCCGCCGGTCGCACTCACGATCGCCGGCAGCGACTCGGGCGGCGGTGCGGGCATCCAGGCTGACCTGAAGACCATGGAGGCCCACGGCGTCTTCGGCACGTCGGTCGTCACCGCCGTCACCGCACAGAACACGCTCGGCGTCGAGGGGTCGTACGCCCTGCCAATCGAGGAGATCGACGCGCAGTACAGCGCCGTGCAGACCGACTTCGACCTCGGCGCGGTGAAGACGGGGATGCTCGCAACCGCACCGGTGATCGATCTGGTCGCCGACCGCCTCACGGACGCCGGGGCGCCGGTCGTCGTCGACCCCGTGATGGTCGCGGCGAGCGGTGACCGTCTCCTCGATCCGGACGCCGAGGCCGCGTACGAGGACCTGATCGCGGAAGCGACGCTCGTCACGCCGAACGTCGACGAGGCGACGGTGCTGACGGGTATCGAACCGACCGACCGCGACACCGCCCGCGAGGCCGGCGAGGCGCTGGTCGGGATGGGCGCCGACGCCGCTCTCGTCAAGGGCGGGCACGTGGGGCGAGACGGCAACACGGTGACCGATACGCTGGTCGTTGACGAGGAGGACGGCCTGGCGACCCGTACGTTCGAACACCCCCGGATCGACACGGACGCCACCCACGGCTCGGGGTGTACGCTGTCGAGCGCCATCGCCGCCCATCTCGCTCACGGAGAGACGCTCCCCTTCGCCGTCGAAGCCGGGACGGCGTTCATGGAGCGAGCGGTCCGCTACAGCCTCGACGTGGGCAACGGACCGGGTGCGGTCCACCACCTCGCGGCGCTTCGCGAGGCCGCCGACCGCCACCGGACGATGACCGACGTGGCCGAGGTGGTCGAGGCGTTCGTCGACCGCGACGTGTCCCGCCTCGTCCCCGAGGTGGGGATGAACGTCGTCGGCGCGACGGCGTACGCGGAGCGGGTCGGGGAGACCGCCGCCGTCGAGGGGCGGATCACGCGCACGCTCTCGGGCGTCTCGCCCAACCGCGGGGTTCGACTCGGCGCCTCCTCGCACGTCGCGCGCTTCCTCCTCGCCGCCCGGGAGTTCGACCCCGACCTCCGCTTCGCCGTCAACTGCCGGTTCGACGACGAGACGGCGGCGGCGACGGCCGAACTCGACGGCCCCACTACGGAGTACGACCGCGACGCCGAACCCGACGACGCGAGCGGGACGATGGGCTGGGGCGCCCGGCAGGCGTTCGGCGCCGTCGACGCCGACGACCCGACGCCAGTCGCCGTCCTCGACCGCGGCGCCGTGGGCAAGGAGGCGATCATCAAGGTGGTCGCCGAGACGCCAGAGGAGTTGGGCGAGCGGGTGTTCGCGCTGCTGGATGCGGTCGAGTAGGAGACCCACAGCGTTTTACCCGCCCACGGCGGCAGAGTGGATATGACCGCCGACGGAATCGTGGGGGAGTTCCTCGCCCTGAAGTCGGAGACGGACGCCGACCTGCTGGCGATGCAGTGTGGCGACTTCTACGAGTTCTTCGCGGAGGACGCCGAGTTCGTGGGCGACGAACTCGACCTGAAGGTGTCGGAGAAATCCTCGCACGGGTCGACGTACCCGATGGCCGGGGTGCCGGTCGACGACCTGACTCCCTACCTGAAGGCGCTGGTCGAACGCGGCTACCGCGTCGCCGTCGCGGACCAGTACGAGACCGAGGACGGCCACGCCCGCGAGATTACGCGCGTCGTCACGCCCGGCACCCTCCTCGAGACGACGGACCCGGCGGCGCAGTTCCTCGCGAGCATCGTCGTCGTCGACGGCCGCTACGGCCTCGCGCTCGCGGACGTGACGACCGGCGAGTTCCTCGTGACGACGACAGACGCGGCGGCGGACGTACTGGCCGAACTCCACCGCTTCGACCCCGTAGAGGTGTTGCCGGGGCCGACCGTCGACGCGACGGGTGATCTCTTGACCCGCGTCCGCGACCGAACCGACGCCTCGATAACGGACTACGACGAGGCGGCGTTCGCGCCCGGCCGAGCCGAACGCACTCTACGCGAACAGTTCGGCGATACGGCGCTAGAGAGCGTCGGCCTCGACGACCGCGCCGGCGTCGCCGCCGCGGGCGCCGCCCTCGCGTACGTCAAGGAGACGGGCGTCGGCGTCCTCGACGCCATGACGCGCCTGCAGGCGTACGATCCGGGCGACCACCTCGACCTCGACGCCACGACCCAGCGCAACCTCGAACTCACCGAGACGATGCACGGTGACCGCGAGGGGTCGCTGCTCGGGACGGTCGATCACACCGTCACGAGCGCCGGGCGCCGTCGCCTCCGGGAGTGGCTGACCCGCCCGCGACGTGACCGGACGGTCATCGACCGTCGCCTCGACAGCGTCGACGCGCTGGCGTCGGCAGCGCTGGCCCGCGACCGGGTGCGCGAGGTACTGGACGACGCCTACGACCTCGAACGCCTCGCGGCGCGAGCGTCGAGCGGAAGCGCGGACGCGACCGATCTCCTCTCCGTCCGAGACACGCTCGCCGTCCTCCCGGCGCTCGCGGACGCGGTGGCGGATTCCCGGCTCGCGGACTCGCCGCTCTCAGACATCGTCGACCGACCAGACCGCGAGACGGCGGCGGCCCTGCTCGCCGAACTCGATTCGGCGCTATCCGAGGACCCGCCGAAGACGGTGACCGAGGGTGGCCTCTTCCGCCGCGGCTACGACGCCGACCTCGACGACCTGCTCGACCGGTACGAAGACGCCCGCGAGTGGCTCGACGGCCTCGCGGAACGCGAGAAGGCACGGACGGGCATCACCCACCTGCAGGTCGACCGCAACAAGACCGACGGCTACTACATTCAGGTGGGGAAGTCGGAAACCGACGACGTGCCCGAGGAGTACCGCGAGATCAAGACGCTGAAGAACTCGCGGCGGTACACGACCGACGAACTGGAGGAGCGGGAGCGGGAGATTCTCCGGCTAGAGGAGGCCCGCGGCGACCTGGAGTACGACCTCTTTCGCGACCTGCGCGACCGGGTGGCCGCCCACGCCGAGTGCCTGCAGGCGGTGGGACGGACGCTGGCGACGGTCGACGCCCTCGCCTCGCTGGCGACGCACGCGGCGAGTCACGACTGGTGTCGACCCGAAGTGGTCGACCCCGGACCGCTGGTCGTCGAGGCGGGTCGACACCCGGTCGTCGAGACGACGACGGACTTCGTGCCCAACGACGTGGACCTCCGCGACGACCGGGGCTTCCTGCTCGTCACCGGCCCCAACATGAGTGGGAAGTCGACGTACATGCGACAGGCGGCGCTGATCGTTCTGCTGGCGCAGGCGGGGAGTTTCGTCCCCGCGCGTGCCGCGACGGTGGGCGTCGTCGACGGCATCTACACGCGCGTGGGCGCCCTCGACGAACTCGCGGGCGGGCGGTCGACGTTCATGGTCGAGATGCAGGAGTTGAGCAACATCCTCCACTCGGCCACCGAGGAGTCGCTGGTCGTCTTGGACGAGGTGGGTCGCGGGACGGCGACGTACGACGGCATCTCCATCGCGTGGGCGACGACGGAGTACATCCACAACGAAATCGGCTGCAAGTGCCTCTTTGCCACTCACTACCACGAACTGACCGCGCTCGCGGACCACCTGCCGCGCGTGGCGAACGTCCACGTCGCTGTCGCGGGCGACGACGGGGGCGACGAGGATATCACGTTCCTCCGCACCATCGAGGAGGGGCCGACCGATCGGAGTTACGGCGTCCACGTCGCGGATCTGGCGGGCGTCCCGAAACCCGTCGTCGACCGCTCGCGGGACGTACTCGACCGCCTGCGCGAGGAGCGGGCCATCGAGGCACGGGGAGCGGAGACGAGCGACGGGGGCGAGAACGGCACGACACAGGCCGTCTTCGACCTGAGTGCGGGCGGGTTCCGGGAGGAGGCGGACGAGGCGACCGCCGAATCCGACGGCGGCGGCCTCGATCCGGCGACCGAGGCGGTCCTTTCGGAACTGGAGGACACGTCGCTCGCGGAAACGTCGCCGGTCGATCTCATGGCGCGGGTTCGGGAGTGGCAGGAGCGCCTGCCCGAGAAAGGGGAAAAATAGTCGGGTGGGCAACAGGCATATTCCACGTCGTGTCGATGAGGAAATATGGCATCAGTAGCTGTAGTCGGCGGCGGTCCCGCCGGACTGAGCGCCGCGCTGTTCACGGCCAAGAACGGTCTCGACACGACGGTGTTCGACACCGACGAGACGTGGATGCACAAGGCGCACTTGTTCAACTACCCCGGTATCGGCTCCATCGGCGGGAGCGAGTTCGTAGGCGTGGCCCGCCAGCAGGTCGACGACTTCGGCGTCGACCGGAAGCAGGGTGAGGAAGTGACGGGCGTCGCCAGCGACGGTGACGGCTTCACCATCACGACCGACGACCGCGAGTACGAGGCGGACTACGTGGTGCTCGCGACGGGTGCGGACCGGAGCCTCGCGACGGATCTCGGCTGTGCGACGGACGACGACGGCGTCGTCGAGGCGGGCGTCGAGATGGAGACGAGCGTCGACGACGCCTACGCCACGGGCGCGATGGTGCGCGCCGAAGAGTGGCAGGCCGTCATCTCGGCCGGCGACGGCGCCGCCGCCGCGCTCAACATCCTGAGCAAGGAGAAAGGCGAACATTACCACGACTTCGACGTGCCGGCGGACGCGGCCGAGACGTTCGGCGCGATGGCCGACGACGAGGCGTAGAACGCGGTCGCGAACGTCTCGGGCGCAGGTCCAGAGGTCGGCGCGATGGCCGACGACGAGGCGTAGAACGCGGTCGCGAACGGCGGAGCGCACCGCAGCCCAACGTACAAACCCGCCGCGACCCTATTCGTTCCCATGTCTGCACTCGCCGACGAACCCTGCGAAGCCTGCACCAGCGACGACGACCCGCTCACAGCGGCGGAGTACGAACCGTATCTCGACGGCATCCGCGCGGACGTGTGGGAGGTCGTCGACGACCACCACCACCTCGAAGGCCACTACGAGTTCGACGACTTCCGTGACGCGTTGGAGTTCACCTACGAAATCGGCGAACTCGCGGAGGAGGAGTGGCACCACCCCGACATCGCGCTCGCGTGGGGCGAAGTCGACGTGAAGATGTGGACCCACAAGATCGACGGCCTCCACAAGACGGACTTCGTGATGGCGGCGCGGATGGACCGCATCCACGAAGATTACGCACCGGACGAGTAGCCGTACCCCAGCCCTTATCCCTCCGACTGCCGTCTCCGAGGTATGGCTATCACTGCTGGCGATACGGTCACCATCGAGTACACCGGTCGTCTCGACGACGGCAGCGTCTTCGACACGACGAAAGAATCGGTCGCGGAGGAGGCGGGCCTCCTCGAAGAACAGCCCGACCGCGAGTTCGGTCCCCTCACCGTCGAGGTCGGTGCGGGCAACCTCATCGAGGGGATGGAGGACGGACTCCTTGGTCTCGAAGCGGGCGACACGGAGACGCTCACGATCCCCCCGGAGGAGGCATACGGTGAGGCTGGGGACGGCCAGAGCCGGGAGTTCGACCGCGAGCAGTTCGAGGGCATGGTCGGGCAGGAGCCGGTCGAAGGGATGGAAGTGCGGACGCAGGGCGGCGCGTCGGGGTCCGTCGTCGACGCCGACGCGGACACCGTCACCGTCGACTTCACGCACCCACTGGCGGGCGAGACGCTGACGTTCGAGATCGAAGTGGTCGACGTCGAATAGGGGACCGTGGCGTTGATGGTGTCTCCGGCCGTCGGTGGCTGTCGTGAGTGAGACGCCGACCATCCACGCGCTAGACGACGCGACGGTGCGCCGTATCGCCGCCGGCGAGGTGGTCGAGCGCCCCGCGAGCGTCGTGAAGGAACTGATCGAGAACAGCCTCGACGCCGACGCCTCGCGGGTGACCGTCGTCGTCGAGGGTGGCGGTACGGAAAGCGTGCGCGTCCGCGACGATGGCGTCGGCATGACCGCCGCCGACCTCGAACGCGCGGTAGAAGAGCACACGACGAGCAAGATCAGTTCGGGCGACGATCTCGAAGCCGTGGGCACCCTCGGCTTCCGGGGCGAGGCGCTCCACACCATCGGCGCGGTGTCGCGGCTGACGATCCGGTCGCGGCCCCGTTCGGGCGGTCGCGGCCACGAACTCGCCATCGAGGGCGGGGACGTGGGCGAGGTGCAACCCTCCGGCTGTCCGCCGGGCACCGTCGTCGAAGTCGAGGATCTGTTCTACAACACGCCGGCGCGGAAGAAGTTCCTCAAGACGGAGACGACGGAGTTCGACCACGTCAACCGCGTGGTGACGCAGTACGCCCTCGCCAACCCGGACGTGGCGACGACGCTGGAACACGACGGGCGCGAAGTCTTCTCGACGGAGGGGAACGGCGACCTCGAATCGACGATTCTCGCCGTCTACGGCCGGGAGGTAGCGTCGTCGATGGTCGGCGTGGGGGAGGGATCGACGATCCCTCCGGAAGGCGGCGAAGCCGCCGGTGCCGATCCGGACGCCGCACCCGTCGCGTCGGTGTCGGGGCTGGTGAGCCACCCGGAGACGACGCGGGCGGGCCGGGAGTACCTCTCGACGTTCGTCAACGGGCGGTACGTGACGGCGAGCGTCCTCCGCGAGGCGGTCCTCGACGCCTACGGCGGCCAACTCGCGTCGGATCGGTACCCCTTCGCCGTCCTGTTCGTCGAGGTGCCGCCGGACGCGGTAGACGTGAACGTGCACCCCCGGAAGATGGAAGTCCGGTTCGACGAGGAGTCGGCAGTGGCCGACGCCGTGCGGACGGCGATCCGGGAGGCGTTGCTGGACGAGGGACTCGTTCGCTCGTCGGCCCCCCGGGGGCGATCCGCGCCCGCGGAGACGCAGATCACGCCCGAGTCGCCGGAGCGGGAGATTGCGGGTGGCGAGGCGGTCGACGTGGACGAAACGACGACGGCCACGCTCGACGAGTCACCGACGGTCGATACGGGGGCCGAAGTCGGGATGGACCGGGCAGACCGAGCGTCCGGGACGGAACGAGATGACGGGGCCGGGGAAGCGACGCGGACGACGACGCTCGACGAGGTGACGAGTGACTCGTCGGGAGCGGCGGACGCGCCGACGGAGTCGTCGACGGCGGACACGACCAGACCCGAGTCGTCGGGTGCGGCGAGTGACGCGTCGGACGCGGGCGAGCGGAATCGCCAGCGCGCACGCGACGACGAGACGGCCGACGCGGGCACGACGCCCGACACCGCGGCGACCGACGACACCGGGGACTGGCACCACGGCGGCGTCGTGGGGCCGACGGACCAGCGAACGCTCGACGGCGAGACGGCGGCGCCGGACCGCGCGTTCGACCGCCTGCCTCCGCTGCACGTACTGGGCCAGTTCGACGACACGTACGTCGTCGCGGAGACGCCGGACGGCCTCGTCCTGATCGATCAGCACGCGGCGGACGAGCGGATCAACTACGAACGGTTGCGCGCGGAGATGAGCGGCGAGACGCCGACGCAGGCGCTGGCGGAGCCGGTCGACCTCGAACTCACCGCGCGCGAGGCGGAACTGTTCGACACCTACCGTGACGCGCTGGCGGCACTGGGCTTTCACGCCGACCGGGTCGACGACCGGACGGTCGAGGTGCGGACGGTGCCGACCGTCTTCGATTCGGCGCTCGATCCGTCGCTCCTTCGCGACGCGCTGACGGGGTTCGCGGGCGGAACGGAGGGCGAGACGGTCGACGCGGTGGCCGACGCCCTGCTCGCGGATTTGGCGTGTTATCCCTCGATCACGGGCAACACGTCGCTGACGGAGGGGTCGGTGGTCGACTTGCTCGACGCGCTCGACGACTGTGAGAACCCCTTCGCCTGCCCGCACGGTCGGCCGGTCGTCGTCGCGTTCGACCGCGAGGAGATCGAGGATCGATTCGAGCGCGACTATCCGGGTCACGGCGGGCGGCGGGCGGAGTAACGCGAATCTCACGGAGGGGGGGGGTACAGACGGCCGCACACTTTTTGCGCCGGTCGGTCGAACGGAGGTCGTGACCGATCTGGTAACGGTCGGCGAAGCCACACTCCGGTTCTCGCCGCCACAGGGCGAACGCATCGCAACCGCCCGGGAGTTCGCGGCCCACGTGGGCGGGCCGGAGAGTAACGTCGCGGCCGCGGCGGCGACGCTGGATCTGGACGCCGTCTGGCTGTCGAAACTCCCCGATACGGCACTGGGGCGGCGGATCGTGGGCGACCTGCGGCGCTACGGCGTCCGCACCGGCGTCGTGTGGACCGACGACGGGCGCACGTCGACGGCGTTCGTCGAACGCGGCGAGACGGCCGGCGCGACGACGGTGCTGGACCGCGACGATGCCGCGATGGCGACGACGGCGCCCGAGGACGTGCCGATGGGCGTGGTCCGCGACGCCGAGACGCTCTTCGTCAGTGGCGCGACGCCCGCACACTCCGAAACGCTGCTGGAGACGACGGCGACGCTGCTGGAGGTGGCTGGCGAGGCGGGGACGACACGCGCGTTCGACACGCGGTTCGAGAAGACGGGACTCGACGCCGGGAAGGCACTGGAAGTGTACGATCACCTCCTCGACGACGCCGACGTGTTGATCGTCGACGAGGCGGACGCGGAGGCGGTGTTCGGCCTCGACGGCGACGTGGTGCCCACGGGCCACAGCATCCGGACGCGCTACGACTGCGAGACGGTGGTCGTCACCCGCGAGAACCCGGATCACGCGGTCGTCGGGCTGGAGGGTGAATCCATCTACGAGGTGCCGCCGTTCGAGGTGGAGACGCGCGACCCTGCCGGTGCCCACGACGCGTTCGTCGGCGGCTTCCTGGCCGGGCGACACCGTGACGAGGACATGAAAGGGGCGTTGCTCGACGGCGCGGCGACGGAGGCGCTCAAACGGACGATTATCGGGGACGCCGTCACCGGCTCGCGGCAGGACATCGCGACCATTCGTGACCGTCGCGAGTGAGGGAAGGGGAAAAGTGGCAGCAGCCGACCCGGGCCCGGTCGGGGAGCCGGGCCGGAGTCGGTTGGAACGCCGGTAGGGTCGGGAAGACGTCGCGGGGACCGACGCCACCGGCACGCGGGGAATCGTCCGGAGGGCGTCGGCAATCCACACTACACCGGGTAGGCGAATAAATCCATCAGTGACTCAGACACGAATTTTAGCTACGGCGACACACCTTTGATTCCGGAGCGATGAGCGCGGATATGTCCGATCACGACGTGAGCGTCGAGATAGAGGTCGACGTGGAAGTCGACAGCAACGAACTCGAATTCGACGCCGACGACAAACGCGACGTGGAGGCCGAACTGGAGGCCGAAGGGCTCACCATCGAGGTCGAAGCCGAGATCGAACGACACTGATCGGCCCCGAAACCGACAGCTTATTTTTAGGCCAGCCTAATTCGTTGGGTATGGACGAGTCGGTGCGGGTAACACTCGAGGATGGGGACGAGAGTGACGTGGTCCGCATCCGGGGGACTGCGGACGAAGTGACGGTCGGTGACGCCACGTTTCGGTTCGATATCGGCGGCCCGGACGCCGAACAGGGTGAACCCGACGGCGGGATAGTCGTCGACGGAGCGGCAGACGCGGATGCGGAGGTGGAGCCGGAGCCGAAGGCGGACGAGAACGACAGACGCTACGTCGCGCCCGCCGACGCCGTCCCGGACCGTGGCACGCTTCGCTTCGAGGCGACCGCCGGCCGCCGCCGAGTCGACGGGATCCTCCAGCGACTGGACGACGAGGGCATCGTTGCGTGGGAGAACTCCTGCCCGCACAAGCCCGAGGTCCAGCTCGACCGGGGACTGGGCGCGCTGATCGACGGCGACCAACTCGTCTGTCACGAGCACGGCGCGCGCTTCAACTGCGACGACGGCTACTGCACGCGCGGCCCCTGTCGCGGCCGTTCGCTCTCACCGATCGACGTGACCGTCCGCGACGGCGACGTGTTCCTGACGGACGACCGGTTCGAGGCGGGACAGCGGCTGGACTAATTACGCCCGCGGCACCAGCGTCGGCGTCGGATACGTCCCACCGTTGACGTGGAGGACCTGTCCGGTGACGAACGACGCGCGGTCGGACGCGAGGTAACAGCAGGCGTCGGCCACCTCGTCGACCCGGCCGAGGCGGCCGAGCGGCGTCGATTCGACCACCTCGCGCTCGATCCGTTCCCACTCGTCGGTCGCCTCGCGTCCCACGTCGATGAGCCCCGGCGAGAGGCCGTTCACCCGCACCCCATCCGGGCCGAACTCCGTGGCGAGTTGGCGAGTCATCCCCTCGATACCGAGTTTCGAGCCGTAGGAGTGGACGTGCCCAAAGTTGCCGAGATACACCATCGCCCCGATCAGGTTGACGACGGCGCCGCCGCCCGCGTTCAGCATGTCCGGGAGGACGTGCTGGGTCGTGAGGAAGAGGCCCCGGAAGTTAACGTCGAGGACGCGGTCGAGTTCGGCCTGACTCACGTCGAGGAAGGGCGTACTCGGCCGGTAGGTGGCGTTGTTCACCAGTACGTCTATCGGGCCGAGTTCCGACCGCACCGTCTCGACCATCGCCTCGACGTCGTCCGGATCGGCTAGGTCTCCGAGAGCGACGGCGGCCGTTCCGCCGGCGGCCTCGACACGGGCGGCCGTCTCCGCACACCCCTCGCGGTCGGTGTGGGCACAGACACCCACGTCCGCTCCTCGTTCAGCCAGTTCCGTCGCGATGGCCCGCCCGATGTTTCGACTCGATCCCGTCACCAGCGCCGTCCGGTCGGAGAACTCCATGCAGAGGGCACGCCCAACGGTACCAAATAACGAACGGACGCGCAGACTGTCGGCTCGACGACGGCCCGGCGGCGGGATCGCCCCGATTTAAGCCGTCCCGCCCCGCGCCGACGGTATGGCCGCTTTCGTGAGCCACGACGACCTGCTCGATCAGTTGGCGGGGGCGACGTTCGACCGCCCGCCAGCGCTCGTCGCCAACGCCCATATCACGGGACTGGGTGTCGCCCGCGCCCTCGCCGACCACGGCGTCCCCGTCGTCGCCGTCGACCGAACCGGCGAGGGTGTGGCTCCACCGTCCGATGCAGTCGACTTCGCGGGGGCGGTCACCTACCCGCTCGACGACCCCGACGGCTTCCGGGCGGACGTCGAAGCCGTCGTGGAGGCTGCGGGCACCGACCTCGTCGCCTTCGGCTGTATGGACGAGTGGGTGCACGCGTTCGTCGACACCGAACCCGACGGTGTCCGCCTCCCGTTCGCCGGACGGGACGTGATCGACGCCGTCCTCGACAAATCGTCGCTGTACCGGGTCGCCGAGGACCTGGGCGTCCCCTATCCGGAGACGCGGTGGCTCGACGAGACGAGCGTCGAAGCCGCAATCGAGGCGCTGGGGCTCCCGCTGATCGTGAAGCCCGCACGCAAACGCGAGTTCGAGGAGGCCGTCGGGACGAACGTCGTCCGAGTCGAGACGGAAGCCGACTTCCGGGACATCGTCGCGACGGCTGCCGAGGCGGGAATCGAGGTGCTCGCCCAGGAGGAGGTGCCGGTCGCCCGCGGCGCGGACGCATCGCTCGCGTCGTACGTGCCGCCGAGTGGCGTCGCGGACACGCTCGGTGTCGTCGGGACGGCACGGATGCGCAACCCGCGTGGGTTCGGGACGGCCTGCGTGGTCGAGCGCAGCCACGAGCCAGCCATCGAGGAACGCGCCCGGGCGGTGCTGGCGGCGACCGACTACCACGGCCTCAGCGAAGCCGAGTTCGTCTACGACCGGGACCGGGAGACGTACGTCCTTCTGGACGTGAACACTCGCCCCTGGAAGTGGATAGACCTCCCCGTCACCGCCGGGGCGAATCTTCCGATGGCAGCCTACGCCGCGGTGACGGACGCGAGCTACGAGTCGAGCGGCGTCCACGACGCCACCTGGGTCTCCCTCGCGGACTATCTCGAACTGCTCGCCACGGACGACGGCCCGGCCGACGTTCTCGCGCCAGGCGACTGGCGGTCGTTTCTCGCGAGGGACTTCGAGACGCGTCCCGACCTGACAGCCGCCGTCTACCGACCGAGCGACCCGGGACCGGCCGAGCGGCTCCTCCGAACCGCGTTCGGCAGGCGCGAGTACTACTGTTCCTGCTGACGCCGTGAGGCGGTCGTCGCAATCGACCGGGGGCCGGCTGCGTGCTACTTTATGCTGTCAGCGGACGTACTACTATCATGCAGTCGAGTCGTGCAATTACACTGTTACTGGTCGTGGTGATGCTGACAGCCGGCTGTCTCGGTGGCGGCGGTGGCGCAGTCAGTGACGCGATGGCCGACGCCGAGGCGGGTGCCGCGGGCGGTGACGGGGCCGGACCCGGCGCCGACGGTCCCGACCTGACCAACCCCGAAACCGTCCTGCGGGACGCCGGGAGCTTCACCGTCTCGTGGCGGTACACCGGCGTCGACGAGAGCGGCGTCCGGACTGAGGTGCATCACGACTACTACGCCGACCTAGACGCGGAGCGCTCGCTGAGCGTCACGTCGTCGAGTCGCGACGGCCAGTCCGACGGCGGGTCGAGCGAGCAGTTCGTCGCCGACGGCACTACCTACATCCGAACCGGATCGGCGGACGCGGCGACGTACGGCTCGTACCCCGGCACGGCCGACGTGGTCGGCACCGCCATCGGCCTGTCGCAAGCCCGCGCCTACGGCACCAACGACGACATGGCCAACCGCGGCACCGAGACGTTCGACGGCGTGACCGTCACGCGCTACGAACTCACCGAGGCGAGTTCGCAGTTGATTCAGGCCGGTTCCGCGGCGACGAGCGGCTCCGCCGGCGTCGCGGAGATCACCGACTTCCACTACGTCGTCCTCGTCGACGAGAACGGCGTCTCCCGATACGAGTCGTGGTCGTTCACCGGGCGAACGCAGGAGGGCCAACAGGTGAGCGGCGAGTGGGAGTACGCGCTCACGGGCGTCGGTTCGACGACGGTCGACGATCCCGAGTGGCTGGCCGCAGCGCGCGCCGCGACGGCCTGATTACGAGCCGACGAATCTGGCGGTGAGGCCGGCGAGAATGACGAGGGCGCCGAGGATGAAGGTCCCCGGAATTGGAAGCAGGAACAGCAAGCCGCCAGCGGCGGTGACGAGTGTGGAGGTTCTCATATCGACCTGTCGGGGCCCGAGACGGGAAGATCTGATGGCCCTCGGCGTGCCGCCGAACGGGTGGCGACACACCGGCAGACAGTCACAGCAACTCCCGTCACCGGGACTCGACGAACTCGAACGGGATGCCGACGTGCCCTGCGGGCGCGACGAACGCCCGGCGGTACGGCCCTAACCCCTCCTCCGGCGGTTCACCGAGAAACGTGAGTCCTCGCCGCTCGGCGTCGACCATCGTTGCCGCGAGGTCGTCGACTTCGAAGGCGACGTGAGCGGCGGCGTAGCGACCGACCGTATCGAGCAACGCGTCGGCGGACGACCCGCGCTCCTCGCGGACGATCAGGTGGAACTCGGCCGAGTCGGTCTCGAAGAAGGCGACCCTGACGGGACCGTCGGTCATCTCGCGGAGATCGAGACCCAACTCGCGGTAGAAGGCGACAGCGTCCTCGAAGTCAGCGTCGACGAGTTGGCCGACGTGGTGGATGTCCATGGCGGAGTGTGACGAGCGAGAGTGATAGGTGGTAGGGACGGATCGAACACGGCGCGCCGAGTGGTGACTGACTGGCTCGAATCGGTAAAGCTGTACCGAGCGAGGCGCGGTTTCACCGGACGCGACCGCAGGGAGCGTCCGGGTGTTTTTCCCCAAGTTTTTGCAAGGAGCGGTTCCCGCAGCGAGCGAAGCGAGCGAGGAAACCCGACGCAGCAAAAAGTGGGAGTATGCCGCCTCCCCGATTTGAACCGCGTCAGACGGTCCGGGGTGCTCGCTTCGCTGCGCTCCCGGGCTGCGACTGACTGGCTCAAATCGAGTCGGGAGCAGTTTCACTGCTCACGAACTCGGTCGCTTCGCTCCCTCGTCGATTCGCAGGAAAATGCCGCCTCCCCGATTTGAACTTCCGAAAGACTCGCTAGCGCTCGTCTTTCGACTTCCCGCTCACTACGTTCACGGGAAGGGGGACAGCTCGATCTTCAGTCGAGATGTGTCGAACCCGTGTACCGCGCCGAGCGAAGCGAGGCGCGGTTTCACTGCTGGCGAACGCAGTGAGTCAGCAGGGGTTTTTCCCCAAGTTTTTGCAAGGAGTGGTTCCCGCAGCGAACGGAGTGAGCGAGGAAACCCGACGCAGCAAAAAGTGGGAGTATGCCGCCTCCCCGATTTGAACTTCCGAAAGACTCGCTAGCGCTCGTCTTTCGACTTCCCGCTCACTACGTTCACGGGAAGGGGGACAGCTCGATCTTCAGTCGAGATGTGTCGAACCCGTGTACCGCGCCGAGCGAAGCGAGGCGCGGTTTCACTGCTGGCGAACGCAGTGAGTCAGCAGGGGTTTTTCCCCAAGTTTTTGCAAGGAGTGGTTCCCGCAGCGAACGGAGTGAGCGAGGAAACCCGACGCAGCAAAAAGTGGGAGTATGCCGCCTCCCCGATTTGAACGGGGGACAGCTCGATCTTCAGTCGAGTGCTCTCCCAGTCTGAGCTAAGGCGGCGCAGTTCCGACGAGGTGGATCGGAGCCAAAAGGATTTCGAAACGCGGCAGGGCGGTCAGGCCACGGTGCGTCGCTCGGTGAACGTCTGCGTCCCGCCGGCGGTCCGAACCGTCGTCTCGATCCGGATGACGCCGTCGTTGGCCTTGATGCGCGCGGCATCGACGTAGCCCACCTCGATGGTGCGCGTCCGCGTGACCGTCTCGCCGGCAGGGAGACGCCCCACGTCGGAGCGCCCCTCCCAGACGAGGCTGCCGTCGGTGGTCACCTCGGTGGCGACGCGCACGTCGCGCGCGGCCGCTTCGCCTTCGTTCGACAGCGCGACCGTGACCTCGCGACAGCGACTGCCACAGGAGTCGATGGATCGAACCTGCATCGTGATCTCGGGGGTGCTGTCGGCCGTCGCGTTCGCTTCGGCCGACGCCGCCGTCGAGGCAGGGGCCGGCGTCGCCGTTGGCGTTCCCTCGGCGCCGGCTTCGGCCGGACCACCCGACGGCCCCATTCCGAGGGCGACGGCCGCGAGGAGCATCACGACGACGCCACCGAACAGTGCGATCTCCCGACGGCCGACCGACGAGAACCGGCCGTCCCCGTCGTCCGCAGGGTCGGCCCCCGACGGCCCCGATTCGTCATCCCCCGACATACGCCAGCGTTGGCCGTCAGCGCGCATAGCTCTGATGGCCACCGAACGAGAGGCTTTTGCCCATTCCACGACAACACACCGCATGACCGAGGCGTTCGTCTGTCCGATCTGCGAGCACGCGTGCAAAACGCGAAACCACCTGCGCGAACACCTCCACGACCGACACCACAAGAGCGACATCATCGACCGGTATCTGGCGGAGTTGGAGGGTCAGGCCGGGAGTCCGTAGCTGTCGATGTCGTCGCCGGTACCGGCGTCACGTTCGGCGGCCGCGTGGAGGGCGCCGCGGGCGAGGGTCTCGGCGTCGTCGAGCGTCGCGTCGGGGTCGTGGCTCGCTTCGAGCGCCCCCAGCGCGACCGGGGCACCGCTCCCGAACGCCGCCAGATCGTCGTCGGTACTGCTGCCGTCGGCCGTGATAGACCGTAGCTGTGGGGTCCCGCCGTCGTCGTAACCGGCGACGAGGACGGACACGTCGAACTCGGTGGCGAGGTCGCTCGCCATCCGAGTCAGCGGGTCGACGTGAACCTCGCCCCGTTCCGTTCGATACGTGCGAAGGTCGCTCTCTAGGCGGTCGGCGAAGCCGTCCACGTCGCTCCCGACGACGGCCGCGCCGACGCCCTCGAAGTCGAATACGTGCTGGCGCGAGCGACTGCGGACGTGCCCCTGACTCACGGCCACGCGGTCACCCGCGAGGACGACACCACCCGCACACGTCACGCCGAGGACGGTGCTCATGGGTGTACGTTGGGCGGGACGCGGGGTAGGCGTGTCGACCGCAGCCTACCCGACGAGGTCGTCGACCAGTTCCTCGGGATCGAACCGGTCGAGGTCGTCGTAGCCCTGTCCGGTGCCGAGAAAGAGGACGGGCTTGCCGGTCACGTAGGCGACGGAGATTGCGGCGCCGCCCTGTGAATCGGCGTCGGCCTTGGTCAACACCGCGCCGTCGATTTCGGCGGCGTCGTTGAACTGTTTGGCGCGCTCGACGGCGTCCTGCCCCGCCACCGCCTCGTCGACGAAGAGGGTGAGGTCGGGGGCGACCACGCGGTCGATCTTCTCCAACTGGGCCATCAGGTCGCTGGAGGTGTGCAGGCGGCCGGCGGTGTCGCCGAGGACGACGTCGACGTCGTTGGCCTCGGCGTACTCGACGCCGTCGTAGATGACGGCCGCGGGATCGCCGCCCTGCTCGTGGGCGATCAGGCGCTTGCCGAGCGCGTCGGCGTGTTCGCGAATCTGCTCGTTCGCGCCGGCGCGGTAGGTGTCGCCGTTGGCGAGGACGGACGAGTACCCCCGCTCCTCCAGATACTTCGCCATCTTCGCGATGGTCGTCGTCTTGCCGACGCCGTTGACGCCGGTGAAGACGATGGTCACGGGCTTGTCCGCCTCGGCGATGCGCTCCTCGAAGTCGAACTGGCCGACGCTGATCACGTCGAGGAGCGCGTCGCGGAGGGCATCCTCCACGAGGTCGCCGGTGCTCGCCATCTGGGATTTGGTCTCGCCGATCAGATTGGAGCGAATCTGATCGAGGATGGCTTCGGCGACACCCATCTCCACGTCGCTCTCGAGAAGCGCCATCTCGAGGTTCCAGAGCGGATCCTCCAGATCCTCCTCTTCGAGGACGACCTTGCCGGTGGCGAAGGCCTTGGCTCGCTGGAGGCGGCCGGGGCCGTCCGACTCGTCGTCGCTCTCGTCGGCCGTCTCGTCGGCGGCTGCTGCCGCCGGTTCGACGGTATCAGTGTCGGCCTCGGCGTCGGCCTCGGATTCGGCGTCGACTTCGGCCTCCGCCTCAGAGTCTGCCTCCGTGTCGGCGTCGGCACTCTCCTCGACGTCGCTCCGGAAGCGATCCAGCTTCTCTTTCAGTCCGTCGAACATCGCCCGCTACTCGTCGTCGTTCTGCTGCTGTTGCTGCTGCATCTGCTGCATCTGCTGTTGCTGCATCTGCTGTTGCATCTGCTGGGCCTGCTGTTCGATCTCCTCGCTCTCGGCTTCGAGTTCGGAGATTTCGTCCTCCACGTCGCCGATCCGGTCGTCGAGCACACCCTTCTTGCGTTCGAGGGCGTCGACGGCGTCACCCTGTTCCTGCTCGGCCGCGTAACCGCCGCCGAGGTCGACGATCACTTCGTCGATGTCCTGCACTTCGGCGCGGATGTACGCGCCGCCGCCGAGGGGAACCTGCACGGTGGAGCCAGTTTCGAGCGTCTCGACGGCCTCGATGGCGTCGTCGATTTCGGACTGCCGGTCGCGGAGGTCCTGAACCTCGGCCTCGAGTTCTTCGATTTCCTCGTCGATAGCCTGCAGTTCCTGGGAGAGCTGCTGGAGTTGCTGCTGACCGCCACCGCCCATCATGCTGCGCTCACCCCGCTGATCTCTACCTGCATGCGTTTGAGACCGTGTTCGCTCCCGAGCTGCGAGAGCGTGTGCTCGCGCGCGACATTCTCGTTGGGAGCCTCGACAGTCTTCTCGAACTCGCGGTGTCCGGTTCTATCCTGAAAGCGCCCGCTGACGACGAACTCACTCATGTACCGAAGGGTCGTGAGGAAGCGGGAAGTATCTTCCTACTCGATGTAACCGAGCGTCTCCTCGATGCGGCCCAGTTCCGGCCCGGTGGTGTCGGTGCCGACGACGTAGCCCGAATCGTTGGCGACGAGACCGGAGCCGACCAGCGGCGCGCCGTAGTTGACGGTGCCGATGTCGGCGCGTACGTCGAGGACCTCTTCGATCGCCTCCAGTTCCGGCTCGCGGGATTTGGGGTGACAGAGGACGCCCTCGTTGGTCGCGACGGCGGCGGTGCCGACGGTCCGCACGTCGGCGAGGTCGCCCCGTTCGACGGGTACGTCGAGCGCCGACTTCACCGTCTGGACCGCCTCGCGGCTGAGGTCCGGGTGAACGTACGCGCCGTAGTCGTTCGCGAGGACGACGTTGCCGGCGGCGTTGATGCGGCCGGGGAGTTCCGTCACGGGGAGCCCCGTCGCCTCCTCGAGAGCGTCGATCTCACGGTTGGTCGCCCGACCCGAGACGAGCAGGCCGCTCTCGTTCCCGACGGCGAGGGCACCGACGGTGCCGGAGCCGCCGACCATCGTCGTCACTGGCTCGACGTCGAGTTCCGCCGCCATGTCGGCGACGGTGTCTTCGTCGGCGTCGGACCGCACGAGCAGACAGTCGTTGGTCGCTCGGGCGAACACCCCGACGTAGGACGATCCAGCGAAGGAGGCGCGTAACACGTTAGTCGGCGGTCTCGGCTTCGACGGTCGGTTCTCCGTCCTCGACGAAGCGGGCCGCGCGAACTCGGAGTTTGCTCGGCGGGTTGTTCCGCCCCTGTTCCCACACCGCCTCGTTGACGCTGGGGTCCAGGCGAACCTCGCTCTCCTCGACTTTGAAATGCTTCGCGAGGTGCTCGCGGACGAGCGACATCGCCTTGTCGGCGCGCTCGTTCGACGGTGCCGCCCGTGCGTCGCGGAGCGGGACGGTGACGACGCGCTCCTCGAAGTCGTTCGCGCTCATTTATTCGTCCGTGTCGTTCCGACGCCAGTTGCGCCGCTTGGGGTTACGCGTTACCTGTCGGTCCGTCTTGAGCATGACCCACGCGGGAACGCGGCTGTTCTGTCGCTCCAGCTTCGCGAGGCGCTTCTTCTTCGCCTTCGATTTCTTGCCCATAGTGGGCACCACTACCCAGCGGCCGCATAAAATCTTGTTCTTTCGAGCGCCACCGCGAGAGCGACGCGCGAGTGCCCGTCAGGCGCCGCCGAACGGGTCCGCGAAGTCGTTGCGGATGTAGTACCGGACGTAGTTGCCGTAGGTACGGTCGCCGGGGTGGTCGGCCACCTGTTCGTAGCGGACGGTCCCGTCGGTGTCGACGACGTACGTCGCGGCGATACCCGTGAGGCCGTGACTCGTCTCCTCGGTGCCGCTGTACTGCTCGGCCACCTCGCCGGTGGGATCGGCGAGCAACTGCACGTCGAGGTCGTAGCGATCACGCATCTCCGTCACCGCCCCCAGCGGGTCGGTGACGACCGGCAGGATATCCACGTCGTCGTGGAACCACAGATCGTACGAGACTTCGCTGAACGTCTGGAGCTGTTCGGCACAGAAACTGCACCAGTGACCGCGGTTGATCAGCACCACCGTCGGCCCGTCAGCCAGCGTCTCGGAGAGCGTCACTGGTTCGCCGGCGGTGCTGTCGAGCGTGAAATCGGGTGCATCGTCGTGTTCGAGGGTCACGTCAGCCGTTGGATGGGCTCCCTCTTGACCTCCCGGCGGCTGGACCCGGCGAGAACACAATCGAGAGGCGTTCGCTATCGCGACATACGGTTTATCGATCGTGCACGGGCCAATCGCCGTCTCCATGGCGAGACAGTACCACAACGCCGAAATCGCGTGGCGTGAGGCCGAGTCCGCGCAGATTCGCTCCCGATACGCGGCGAGACGGCTGTCGACACCGCGAGACAGGCACCGACGGCGACTCGGTCCGTCTCGACCGACGCCGAATCGGGTCGCCGACAGCCGGTCGCAGTCGGGCGCGGCCGGCGTACGCGTGTAGTTCAGAGAAGCCAACACCGGAGCACCTCGAGAGCCCCGGTCCCCAGACTCTCCGGGTGCTGGTTGGCTCACGAAAGCGAAGCCCTCCGAAAGCGAGCGCGCGCAGAGGCACGTGCGCGTGTCCGCGGTGACGCCGTCGCTGCTACCTCCAGCGAAAGCTTTCGAGAGTCACAACCCCCCTGATCTGAACACTCCCCCGCGTGTCGCCCTACCGTTGATTAGCCGCCGCTTCCACATCCGACCGTCGCGGGATGCGATCACCCACTATAAATCGCATATCGCTATACAAAACGAGGATCACTACAGATGTCACCGGACGAACCGACGGCCGCGTATCGGACCGACGACTACACCCACGAAGCGCCCGACGGCACCGACCTCGCGGTTCGGATCTTCCGGCCAGCCGAGGCAGACGCACCATTCCCGACCCTGCTCCAGCGGACCCCGTACGGTCATCCGGCGACGCCCGACGGCCACGGAGTAGCCGTCCGCGCCCTCGACGCCGGCTACGCCGTCGCGTACGAGGACACGCGCGGGCGCGGTGACAGCGAGGGCGCGTTCGAGCCGTGGATGCACGAGGCGGCGGACGGGGCCGCGACCGTCGAGTGGCTAGCCGACCAGCCGTGGTCGACAGGGCAGGTCGGCATGTACGGCGGGTCGTCTCCGGGGCAGGTCCAGGTGCTCGCTGCCTGCGAACGCCCCGACGGACTGGCGGCCATCGCCCCGATGTTCGCCCCGAGTGACCTCCACCGTGCCGATTTCTTCCAGGACGGCGCGATGAATGCGCAGGCGACGCTCACGTGGTCGTTCGACGCCATCGCGGCGGACACGGTCGACCGCCTGCATGCGTCGGGGCGGCTCGACGACGCGACGGCCGACGCGGCCCGGGAGGCCATCGATGAGGCGACAGCTGACCTGCTGGAGACGGCCACGACGCGACCGCTGATCGATCTCCCGGCTCGCGTCTTCACCGACGTGTCCCTTCCGCCGGACGTGGCACCCACGGACCTCGTCCCCCACTGGGAGTCGTGGCTCTCGCACCCGACCTACGACGATTTCTGGCGATCGTTCGATCCCGAACCCGACTACGACCGGATCGACGTACCCGGCCTCCACGTCACTGGCTGGTACGAACTCTGCCAGCAGGGGACGCTCACCAACTACCGCGGCCTGCGTGACCGGTCGTCGGCACCCCAGCACCTGATCGTCGGCCCGTGGACCCACGGGAACACGTCGAGCGAGGTGGGCGAACTGGCCTTCGGTAGCGAGGCGAGCGCCGACGCGTACGGGCTCTGGGAGACGCATCTGGCCTTCTTCGACACCTACGTCCGCGACCGGCCGCGGCCGCCGTTCGACGAGGGGCGCCTCGTCGAGACGTTCCGAACCGAACGCAACGGGGGCGCGTGGGAACGCCACACCGACTGGCCACCGGTCGACGCCGAGCGCGAGCGGTGGTTTCTGCGGAGTTCGGGCACAGCGGCGACCGAGGGCGGCCGACTCGCCCGCGAGCGCCCGACGAAGTTCGAACCGGCGGATCGGTGGACGCACGACCCGACCGATCCCGTCCCGACCCGTGGCGGCCCGCTCTGCTGTGGCGACGTGGACGCTGGCCCGTACGACCGGCGAGCGGTCGACCGCCGCGACGACGTGTGTACATACACGACGTCGCCGCTCGCGGAGAGGGTGACGCTCGCGGGGCCGGTGCGCACGGACCTCGTCCTCGCTACCGACGCCCCGGACACCGACGTGGTGGCGACGCTCGGCCACGTGAGCAGCGAGGGCGTCTACCCGCTGGCGAGCGGGATTCGACGAGCGCGCTACCGCCGCGGACGGGACCGAGAGATGCCGTCGACGGACGGCCCGATGCGCCTCGCGGTGAATATGTGGGACACGCATTATCGCGTGCCCGCAGGTGATCGCCTCCGACTATCGGTGGCGAGCAGCGATGCCCCACGATTCGACCCACATCCCGGGACGGCACGGCCGTGGGAAGCGGCCGCAGACGAGGTGCGCACGGCCGAACAGGCGCTCCACCACGCGTTCGACCGCGAGAGTACGCTGATCGTGACGCGTCGGTAGGACGACGGCCGTGTCGGCTGTCACCGGATCGGTGGAAGTTCTATATCGCGAAATAGTGTTTACGGCGTCGCGCGTGTCCGCTGAAAGATCGCAGGACGAAGCGCGCACGGACTGTCGAGCCCGAGAAATCGCGGGGTAGCTCCGCGTCTCCAAGCGGTCAGCGGGTGAAACGCTCGTGACCACGGAAACCGCTATGTCATTCGCACGCTACGGATCGCGGCGACGCAGACGACGAGCGCAGCGGGCCCCGGTGGGAGAGCTCCGAAGTACCCCTGCCGACCCGTCCGTGGGAAGCGCCGAACGGGACTGACGAGCGCGGTGGCTGGCCACTCGTCGAATGGGTCGCCCGTGTGGTAGCTATCGAACGCGCAGAAACCGTCACGCTCCGTCGATACGGCGCCCTGGGCCCCAGCGAGCGCGTCACCCGACGGAAGATAAATCGTATATCGCGATACGAAACGTCCGTGGCAGACACGTCACGCCGATAGCGGGAACCGCGCGACTGTCTCGTACTCCGGCCCGTCGTCGGTGAGCGTACTCTTCGTGAGGCGAACCTCGGTCACGTCCATCCGGCCGACGGTCGGATCGGCCTCGCGGACGACCCGCTGGACGGCCTCCTTGCCGCGGGCGTCGTCCATCCGGGCGAGCGTGACGTGCGGGGTGAACTCGTGGTCCTCGGGATCGAACCCCAGCGCCGTCGTCTCGCGTTCGACCGCCTCGTGGAGACGAGTGAGCGCCGAACCACCCTCCCGGACGCCCGCCCAGACGACGCTGATGTAGTCGAGCGAGGGGAAGACGCCGAAGTCGCCGACGACCATCTCGAAGGGGGACACGTCGGCGTCGGTAATGGCGGTGGTCAACGCGCCCTGAATCGTGTCGACACGATCGGGATCGACCTCGCCCAGAAATTTGAGCGTGACGTGGGCGCCCTCGGGGTCGACGGGGCGGAGGCTCCCGGTGTCGGGGAGTCGGGCCTGGGCGTCCGCGACCCCCTCCGCCAGCCCGTCGAGGTCGACGCTGACGAACAGTCGCATAGATCGTCGTGGGCGGTGAGCAGCCGTAAGCCCTGCGCCGGGAGGTCGACCCGCTGACGCAGGCCTTAACCGATCCGGTGCCGAAACGACGGTATGGAAGACGATCGCCCCCACCGATTCTCCGAAGGGCAGGGGTTCGACGAGGACTACGAGGAGTTCTCACTCGACCCGCCCGAACTCTCGGTCGACCCGTCGCAGGTCGACCCCGTCGACTCGCGGGTGTTGACCGACATGCTCGACGAACGCAACGTCGCCAGCGACCAGGTCGACGCCGAACGTCTCATCGACGTCGGCCTCTCCTACATGGGTATCAACCGTTTCGAGGAGGCGACGGGGACGTTCGAGCGCGCGGCGCAGTTCGCCGAGGACGATCTGGTCGCGCAGGAAGCGTGGGTGAACAAGGGTGCCGCCCACGCGCAACTGGAGGAGTACGACGAAGCGGTCGGCGCCTACGAGGAGGCGCTCGCCATCGACGAGTCGTCCGAACACGCCGCCGAGGCACACACGAACCTCGCGTACGCGCTCTGGGAGTGGGGCCGCACGGAGCAGGCACTCGAACACGCCGAGCGGGCGGTCGAGGTCGACCCCCGGTTCGCGCAGGCGTGGTACAACCGCGGGTTCTTCCTCTCGGAGCGTGGCCTCCACGAGAACGCCATCGACTGCTTCGACAACGCCATCCGACTGGGGATGCGCACCGCCGGCGTGTTGGAGGAGAAGGCCATCGCGCTAGAGGAGGCGGGCCAGACCGAGGAGGCCGAGCGCGTCCAAGAACAGGCCGAAGAGCTTCGTGAGGAGGCCGAGCGCGAACTGATCGAGGATCAGTAGATGCTCGTCCGCGAACGTGACACACCCGAGGGACTGCTGGTCGCCGTCTGCGACGAGGAGTGTCTCGGCGAAACCTACGGCGACGGCGACGTGTCGCTGACGGTGACCGAGGAGTTCTACGGCGGCGAGGAGTGTGACCGCGACGAGGTGGTCGACTCGCTGACGCGGGCGTCGGTCGCCAACCTCGTCGGCGAGGAGTGTGTGACCGTCGCTATCGAGGCGGGACTGGTCGACGAGGAGCGCGTTCTCGATCTCGGTGGGGCGCTCCACGCCCAGTTGCTCTGGCTTTAGGTGAACGAACCCTGGAGTCGCTGGATCTCGGACATCGAGCCGACGCGGACGTAGTGGGTCTCGCCCGAGTCACCGGTGGGGTTGATGCGGAGCCAGTAGGTCTGGTCGGTATCGAGGTCGAACACCACGGCACCCGTCTTCGAACGGCCGGCGAGGACCGTCGTGGTGCCGATTGGCTCGACGTCGATCCGGTCGTCGTCACCGATTTTCGGCGTCGCGTCGTCGTCGATGTAACGGATCTGTTCCTCGTTCCAGGCGAGGAAGTTGTTGTTCGGGAACGAGACGGCGTTGTCCCGCGGATTCGAGAGTTCGAGGACGACGATCAGGAACGTGCCGTCGGCGGCGTCGTTGTTCGCCGAACTCCCGATTTCGTCGGCTGCGTAGAAATCGATGATCCGGTAGCCGATGGCCTCGTTACCCGACCCGATCGTGAACGACTCGTCGAGGTCGTGGGTCGGCCCGTCCGGTCCCGGCGTGGGCGTCGCGGTGGCCGTCTCGGTGGCCGTCGGCTCCGCCGTCTCCGTTTCGGTGGCCGTCGGCTCCGCGGTGGCCGTCGCGGTCGCCGTCGCGGTTTCGGTGGCCGTCGGCGCCGCCGTCCCCGTCGGCGTCGCCTCCTCGCCCCCACCGCCGCTACAACCGGCGATCATCCCCGCGAGAACTGTTCCACACGCTGTTAAAACCCGTCGACGTTCCATAGCCCTGTTACGGGTGAGTAAAGATAAAGAAGTTGTCGTCTGATGGGTGTCCGGTGCCGAGAGGTAACCGGTTCCGGTTCAACCCGAGACGAGACACCGAAGGGGTGTTATCCCTTCGGGCCATATCCGGTCCCAATGGGAGTCCAGGAATCGTATCCAATCGACGTGGAGGCCATCCGGGCCGATTTCCCGATCCTCGACCGGAAGGTCGGGGGTGACGTGGAGAGGCCCGGAGAGGGCCCCGGCGACGACACGCCGCTGTACTATCTGGACAACGCCGCGACGAGTCACACGCCGGACCAGGTGGTCGACACGATCAGCGAGTACTACCGCGGATACAACGCCAACGTCCACCGTGGCATCCACCAGTTGAGTCAGGAAGCGTCGGTCGCGTACGAGAACGCCCACGACACGGTCGCCGACTTCATCGGTGCCAGCGGTCGCGAGGAAGTGGTGTTCACCAAGAACACGACCGAGAGCGAGAACCTCGTCGCCTACGCGTGGGGGCTGAACGAACTCGGCCCCGGCGACAACGTGGTCATGACCGAGATGGAACACCACGCGTCGCTGGTGACGTGGCAACAGATCGCGAAAAAGACCGGCGCCGAGGTGCGCTACATTCGCGTGGACGACGACGGGTATCTGGACAGGGACCACGCCGCCGATCTGATCGACGACTCGACGCAGATGGTGTCGGTGGTCCACGTCTCCAACACGCTGGGGACCGTGAATCCGGTGGCCGACCTCGCGGATCTGGCTCACGATCACGGCGCCTACATCTTCGTCGACGGCGCGCAGTCGGCGCCCACCCAACCCGTCGACGTGACGGCCATCGACGCCGACTTCTTCGCGTTCTCGGGGCACAAGATGTGCGGCCCGACCGGTATCGGCGCGCTCTACGGCAAGGAACACGTACTGGAAGAGATGGAGCCGTACCTCTACGGCGGCGACATGATCCGCCGGGTCACCTACGAGGACTCGACGTGGGAGGACCTCCCCTGGAAGTTCGAGGCGGGCACCCCCTCCATCGCACAGGGCATCGCCTTCGCCGCCGCCGTCGACTATCTGGAGGACATCGGCATGGCAAACGTCCAGGCGCACGAGGAACTGCTCGCGGAGTACGCCTACGACCAGTTGTCGGCGTTCGACGACGTGACCATCTACGGGCCGCCGGGCGACGACCGGGGCGGCCTCGTCGCGTTCAACGTAGAGGGCGTCCACGCCCACGACCTCTCCAGTATCGTCAACGATCACGGCGTGGCCATCCGCGCCGGCGACCACTGCACGCAGCCGCTCCACGACAAACTTGGCGTCGCCGCCTCCGCGCGCGCCTCCTTCTACATCTACAACACCCGCGACGAGATCGACGCGCTGATCGAGGCCGTCGACGACGCTCGCGAGTTGTTCGCGTAGACACACGCAGTACAGCGTTTTTCGCCGCTCGCACGCCGACAGCAGCGGCTCACGGATCGGACCGAAGAAATACGGGATCGTTCGAACGCCGAGTCGACTCGCAGGCGTGGGGTGAGCAGGCGCGCGCCGATCTTACATCGCGCCGCCCATGCCACCCATGCCGCCCATGCCACCCATGCCGCCGCCCATGCCGCCGGCACCGGGGCCGCCCTCGTCGCCGCCGTCGTCGCTGCCGCCGCCCTTGAGGTCGCCGGCAGCGATGACGTCGTCGATGCGGAGGATCATGACGGCCGCCTCGGTGGCGCTCTCGATGGCCTGCGTCTTCACGCGGAGGGGCTCGACGACGCCTTCCTCCTGCATGTCGACCACGTCGCCCGTGTAGGCGTCGAGGCCGTCGGAGAGGTTGCCTTCACTGTGGCTGGCACGGAGTTCGACCAGCGAGTCGATGGGGTCGAGACCGGCGTTCTCGGCGAGGGTGCGCGGGATGACGTCCACGGCCTCGGCGAACGCCTCGACGGCGAGGGCCTCGCGGCCGTCCACGTCGTCGGCGTAGTCGCGCAGGCCGAGGGCGAGTTCCGTCTCGGGGGCACCGCCGCCGGGCAGGACCTTGCCGTCCTCCAGCGTGGTGCGAACGACGCCGAGCGAGTCGTCGACCGCGCGCTCGACCTCGTCGACGACGTGTTCGGTGCCGCCGCGGAGGACGAGCGTCACGGACTTGGCCTCGGCCACGTCCTCGACGAAGATGCGCTCGTCGCCGCCGATGTCCTTCTGGGCGACGGAGCCGGCGAAGCCGAGGTCGTCCTCGGTCAGGTCGTCGACGGAGCCGACGACCGTGCCGCCGGTCGAGCGGGCGAGTCGCGAGAGGTCGCTGTCCTTCACGCGTCGGACGGCGAGGATGCCCTCCTGCGCGAGGTAGTGCTGGGCCATGTCGTCGATGCCGCTACCCACGAAGACGGCGTCGGCGCCGACTTCCTTCAGGTGGTCGACCATCTCGCGCAGCTGTTTCTCCTCCTGATCGAGGAACTGCTGGAGCTGGTCGGGGTCGGTGACGTTGACCTCGGCGTCGATCTCGGTCTCCTTGATTTCGAGGGAGCCGTCGATCAGCGCGATGTTCGCGTCCTCGACCGCGTAGGGCATGCTGTCGCTGACGCGTTCCTTGTCGACGATGACGCCCTCGATGAGTTCGGAGTTGTCGATGGCGCCGCCGACGACCTTCTCGATGGAGACGTTGTCGGTGTCGACACCGTCGTCGTCGCGCACGGCGAGCACGGCGTCGACGAGCAGGTCCGCGAGCTGATCTTTGGCGCTCTCGGCACCCTTACCCGTCATCGCCGTCGCGGCGATTTTGACGAGCGTCTCGCGGTCGTCCGCCGAGACGTCGATGGCGTTCTCTTCGAGGATCTCCTTGGCCTTCTCCGCGGCCCGGCGGTACCCCTGGGCCAGCGTCGTCGGGTGGATGTCCTGGTCGATGAGGTCCTCGGCCTCGTCGAGGAGTTCACCCGCGATGACGACCGCCGTCGTGGTGCCGTCGCCGACCTCGTCCTCCTGGGTCTCGGACACCTCGACGATCATGTTGGCCGCCGGGTGGTCGATGTCCATCTCCTTCAGGATCGTGACGCCGTCGTTCGTGACGACGACGCTCCCGCCGGAGTCGACCAGCATCTTGTCCATGCCCTTCGGACCGAGTGTGGTCCGTACGGCCTCAGCCACGGCCTTGCCGGCCGTGATGTTCATCGTCTGGGCGTCCTTGCCCTGGGTTCGCTGGGAATCCTCGCCGAGAATGATCATCGGCTGTCCCTGCTGCATTCGCTGAGACATAATCGGTCGTTGATTGATTGTGATTCTATAAAAAAGTTGTGTTTCGGTGTGTGCGACACCCTGACGCGGTACCGGGATTAGGGCAATCGACGGCGGGCGTGCTGGTAGGGGGATATCGTTCGTGACTCGGTAGCACGGGGCGGAGAGAATCAGTTACCGCGGGAGTTCGACGGCTGGAGGTCCGCGCCGCGCGTGAGTTCGTTGTGCTTGCGTTCGAGGAAGCCGTACACCGCGCCGTGGGGGGCGCCGTCGAGCAACATCTCGGCGGCCCGGCGGACGGCCTGTACCTCCTCCGGCTGGCCGATGATGCCCAGCGTGGTGCCGTAGATGACCACCTCGGCGCCCGTGAGTTCTTCCATCAGCTCTCGGGTCCGGCCGTCCTCGCCGATGAGGCGGCCCTTCTGCCGCTGGAGGTCGTTTTTGTTCCTCGTGGCGTCGTCGATATCGATCAGATCGAACATCCGCATGTCGTCGTCGAGCAGGGAGAGCGCCGCGTCGGGGCGGAAGCCGCGGCCGATGGCACGGACGATGTCCGGCGCCACCATCCCGGTGACGGGGTCACCGACGGAGTCGATGGCGACGCTGCCGCTCTCGGAGTCGATGTCGAGGCGGACCTCGGCACGTCGCTCGATCTCCCGCATGGTCTCGCCACCTTCGCCGATGAGGACGCCGAGACGGTCCTGCGGAACCTTCACGTGCTGCATACCCGGCGATACCGGTCGGAGCGATTTAAGGGTTCGCGATGCGGGATTACGGCTCCGCCTCGACTGCGGTCACGAACTCCCGCAGTTCGTCGGCGTCCACGTCGATTCCCTGTCGAGTGAAAAACGAAGCCACGTTCCGGCAGTCCCGCACCAGGAAATCCTCGGCGTTCGGGTGGTGGACCGTCACCGCCTGCCCCAGATCGATCACCACCAGTTCGCCGTCGTGGATGATCAGGTTGTACTCCGAGAGGTCGCCGTGGACGAGGCCGGCACCGTAGAGGCGGCGCATGTACTCCCGCACCACCTCGAACGCCGTCTCGGGGTTCTCGACGTTCACCTCGGCCAGTCGTCGGGCGCGGTCCTCGACCAGCCCCACCAGTTCCATCACGAGGACGTTCCGCTCGACCGCGAGGGGTTCCGGCACCCGGACACCCGCCTTCTTCGCCCGGCGCAGATTGGCGAACTCCTTTTTCGTCCACGCGAGGACGACCTTCTTCTTGTCCGAGCCGATGCCCTCGAAGCGGGGGTCGCCTTCGAGATACTCCCGCATCTGCTGGAAGTTCGAGGCGTTGATGCGGTAGATCTTCACCGCCACGTCCCGATCCTCCGCGCCGAGCGCCTCGTAGACGTTCGCCTCCTTCCCCGTCGAGATGGGGCCGCCGAAGGCCTCGATGTACCCGTCCTGTACCAGTTTGTAGATGGCGGCGAAGGTGGCGTCGTCGAACACCGACTGCTCGACTTTGAACTGGTCGGCGTCTTTCAGGCGCTTGCGGAACTCGGTGAACTCGCGATCCCGCTTTCTGGCGATGCGGTCGGCCTCGGTGTCGGAGACGTCGATTTCCTCCCACTCGTCACCGAAGTCCTCGCCCTCACCTTCCTCGGGATCGAGCAGGCCGTACTCCTCTGTCATCTACTCGCGTGTACGCGGGCGAGGGGGAAAAGGATGGGTATCGGTAGCTGTCACGCGTTCGCGTCGATCCAGTCACAGAACGCCTCGAAGTCCTGTGCGCCGGCGCTATCCGCGATATCCCGAAGCGTGCCCGTCCGGAGTTCGTCGTGGAGCGGGACCGTCACCCAGCGACGGTCGTTTTCGTTCGTCGGATGTTCGTAGTGCAGTTGGGCGTGGTCTCCGGCAGTTCGTCGCCACTCGAATCCACCGACGTTCACGAGCACTTTCACCACTTCCCGCCCAGAAAACGTTCGGCGCACCATCCCGACGGGCTACTTCAGAACGTCCGGCGGTTCCTCGTCTCCCGTGGTGTTGTCGGCTGGGTCGATCCCTGCTTCACGGAGTTCCTCGTCCGTCGGCTCGCACCCGATTTCGCCCTCGTGGAGCGCGACTGCCTCGTCGAGATTCGACAGGGCAGCCGCGCGGGACGACCCTTGACTGGTGACGCCGGTGGCCACGTCCTTGGCGATCCACCAGCCGTCCTCGCGCCAGAGACGGATTTCGTCGTCGCGGGCATCGGGCGTCGAACTCGCCATGCGTATCTGTTGTTTGATTTGCCGTATAAGCGTTCGGTCGGGGGGGGAGGAATCAACTCCGCCGCCACGCTACGGCCGAAAACAAATCGCTACTCGATGTGGCCTTCGCGCCGCAACTGGTCCGCCTCCGACTTCTCGTAGCGCCACGAGATGTCGGCCTTCTCGTCCTGCCAGTCCCACGGTTCGACGAGCACCACGTCGTCCTCGCGAATCCAGATGCGTTTCTGCATCCGGCCGGGAATGCGGGCGGTGCGCTCCGTGCCGTCCGCACAGCGCACCTTCACCCGGTTCGCACCGAGCATGTCCGTTACGACGGCGAACACCTCGTCGTCGTCGGGCATTCGAAGGTCCTTGCGCCCGCCGTTCTCGTTCTCGCTCATGTGTGTAGATTCGGGGGCGCGAGTTTTAAAAGCGCCGACGTGGCCTCGACACCCCTGCTGCCGGCCGATCAGGCGTCAGAACGAAGCTTCGCCCGTCCGGGCGCGATCAGGTCGTCGAGATACGTCGCCAGCGCGCTCTTCGCGTCCGCCGGATGCAACTCGCCCGACTCCAGGTCGGCGGCCAGCGACTCGTACTCCGCGTACTCCAGATTGCCACCGTACTGGTCGGGGCGTTCGACGACGACCGTCTCGTACCGGGGGAAGACGTGGTACTCGAAAATCTGGAGGACCGGGTTCTCCCGCTCGTTCCCCGCGTCGTCCGGGTCGGGGTCGCGCGTCGGCGGACAGTACGCGGCGTTGACCTTCTCCTCGATGTCCGCGGCCGAGTCTTCCATCGAGATGGAGATGCCTTCGCTGGTGGACATCTTGCCGACCCCCGTCTCGAGGTCGGCGATCAGCGGCGTGTGCAGACAGGTCGGCGCCTCCTCACCGATCTTCGGCAAGGTGTCGCGGGCGAGCATATGGACCTTCCGCTGTTCCATACCGCCGACCGCGAGGTCGACGTCGAGGTAGACGATGTCGAGCGCCTGCATCAGCGGGTAGACCGCCTGCGAGACGGTCACCGTGTCGCCGCTCTTTATTTCGGCCATCGCCCGCTGGGCTCGGGAGATGCTCGTCTCCAGTTCCAGCGCGTGCAGGTCGAGGACGTACTCCCGGTCGAACTGGAACTCCGAGCCGTAGACGAACTCAGTCCGATCCTCGTCGAGGCCGTAGGCGAGGAACTGCGCCTTCATGCGCTCGGCCGTCTCGCGAATCTCCTCGAAGCTCCCCTTGTCGTTGAGATAGGCGTGGACGTCCGCGAGCAACACGGTCACCTCGAAGCCGGCTTCCTGCAGATCCATCAGCTTCGTCGCGGTGAGCATGTGGCCGATGTGCAGCACGCCCGACGGCTCGTAGCCGACGTACGCGCGCTTGCCCTCCGGATTCGCGGCCAGCTCGCGTCCCTCCTCTTCGGTGACCACCTCGGTCGCGTTCCGGGTGATCCGCTCGTAGACGTCCATACCATATAGCGCAGGACCGCCGAAATATGACTTCTGCTTACGACCCGGGCAACAGGTCACCCAGCGCCGCGCCGATACTCATGGGGACGAACGCGACGACGATGTTCGCGGCGGCGAGGCTCGGCTCCGTCCAGTCGACCCGTCCCCACCCGGTCAGGATGAGGGTGGCCATCAACAGGGAGACGCCGATCACGCCCACCAGCCGCCGCGGAATCAGCCCGAAGATCGGTTTGTGGACGCGCACGTCCTGGAAGTCCGCGACGTAGATGATGCCGATGACCATCCCGACGGCGAAGAGGAACGTGCCGGCGAGATAGCCGGGGCGCGGGGCGAGGAAGGTTCCCACTTCCTGTGTGCCGCCCTCGACGGCCATCGGGATACCGAACAGGAGGCTCCCGAGCAACGCCTCCGTGAGGTCGCTCCGATCGAATCCGCGGATGACGCGCCCGAACGGGCTCGCGGCGGCGCTGGCCACCATCGCCACCCGCATCGTCTCGCGGACCTGTTCGCGGGCGGCGTCGGACATCACGAGGTCTTCGAGTTCTTGCAGTTCGTCGAAGAGGTCGCCCATGTCGGCCGACTCGTCGGCGTCGACGCCACCGTCACTCGCTCCGTCGCCCTCGGCGTCGCTCATATCCCGTCCGTCTCGTCGGACGACCAAAGCCGTGGGGGGCTAGTCACCACTCTCGGCCCGGTGTTCGCTGATAATCTGGTCGACCATCTCCGCCTTCTGCTCCTTGGAGCGTTCGTCCGCGCGGCGCTCCCAGTCCTCGATGGCCGCCGCCACCTCGCTCTCGCGGGCGACGGCGAGTTCGTCCACCTCCTGTATCGTCACGTCGTCCGCGGGGGCGACGGGCACCCCGTGCTCGAACAGCACCTCGTCGGCGGCGTCGGAGAGGTTGCCGTCCCGGAGGACGACTCGGGGCTCCGTCTCGACGAGTCGCTCGGCCGTCGACCGGCCGGCGCCGCTGGCGTCGCGGAGGTAGACCACGTCCCCCGCCGCCAGCCCGTACGCCTCGTCCGCGGCGTCGATGGCGTCGCGGGTGAACTGTTCGATCACCTTGACGGGCACGAGATCGCGTCCCTCCGATACGTCCGCGAAGTCGGAGTGATCGAGTTTCCACAGCGTCTTCAGGCGATCCAGTTTCGACTCCAACTCGTCGGCGCGTTCGCACTCCTCGTCACGTTCGCGCTCCAGTCGCTCGGTTTCGCGCTGGAGGCGGTTGACCTCGCGGCGCTCGCGGGCTTCCCGGCGCTCCTCGCGGCGGGCCTCGGATAACTCCTCCTCGTACTCCGCGATGCGCTCGTCCTTTTCGGCCAGTTTCCCCTCTAACTCCTCGACCTGTGACTCTAGCCGGTCGACCTGCCGTTCGAGTCGCTTGATCCGCCGCTCCTCCGGCGAGAGTTCGCGGGGTTCGTGGGTCGACTCCTCCTCCTCGCTCTCGTCGTCGTCGGTCAGGTCGCGGAGGACGGCCTCGACGGAGGCGTCGCCGGAGACGACGCGGTCGATCACTTCGCCGCGGTCGAACTGCGGGGGTACCTTCCGGGTGATGCGCTCGAACCGGTCCTCGTACGCGTCGAACGCGAACAGGGCGGCCGCGAGGGCGTCGCGTTCGTGGTCGTTGTCGTAGGTGTGATCGCGGGTGCGGTGGAGTTTCTCGTCGACCGGCAGGTCGGTGTCGGGCTTCCAGCCCGCGGCGTCGAAACTCCGGCGGAACTTCTCGACCGTCTCGGGCATCGGCTCCACGTCCGCGGCGACGACGACGGGCCGGCCGCGGTCGACCAACCACTCGATGACGGCGGCCGTGTCGTCGGTCCGGGTGGAGTACACGTCGAGTACGTCGCCGTCGAGGGAAACGACGGCGACGGCGGTCGTCGTCCCGGGGTCGATGCCGACGAGGACGCGGTCCCGACGTTTCACGAGGGGTTCGAACTCGATGCCGTCGCGGCGCTCGCGCTCGATTTCGATCCGGGTGTCGCCCGACCGCTCGCGGGAGACCGGGAGGTCCTCGGGCGCCGCTTCGACGGTGAAGGTGGCGTTGGCGTAGCCGCCGTACTTCTCGGTCACGTCGCGCTCGTAGTCGAGGTTCGCCTCGTCCAGCGCGGACTCCACCTCGCGGGCCCGCGCTTTGACGTTGCCGTGGATGCGTCGAGTGTAGCGGTCCTGACTCCACCCGCCCTTGCCGGTCGACCGCCCGCGCGACACCTTCACCGTCGTCGTGTCGGTGAAGGCCGTCACCTCGTGGCCGACGTTCGCGGCCGCGAGGCGGGCGGCAGCCTCGGCTTCCTTCATCGGCTTCTTGCCGTAGGGGACGCCGTGGCGGGACGCGACCCGCGAGAGGGGTTCAGGGCGCTCCGCGCCAGTCACCTGCACGAGACGGGTGCCGTCGGGGAGCCACCGCAGAAATCGCACGAGGTCGTCGCGGTCGGTCGCGAGTTCGTAGACGTTGTCGGTGGCGAGGATGGCCGGTTCCTCGCGCTCGACGAGGCGTCGGAGTTTGCGGAACGACACCACGTCCCGGTCGACGTTCTCGCCGTCGAAGGCGACCACCGCGTAGGAGGGGGCGTCCCCGCGGACGTCGCCGCTCTGTACGTCGACGCCGAACACCAGCGCGTCGAGCGCACTCGTCCGGGCGTTCACACCCCGAGTTGGCGGGCACGAAATAAATACTCCACGGCGCTCCGGTCTGTGAGTCGGAAGTACGTGGACGGAGGTAGCGAGTCCACGTAGTCGTCACAGGACGGCGACGGGGCCGACCGTCACGACCGCCGAGACGCCGGCGTACGCGGCGCGGCGACGACGCCCTCGACGGTCGCTGTCACACTGCGCGGGTCGGTAGCTCACGGGTCGTCGTCGGTCTTCGACCGGGTGACGTGTTCGTCTTCTTTGTCGGGGTAGTAGAAATCGGACTTCGGATCGCGGTCCGGCGAGGCGTCCGCGAGCCGAGCGATCCGGGCCGGAGTGCGGTTCCGGACGATGACCACGTCGTAGGCCTCGGCGGCGGCGATCGGCCCACCCACGCTACTCACCTCCGTCACCAGGTGGCCGGCGTTGTCGCTGCCGACGAACACCATCGACACGTCCTCTCGCTGAGCGCGTTGTCGGATGCGCGTCGCGATGGTGCTGGGCGACGCGTGCGTATCGACCGTCAGGTGCCAGAAGTTGGCGCTCGGACACAGGTCCGTCACCTGCGTGTGTAGCGTCGCCACGACGGACTGCAGATCGAACGGCTCGTCCCGGTCCAGCCAGCCACGCTCGCGGGCGTATCCGGTATTCCCCTTGGGGACGACGCTCACCGCCAGTACGTCCTCGTCGAACACGCTCGCGAACTCGGTCGCACGGACGAGCGCCGCCTCCGCGAGCCCCGACCCGTCGAAGGGAACGAGGAAGGTCATACCACCTGTCGAAGCGCCGCAGTCAACTACCCACCGATCGTTTTCGGCGGACGAGAACCCGACTGCGGCCGATCACTCCGGATACGGCACGTCCAGTTTCTGTCCGTCGCTCGCGACGAAACACTCGCCGTCGAACACCTCGGCGGCCTCGCGTTCGAGACGCTCCCACCCCCCGGCGTACCGGGAGGAGACGTGGGTCAGGGCGAGACGGTCGACACCGGCCCGGGCGGCCACCTGTCCCGCCTCGCGGGCGGTCGAGTGCCCCGTGTGTCGTGCCCGCTGGCGTTCGTCGTCCGCGAACGTCGCGTCGTGGATCAGGAGATCCGCGTCCGCGGCCACGTCGACCACGGCGTCCACGGGCCGGGTGTCGCCGGTGTAGACCAGTCGCCGGCCGGGTCGGGGATCGCCCACCACCTGATCCGGTTCGATCACGCGGCCGTCGTCGAGTTCGACCGCCTCGCCCTCGTGGAGTCGGCCGAACTTCGGGCCGACGGGGACGCCGAGTTCCTCGGCGCGCTGGCGGTCGAACCGGCCGGGACGGTCGTCTTCGACGAGGGCAAAGCCCATCGACCGCGTGCGGTGGTCGGTTTCGACGGTCCGCACCTCGAACGCCTCGGCGTCGTACGCGACCGACCCGGGCGTCACCTCGTGGATGCGCACGGGGAAGCCGGGCTGGTGGCCGCCGGCGTGGACCAGATCCTGAATCGCCTCACGGGAGCGCGGCGGGACGTGAATCGCCAGCGCGTCGGTGCGGTCGTTGAAATCGAGCGACTGGATCAGGCCGGGGATGCCGAGGATGTGGTCGCCGTGGAGATGCGTGACGAAGATGTGGGAGATGTCGAAGCCGGTCCCGAAGCGCATCATCTGGCGCTGGGTGCCCTCGCCACAGTCGAACAGGAAGCGCTCGCCCTCGCGGTTGACGAGGACGGCACTCGGCGCCCGCTGGGTCGTCGGGACCGCCCCGCTAGTGCCGAGAAACGTCACGCGCATCGACATATCACGGTGTGCGAGCGGGGGCGGTAAACGCGTGTCGGTTGGGCGGACGGACGGGTGGGGGTAAGTGTCCGGTCGCGGAACCGGTCGTCGATAGTGTTAGACGCGAATTGGCAGGCGAGCGGAGACGCGACCCGGCGTCACTCCGACGTGACCCCGAGTTGTTCGAGGACGTCCTGTTGGTCGAAGTAGACCCGATGCTCTCGGATCTTGCCGTTCGAGACGCGGAATTTGGACATCTCGTCGATTTCGACCTCCCGTCCAGTCGGGCCAATACCGCCGAATGCTCCCTCGTGTGTCATCGTTATCGTCGCGTCGTACATCACCAGACCGTCGCTGGAGAGCATATCACCGACCGACACTTCGAAATCGGGAAACGCGGTCACCACGTTGCGGATGAACGTCTCCAGCCCGTCGCGCCCGTGTACTTCCCCTTCGGGCGCGGCGGGGTCGTACATCACGAACGATTCCGAGACGACATCCGGTATGCTCGGATACGTCCGTTCGTTCCACACGTCCACGTAGGCGTTCACGATCCGTTTGGATTCTGTTGTGGCGTCTACCATGAGGTGGTCTCCCCCCACCACCTATGCGACGCAGCACCAAACAAGTGTCTCACTGCCGACCGCGTCCACGGAACGGACACACGATCGTACGCACTGGCCGAGAGAGCAAGCTTTGTACCCCATGCCCGACTAGAGCCGCCAATGGACGCCCCGCTGTGGACGGAGACGCACGCACCCGACCTCGACGACCTGCCGCAGGCGTCGGTCCGTGACCGCCTCCAGCGAGCCATCGACGAGCCGATGAACCTCGTCGTCCAGGGGCCGCCCGGATCGGGCAAGACCGCCGCCGTCCGAGCGCTCGCCGATGTGGCCCACACGGACGAGAACGACCTCGTCGAACTCAACGTCGCCGACTTCTTCGACCGGACGAAAAAGGAGATTCGCGAGGATCCTCGGTTCAAGCAGTTTCTCACCGGCCGCTCCCGGATGGCGAAACGCGACATGATCAACCGCGTGCTGAAGGAGTCGGCCAGTTACGCGCCAGTCTCCGGCGAGTACAAGACCATCGTCCTCGACAACGCCGAAGCGATCCGCGAGGACTTCCAGCAGGCGCTCCGCCGGGTGATGGAACGCCACCACCGCACCACGCAGTTCGTCATCGTCACCCGCCAGCCATCGACGCTCATCGCGCCCATCCGCTCCCGGTGTTTCCCCGTCCCCGTCCGGGCACCGACGGCCGACGAAATCGAGACGGTGCTCGCACGCATCCTCGACGCCGAGGAGGTCGCGTACGACGACGAGGGCGTGGAGTTCGTCGCCGGCTACGCCGACGGCGACCTCCGGAAGGCGATTCTCGGCGCGCAGACGACCGCCGTCGAGACGGGCGAGGTGACGATGGCGACGGTCCACGAGACGCTGCAGGACGTGGGCTACGACGACGAACTGGCGTCGATTCTGGAGGCGGCCGAGCGAGGCGACGTAGCCGACGCCAGAAAGACCGTCGGCACCCTCCTCGACGACGAGGGCTACGACGGCCAGTCCCTCCTCGTCGACTTGCTCGACGCGGCGCGCAAGCGCTACGACGGCGAGACGCTCGCCGCCCTCCACCGACTCGCGGGCGAGGTGGACCACGACCTGGTGACCGGCACGGACGACCGCCTCCACCTCACGCACCTGCTGGCGACGTGGGGCCAGCGGGCACGAGCATGACGGGACCCTCGTTCTCGCTCGCGCCCGGCGCGCGTCGGTTCGCCCTTCCGCCACTCGTCGCCGCACTACCGCTCGCCATCGTGGCGCCGCCACTGGGCGCGCTCGCACTCGCCCTCGGCGGCTTCGTGATCTGGTTCTTTCGCGATCCGGAGCGGACGCCGCCACCGAACGGCGTCGTCGCCCCCGCCGACGGCCGCGTCTCCGTCGTCCGTGAGGAGGACGACTGCCTCCGCGTCGGCGTGTTCATGAACGTCACCGACGTGCACGTCCTCCGGGCGCCGATGGACGGGACGGTGGAGACGGCCACGCACCGCCCCGGTGCGCACCGCCCGGCGTTCACCAAAGATTCCGACCGGAACGAGCGCGTGGACGTAACCCTCGACACCCACGGCGTATCGATGATCGCCGGCTGGTTCGCCCGGCGCATCTACCCCTACCTCACCGCCGGCGACGAGGTGGCCCGGGGCGACCGGATCGGCCACATCGCCTTCGGGAGCCGAGCCGACGTGCGCTTGCCCGCCGAGTACGACCGGGACGACCTCCTCGTCAGCGAGGGTGACAAGGTGCGCGCGGGCGAGACGGTCGTGGCGCTTCGGTCGAGGTAATATTTGTCGGTCGACCGTGACTTTATATCTCGTTTGGACAGCGTTAAATGGACAGACTGCTTTGTTATCAGCCGTATGTCAGACGATTCCACTCGACGACGATTCCTTCGCGCAGCCGGAGTAACTGGCGTCGCCGCGCTCGCTGGATGTAGCGGCGGCGGCGGTGGCGGCGACGGCGGCGACGGCGACGAGGGGGGCGACGGTGGCAACGGCGGCGGTGGCGGCGACACCCGCCTCTCGTGGCACGCCGGCGGCACCGGCGGGACGTACTTCCCGCTCTCGAACGAGTTCAAGTCCGTCGTCGAGGCGAACACGGACTTCACGCTGAACGTCCAGTCGACGGGCGCCAGCGTGGAGAACGTGGGGAATCTCGCCAGCGGCGACGCGGACTTCGCGCTGATCCAGAACGACATCGCCTACTTCGCGAAGAACGGCACGGGCATCGAGGCGTTCCAGGGGAACGCCGTCGACAACCTGATGGGCGTCGCGACGCTCTACCCCGAGACGATTACCGTCGTCACGCTCCAGAGTACGGACGTCGAGACGCTCTCGGACCTCTCGGGCGCGACGATCAACACCGGTGACCTCGGCTCCGGCACGCAGGTCAACGCCCTCCAGATCCTCGAAGCGGTCGGCATCACTGACTTCAACGAGCAGAACGCTTCCTTCTCGCAGGCGGCCGACCAGCTCCGCAACGGCGACATCGACGCCGCGTTCGTCGTCGGCGGGTGGCCCGTCGGCGCCATCGAGGACCTCGCGACGACCAACGACCTCCACATCGTCCCCATCCAGGGTGATAATCGGCAGGCCGTCAAGGACGCCGCCTCGTGGTTCGCGGACGACACCATCCCCGCGGGCACCTACACCGGCGTCGACAGCGCCGTCGAGACGGTGGCCGTGCAGGCGATGATCGCCACCCGATCCGGCGTCTCCGAGTCGACCGTCGAGACGGTCACCGGGGCCATCTTCGACAACGTCGACGAACTGACGATCAAGACGGACTTCATCAGCCGCGACTCGGCACAGGACGGCATGTCCATCGAACTCCACCCCGGCGCGGCCGCGTACTTCGACGCGTAACGCCGGACTGACGGGCCGGGTTCGGCCCGCCTCTCGCTATGAAGCAGCGATACGTCGCCGCCCTCGTGCTGGTCGTGTTGGTCGCCGCTCTCGGGAGCGCCGCGGCCGTCCCCGACCGGAAGGTGCTCGTCGTCGCGGACGCCGAGACGGGCGAGACGTATCTCGAAGTCCCGGTGGAGAACGGCACAGTCGTCGCATTAGAGTACATGCACAGCGTCGAGAAGACGCGCATTTACGAGGCGTACACCGTCCGCGGCGACCGACTCGTGATGAGCCACATGGAGTTCGAATCGTACGGCTGGGGCCTCCCCAGCCGGGCGAACGTCACCCGTGAGAACGGGACCTTTATCTACGATCCACCGGGGAGTTACGAGCGACTGACGGTCGCTCCCGGACGAATCGCCGGCCACACACTCCACGTCGGAGACCGGACCTACGACCTCGTCGCACTCTCCGACACCCGCTCGGTGACGCTCTCGATCCAGCGTCGATCCGCCCTCACCACTACCCTCGACGGAGTCGATAGATGACCGACGAACCACCAGCCGACGAGACAGCCGACGAACCGGATCCCGAGGAGACCGAGGCGATCATCCAGGAGATCGAGCGCAAACGCTCGCTGACTGGCTGGGCGACCGTCGCTGTCGCCGCCATCGGCATCGCCTTCTCCCTGTTCCAGATGTGGCTCGCCGCGAAGGGCTTCGTCCTCTCCTTGACGCTGCCCGCGGTGGGCGAAGTCGAGTTCGTCGCGCTCCAGTTACTCCAGATCAACGCCATCCACGTCGCTTTCGGCCTCGTCCTCACCTTCCTGCTTTACCCCTCCAGCACCGGTAACGGGCCGATTTCGCGGCGCTGTATCGCCCTCGGCGCGACGCTCGACGACCGTCTCGGTCCCGATCACCCGGTCTCGGGGAGCGTTCACGCCGTCGGCGACGCGCTCCGGTGGGTCTTCGTCGACCCCGACCTCGACCGCGTAACGCCGTTCGACCTCGCGCTGATCCCCGTGGCCGTCCTCTCGGCGGCCTACTTCGTCACCGACTTCCAGGAGATTCAGACGATGCGCGCACTGGGGCTGGAGGCCGGCCGTCCCATCCACGAGGTGTTCACGTTCCTCGACCCCGTCGCGGGCCTGCTCGGCCCGCTGACGGAAACCTCGTACGCGATGGTGCTGGGCGTGATCGGCGTCCTCCTCGTACTGGAGGCGACGCGCCGCGCCATCAGCCTCTACCTGATGCTCATCGTGGCGGCGTTCATCGTCTACGCCCGGTTCGGCGTCCTCATCCCCCAGAACGCCGCCTACGTTGGCGTCCTCTCCATCCCCGAACTCTCGTGGCCGTCGATCATCCAGAACCTCTGGTACAACACGGAGAACGGTGTCTTCGGCATCCCGGTGACCGTCTCCGTGCAGTTCATCTACATCTTCATCCTCTTCGGTGCCTTCCTCGAGATGTCCGGCGCCGGCAAGTGGTTCATCGACCTCGCGTACGCGGCGACGGGGACGCGTCGCGGCGGCCCCGCCAAGGCCTCCATCCTCGCCTCCGGGTTCATGGGCACCATCTCCGGCTCCTCCATCGCCAACACGGTGACGACGGGCGCCTTCACGATTCCGCTCATGAAGAAGTCGGGCTACCGGCCCGAGTTCGCGGGCGGCGTCGAAGCCTCGGCGTCCTCGGGCGGCCAGATCCTCCCGCCGGTCATGGGCGCGGCGGCCTTCCTCATCGTCCAGTACACCGCGACGCCGTTCGCGGACGTGATCGTCGCCGCCACCATCCCCGCCATCGTCTTCTTCTTCGGCGTCTGGGTGATGGTCCACTTCGAGGCGTCGCGGCTCGGTATCGGCGGCCTCGACCCCTCGGAACTCGTCGACATCCGGTCTCACCTCACGTCCGGGTGGTTCTACCTCGTCCCCATCGGCCTCCTGCTCTACTACCTCATCGTCGAGCGCCTGTCGGTCGCGCGGTCGGCGTGGTTCACGCTCATCGCCATCGGCGCGCTGATCACGCTCGTCGCGGCCTACAGCGACGAGACGCGCGGTCGCCTCGGCGCGCTGTTCGTCGGCCTGTTCGCCGGCAACCTCGCCGCGCAGTACGTCGCCGGCACCGGCATCCTCGGCGCCCTCCTCGGCGCCGGGCCGGGCGGCCAGTCGCTCCAGGCGGCGTTCGCGGCGACGGTCGGCCAACTCGGCGGCATCAGCATCGTCGCGGGCGTCCTCACGCTGGCAACGCACCCGTACATCGACGCCCCCTTGCTGGAGTTCGACGACGCCGTCGACAGGGCCGCCGAGACGAACGCGTCGATGATCGGCCAGCCCCGCCTCGCGGACAACGGTCTCCACCGCCTCGGCGTCTTCCTCGGCAAGTCGATGGAGAGCGGCGCGCGGACGGCCGTGCCCGTCGTCATCGCCGTCGCCGCCGCGGGCATCATCCCCGGCGTCATCAGCGTCTCTGGCCTCGGGCCGAACCTCGTGGCGCTCATCGAAGCCGTCGCCGGCGGGTCGCTCGTCCTCCTCCTCCTCGTCACCGCCGTCTCCTCCATCCTCCTCGGGATGGGGATGCCGACGACGGTGACCTACATCATCCTCGTCTCCCTGCTCGCGCCGGCGCTGACCGCCTTCGGCGTGCCCGAACTCGCCGCCCACCTGTTCATCCTCTATTTCGGCGTCATCGCGGACATCACGCCGCCGGTGGCCGTCGCCGCCTACGCCGCCTCCGGGGTGGCGAAATCCGACGCCTTCCAGACCGGGATCGAGGCCTTCTCGCTCTCCCTGAACAAGGCCATCGTCCCCTTCGCGTTCGTCCTCACGCCGGGACTCGTCCTCCTGCGGCGCGAACCGAACGCGGCGGACCTGGAAATCGGTGAGAAGTACCGCGTCCTCGGAACTGCCGACCTGTTCGATCTGGCCTACATCGTCCCCGAAGTGCTGATCCCGACCGCCTGCGTGTTCCTCGGGGTCGTCGCCCTCGCGGCGACGGTCATCGGCTACGTCTACACGCCCGTCTCGCGGCTCGAACGCGCCGCCTTCGCGCTGAGTTCGCTCCTGCTGATGGCGCCGGGACTGGGTGTCCGTGGCGTCCTCGACGTCCTCGGCCTCGTCGGCATCGGAAGCGGTGGTGGGAGCGAGGTCGCTCTCGGAGTCGACCTTGCCCTCCGGGGCGTCGGGCTGGCGCTGTTCGTCGCGCTCATGCTCGGCAACCGCGGACAGGGCGCGTCGGGGTTCTTCCGATCGGAGAGCGACGCCGAATCGAGCCCCGAGACGGCCTGAACGCCGCCCTCCCTACCGGCGCAACAGCAACACGTACCGCGTGAGCGACCGGTGGACCGGGCGCTCGAACGTCTCCTCGACGGTCCATCCCGCGTCGGCGGCCGTCTCGGCCCACGGTCGGTCACCGACGACGACGGCCTGCGGGGCGACCCGGGCCGCCTCCGTCAGGGCGCCGCCCACGAGGTCGGTCAGGGAGTGGCGTGCAATCTTCGACTGCCGACCGTAGGGCGCGTCGAAGACGACGCCGTCGACGGCGTCGTCTCGGAGGGGGAGGCTGGTGGCGTCGCCCCGCAGAAGGTGGTACTCGCCGTCGAGATACGCCCGGCAGTTCTCGCGGGCGCCCCGCACCATCTTCCGCTGAGCGTCGACGCCGACGACGCGCGCGCCGACCAGTCCCGCCTCGATGAGCGTCCCCCCGGTCCCGCACATCGGGTCGAGAATCGTCGCCCCCGGCTCCGCACCGGCGAGGTTGACGAGCGCGCGGGCGTCGAGGGGGTCCATGCTCCCCGGCTGGAAGAAGGGGCGGTCCGTGGGCCGGCGGTCGCCGTAGTCGCGGACGCTCTCGGCGACCAGCCAGCCCACGAGACAGGTGTCGTCGGCACAGCAGACGCGGAGTTCGTGGTCGGGGTCGTCGAGGTCGACAGTGAAGCCGCGGTCGACGAGCGCAGCCCCCAGTTCGCGTTCGAGGCGGCGGGTGTCGACCGCGGCAGTTCCCCGCACGTCGCGGGCGCGGACGGCGACGGTGCCGGAGCGATCCATCGTCGCCGCCTCGACGAGCGACCGCGCGGCGTCGACGCTCGCCGCACACCGACCGAGCAGGCGGCTGGCGCGGTGCGTGTAGGCGAGCGTCCGGAGGCGGTCGGCGTCGACGCCGCGGGCCGTGGCGAGACCGGGCGCGACCACGTCCACCGCCGACGCCGCACACGCCGCCTCCCGGGCCGCGAAGGCGTCGTCCTCGCCCGCGAGTTCGAGACCGTACACGCTCTCCCGTCCGACCGCCGGTGGCATGAGGGTACCGAACTGGGGTGGCGGAAGCTGTCGACAGTCTGCACCAACCTTTTTAAACCTTAAATACGACATTTAAACCGTCTCATGACCGATCCCAAGGAGACAATCAACATCGAGAACGTGGTGGCTTCTACCGGCATCGGACAGGAACTCGACCTCCAGAGCGTAGCGATGGACCTCGAAGGGGCGGATTACGACCCCGAGCAGTTTCCCGGACTGGTCTACCGGACCCAGAATCCGAAGTCGGCGGCGCTGATCTTTCGGTCGGGGAAAATCGTCTGTACCGGCGCGAAGTCGACCGCCGACGTTCACGAGAGCCTGCACATCGTCTTCGACAAGCTCCGCGAACTCAAGATCAACGTGGACGAGGACCCCGAAATCGTCGTCCAGAACATCGTCACGAGCGCCGATCTCGGTCGGAACCTGAACCTGAACGCCATCGCCATCGGTCTGGGGTTGGAAAACATCGAGTACGAACCCGAGCAGTTCCCCGGTCTCGTCTACCGACTCGACGACCCCGACGTGGTCGCGCTCCTCTTTGGCTCCGGCAAACTCGTCATCACGGGCGGCAAACAGCCCGAAGATGCCGAGGAAGCCGTCGACGTGATCGTCTCTCGCCTCGAAGAACTCGGCCTCCTGGGATAGTCAGCGGCCCCGATGGTCCCCTTGCAGACCGGCGTCGGGTCGGCGTCTCCCATCGCCGTCGCCGGCACCGCCGCGCTGTTCGCCCTCTTTCTCTCCCTCACGGCGCATCTCGCCGCTCGAAACGTCCTCGGAGACGTGCCGATTCGGAACGCCTTCCTCGTCGGGCCGCTCCCCGCCGCCATCGCCGTCGTCGCCGCGGCACTCGAACTCCCGTCGCTCCCCGCCGTCGTCGTCGCCCTCGTCGTCGACGCGGTGCTCGTGCGGTACGTCTACGACCTCGACCGGCGGTTGACCGCCGGCGTCACCCTCATTCACGCCGTCGTCAGCATCATCCTCGGGAGCGTCCTCTTCAGCCTCTACGTGCTCGTCCTCTCGGCGCCGGGTTAGGCGACCGATCGGACGAGCCCCCGCACGCTCCGAAACGTGAGCGTACCGAGTACGCAGGCGACGCCGATCCACACGCCCAGCGTCGCCGCCTCGACGTTGCCGACGAGAAGCCCCACGACGTACGTCAACACGCCGAGTACACCACCGCCCGTGAGGAGCGTGTCGACGGCGTCGAGCGGCGAGTCGACCGACGGGAGCAGGTCGTCGCCGAACGTATGTGTACCCATACCATGTTCTTCGTTCTCTATTAACACATAATTTACCCATATATTCATTATAGATTCTGCAGAGAAATTCAGACTGGAGTAGGTGACTGGCCGACCGAGCGTCGCGACCAGCGACGGTACTAAGGTCACGCCCGTTCGCAATCCGTCCATGGGCCCCCGTGCGTTGCTGTGGAACGACGCCGAGCGCCGCCCCCGGGCGCTCCTCCGGGTCGTCCTCCTGATCGTCGTCACGGCGCTTCTGGCCGTCGGGACGAGTCTCGGGGCGAGCGTCGGCCTCGGTCCCGTTCGGTCGTGGCTCGCGACCGTCGTCGGCGAGGCGACCGCGACGACGGTGAGCGCCGTCGCCGGCATCGCCCTCACCGGCGGCACCGTCTCGCTCGCCGTCCTGATCGCCGGGCGGTACATCGACCGGCGGTACGTGCGCGATTTCGGCTTTCGGCTCGACCGCGACTGGTGGCTGGACTGCGGGTTCGGCCTCGCCCTCGGCGCCGGTCTGATGACGCTCCTCTTTCTCGTCGCCCTCGGCGCCGGGTGGGTGCGGATCACCGACACGATCCAGCCGCAGTCGGGCTTTCTCGTCCGATTCGCGGGCCTCGTCGTCGCCTTCGTCGTCGTCGGCGTCTACGAGGAACTCCTCCTGCGGGGCTACCTGCTGACGAACGCGGCGGAGGGTCTCGTCGGTCGACTGGGAGAGCGCGGCGCCGTCGTCGGGGCGACGATCCTCTCGTCGCTCGTGTTCGGCCTCGCGCACGCGACGAATCCGAACGCGACGCTCCTGAGCACCGGCGCCATCGTCCTCGCGGGCGGCATGCTCGCGGCGGGCTACGTCCTGACCGGCGAACTCGCGGTGCCCATCGGCCTGCACACGACGTGGAACCTGTTTCAGGGCGGCGTCTACGGCTTCCCCGTCTCCGGCCTCGGCGTCGGCGCGAGCGTCGTCGTCGTCGAGGAGACGGGGCCGGATCTGCTCACCGGCGGCGCCTTCGGCCCCGAAGCCGGCCTCCTCGGCCTCGGCGCGATGGTCGTGGGCACCGCCGCCATCGCCGGGTGGGCGCGGTGGCGGACCGGTACTCTGCGGATCGACGGGGCGGTGACGACACCCGAGTTGCGGACGGAGGACACGGACTCGGCGCTCGTCGACGCCGACCGGTGGGAGCCGGCACCGGGCGAACGGGAGTAGGGCGTGTCAGCGCGTCGTGCTCGGCACCGATGGCCGCCGGCCCGAGTCAGCGACTGCGCGGCCTGTAGGTGTTCATCCCCAGTACGCTGTTGAGGACGCACTTCCGAGTGTAGCCCGTCACGAGCAGGATGACACCGATCAGGACGAGTATCAGCGCCATTAGCGCCTGTGGGACGGGGCCCACAGCGACGCGCATCAGCCCGGCATAGCCAACGATTCCCCCGACGAGGAGCAACGCACCGATTACGAGCCGCCCGATTCGATCGTAGCCGCCGACGTTCTTTTCCATGAGACGGTCACCAGCCGACTGTTGGCGCTCTGAAAGGATAACATTGTGAGTGAGATTTCATTTTTTGGGAAGGAGAACGGTTGGTTGATCGGTCGACCGGTAGCTCACTGGAGTCGGCCGGTGGATTCGAACAGGGACGGGACGCTACTCCACGAGCCGCTCGATTTCGGTGACGAGGATGTCGCTCGCGCCCATCGCCTTGAGGTCGTTGATGATCCCGAACACCGCACGCTCCTCGACGACGGCGTGAACGGCCACGTCGTCGGTGCCGGCCACGTCCATCACCGTCGGGCCGCCCATTCCCGGGAGCACGTCGCGGACGGCGTCGAGGCGGTCCTCGGGAACGTTCAACATCAGATACCGCCTGTCCTCGGCGGCGAGGACCGACTCGAACGCGGTGACGAGTTGCTGCACCTTCTCGTCGTCGACCACGTCCGGGCGAGCGAACAGGCGGACCGAGCTGGCGAGCACCTCCTCGATTTCGGCCAGTCGGTTGACCCGGAGGGTCGTCCCCGTCGACGTGATGTCGACGATGGCGTCGGCCATGTCGACGTGTGGGGTGAGTTCCGTCGCGCCCGTCACCTCGACGACTTCGGCGTCGATGCCTCGCTCCTCGAAAAAGTCGCGAGTGATCCGCGGGAACTCGGTGGCGACGGTGCCGCCCGCCAGATCCTCGACCGTTTCGATGTCGCCGTCTTCCGGCGCGGCGACGACGAGGCGGCAGCGGCCGAACTCCAGATCGAGCAGGTCGACGAGGTCGTGGCCCGACTCCCGCACCTGATCGAGGCCCGTGATCCCCACCGCCGCAGCGCCGTCCGCGACGTACTCGGGAATGTCGGCGGCGCGGGCGAACAGGGCGGTCACGTCGGGATCGACCGTATCCGCGTAGAGTTTCCGGTCCGCGCCGCCTTCGAGATGCAGGCCGGCGCGTTCGAGCAGGTCGATCGACGGGTCGTGCAGGCGGCCTTTGTTGGGGACGGCGATGCGCATCGAGTCACACGTCTCGTCCCCGAGGCAACTGCCTTTCGGAAGCGAGGCCGAACGTGGTGAGCCGCGGAGCGCGGTGGCGAGGCGAAATCAGCGACGCGACCGAGGCCTCGCCTACTGAAGCGCCCCCGCCACCCGCTCGCTCGCCGCCGGCGTCGCCCGCGCCCGTGCCGCCGCGACGAGATACGTCGACACCTCGCGCCGGATGCGGGCGGCGGTCACGTCGTCGTCGGCTTTCGATAGTCGCTCGTCGGTGTGGCCGATCCGCGCCGACACGTCGGTGAGCATCGTCCGCGTCAGCACCGGGACCGACGACTCGTCGGCCGCCGTCCGCACCGCCTCGATGGCGTCGGACCGCATCGCGGCCACGTCCTCGGCCGACTCGACAGCGAACGTCTCGCCGTCGGCGACCCGTTCTCGGAGCGACGCGAACGCCCCCAACCCGACGAAGGAGCCGTGCGCCCAGAGGAGCGCCCGGGCGGGCGTCGTCTCGGCCCACCCGTCGTCGCGCCGCGGGTCGACCGGGCGGTAGAGTTCCTCCAGCGCCGCCTCGGCGGGCGTCTCCTCCACGTCGACGCCCTCGACCTGCCACGGCTGCTCGGGATCGACCGACGGCAACGCCTCGCGTTCGGCCTCGAACGCGTCGCGCAACGTCTCGCGAGCGTCGACGAATCGGTCGTGGAGAGGCGTCGGCTCGTCGACGGACTGGACCAGTCGGTCGTAGCAGTGGGCGGCGTCGTCGACGGCGACGCGTGCGCGTTCGATCTCCTCGGCGATTTCACCGACGCCGAGCGGGTTGCCGAGGCGGTAGCGGCGGGGCTCGCCGAACGCCATATCCGTCCGGCCGGGGTCGGCCCGGCGCTCGATGGCGGCGTGGACCCGCACCGCTGTGACGGGGTCGCCGCCGACGTACTGCCACCGTTCCCGGAACGCGCGGCGGTCCGCGCGGACGGCGTCGGCCTCGTCGGACAGGTCCTCGCGGGTTAGCCCCTCGTCGATGGCGCGCCACGCGCCGGCGGCGAAGCGGGCTTCGGCCCGGGCGTGGGCGAACGCCTCCAGCCGCTCGAACGGCGTCGCGGCCTCGGCGGCCGCGTCGAAACTGTCGACGGCGTGCTCGCGCCGTCGACCGATGCGCTCTCGGATGGCGCCGTTCGGCACCTGCTCGGGGCCGAGAGTGGCGGGGACGGCGTCGATCAGCGACCGCGCCCGGCCGCGAGTCGCCGCGAGGTGATCGTCGCCGATGCCGACGGGGAGACGTTCGGGGATCGACGGCGGAGCGTCCGCCGTGACGGCCGCACGGATCGCCGCCCCGTCGAGTTCCGTTTCGTCGTCGCCGCCGAGCGGGTTCGTGGCGCTACAGCCCGCGAGGGCGGCGGAACCGAGGAGGGCGAGTACCCCTCGTCGAGTGGCGGTCATCGCGACCCCTCGCTCGCGTTTTGCCGCCGCCGAATCCGCTCGTTCCGCCGCTCGCACGTGCCGGAGCCGTGGCTCGATCCGTAGCTACTGATGTCGCTCGGGTCGAGCACCGTGGGGATGCGGACGAGCGTCGCGACGACATCCTCGGCGTCGGTTTCGCAGGCCACGTCGGCGTCGCGGTACCGGCGGGTGTAGCTCGTCTCCACCTCCGTCTCCGACCACTGGACGTAGCAGAGTTCGGGCGCGAAACACTCCTGCACCGTCGACTGCTCGACGTACACCGTCGCGGCGTCGTAGTCGGTCGAATCGAGGAAGTCACGAGCCTCGTCGGCACCCGGCACGTCCGCGAAGGAGACGTTCGCGGCGTCGTCGCTGCTGGTGACGAATACGTGACTCCAGTAGTGGGTGGCCCCGTCCTCGTCCGCTGTCGGGCGCTCGTCGGTCCAGACGGTCGGCTCGGTGCGGGGATTACGGAGACTGTACGCGTCGGGGTCGATAGCGACGTTGTCGACGTCTTCGGGCGGGTAGCTCGATCCCGACGACGTTTCGCCGGAACAGCCCGCGAAGCCGGTGAGGAAGGCCACGGCTCCGGAGAGAACGCGTCTGCGCGTGATGGAGGGCATCGGTTCGTGCGTCCCGCGCCGGCGGTAAACGTCTTTTCACCGAACCCCGGAGGCTTAACTCGGCCGGGGGTAAGGGTGGGACATGGCTACGCTCGCGATTCGTGGTGGGCGCATCCTCCGAACGGACATGACCGTCACCGAGGCGGACGTGCTCGTCGACCGCGAGGCCGGCGACATCGTCGAAATCGGGGCGGAACTCGGCGGCGACGAGGAACTCGACGCCGATGGCTGTCTGGTGATGCCGGGGCTGGTGAACGCCCACACCCACGTCGCCATGACACTCCTGCGCGGCCACGCCGACGACAAACCCCTCGATGCGTGGCTCCGGGAGGACATCTGGCCGGTCGAGGCGGCGCTCGAACCAGAGGACATCGAAGCCGGTGCCGCACTCGGCGTCCTGGAGATGATCAAGTCGGGGACGACGACCTTCGCGGACATGTACTTCGAAATCGACCGCACGGCCGACGTGGTCGAGGCGTCGGGGATGCGAGCGATGCTGGGCCACGGCGCCATCTCCGCCGGCAAGGACGACGAGGCGGCCCGAGCCGACATCGAGGAGAGCGTCGAAATGGCTCGACAACTCGACGGCGCCGCAGGAGGCCGAATTTCGACGGCGGTGATGCCCCACAGTCTCACGACCGTCACGCCCGAGTTGCTGGAACGCGCGGCGGAGGAGGCCCACGAGGCGGGCGTCCCCGTCCACTACCACGCCAACGAGACGCGGGACGAGGTCGACCCCATCGTCGAGGAGCGGGGGGCGCGGCCGCTGGCGTGGGCGAAGGAGCGAGGACTCTGCACCGAGGCGGATTTCCTCGCCCACGGCGTCCACCTCGACGGGACGGAGATCGACCTCCTGTCCGAAACCGGCACGGGCGTCGTCCACTGCCCGGCGTCGAACATGAAACTCGCGTCGGGGATGGCGCCGGTGCAGCGCCTCCTCGACGCCGGCGTGTCGGTCGGCCTCGGCACCGACGGCGCCGCCTCGAACAACGACCTCGACCTCTTCGACGAACTGCGCGACGCGGCGATGCTAGGTAAACTCGCGGCCGACGACGCGAGCGCGGTCGCCGCGCCCGACGCCGTGCGGATGGCGACGGCTGGCGGCGCCGACGTACTCGGACTGTACACCGGCCGGATCGAGGCCGGCGCCGCGGCCGACCTCGCGGTGATCGACCTCGACGCGCCACACCTGACGCCAGAACACGACCTCGTGAGCCATCTCGCCTACGCCGTCCGCGGGTCGGACGTGCGCCACACGGTCTGTGACGGGCAGGTGCTCATGCGCGACCGCGAGGTGCTGACGCTGGACGAGGCGGCGGTGATGGACCGGGCGGCGACACGTGCCGCGGCGTTGCTGGAGCGAGCGGGCGTCTAACTCGGTGGATCGCCCGCGGATTCGTCGTCGTTCGTGTCCGCGCTCTCGACCCGCTCCGTGAGGTCGGTCGAGACGGCACAGATACCGCTCGGGTTGCCGTCATCGTCGAAGATTGGGCTCTTGATCGTGAGATGCATGTGGTCGCCGTCGGTGTGGGGGACCGACTCCTCCGTCCGGATCGTCTCGCCCGTCTCCAACACCCGCCGGTCGTCGGCGCGGAACGCCTCGGCGACCGCGTCGGGGAACAGGTCGGCGGCTGTCAGCCCCGTCACGTCGGCGTCGTCGTCGAGCCCCAGCATCTCCCGAGCCGTGTCGTTGAACAGGCGGTAGGTGCCGTCGACGTCTTTCACGAAGATGGCGGCGTCGACGGTGTCGAGCACCGCCTGCAGGCGCCGGTTCGTCTCCTGCAGTCGCTGCTGGCGCCCCTTGCGGTCGGTGATATCCTGCACGACGCCGATGGCGTGGACGGGCGTGCCGTCCTCGAATGTAATCTCGGCCCGTTCGCGGACCCACTTCGTCTCCCCGTCGACGACGATGCGGTGTTCGATGTCGTAGGGTTGGCCGTCCAGCGCCGCCGTCCACTTCTGCTCGACGAACGCCCGGTCCTCCGGGTGGACGTAGGAGAGGAACTGCTCGTGATCGAGCGGCTCGTCGAGGTCGGTCGTCTCGAAAATCTCGTACACCCCGTCCGACCAGTGGAGGTCGTCGGAAGCGATATCCGTCCACCAACTCCCCAGATTCGCCACCGACTGCGCCTGCCGGAGGTGCGCCTCGCGTCGCTTCAGTTCCGCCGCCATCCGCTGGCGCTCGATGGCGTTCGTCACCCGATTCGCGAGGACGGTGTACTGGTCGGTCCCCGTCTCCTTCTGGAGGTAGTCGGTGACGCCGTGAGCGATAGCCTCGCTCGCGATGGCCTCGCTCCCTTGCCCGGTAAAGAGGACGAATGGGAGGTCGGGATAGTCGTCACGGACGCGGTCGAGGAAGTCGAGGCCGTCCATCTCCGGCATCTGGTAGTCGCTGATGATGGCGTCGATAGACGGCTCGTCCCCGTCGAGGCGGTCGAGGGCCGCGTGCACACTCGTCTCGGTGACGATCTGGAGTCGATCGTCCGTGCGAGCCAGAAATTCGGCTACCAAGTCGAGAACCGCCTCGTCGTCGTCCACGCACAACACCTGGAACTCCTCGTCCATATCAGTCGTTTGAGAGAGGTTAGGTGGCTAACGACGGCCAATCTACTAATAGTTTGTCGGTGTGGCAATGTTGGCACGGCCAGCAAGCGAGGCACTGGAGACGGTAGCGTTTTGCCACGCCTGCCGTTACGGAGCGTATGACCGCTCCGACGATAGACGAACGACTGGACGACCCCGAGGCCGCCCGTGCCGACGGGCGTCGGAAGATGGACTGGGCGGAGGCACACATGCCCATCCTCGCCGAACTCCGCGAGGACTTCGAAGCCGACCAACCCCTTGCCGGCGAGCGAATCGCGATGGCGATGCACGTCGAGGCCAAGACGGCCGTCCTCGTCGAACTTCTCGCCGTCGGCGGCGCGGAGGTGGCCATCACCGGCTGTAACCCGCTCTCGACGCAGAACGACGTGAGCGCGGCGTTGAACGCCGTCGACGGCGTCACCTCCTACGCCGCCCACGGTGTCGACACCGACGAGTACTACGACGCCATCGAGGCGGTGGTGGGGGTCGACCCCACCATCACCGTCGACGACGGCGCCGACATGGTGACACACATCCACGACGAACACCCCGACCTGATTCCACAGCTCAAGGGCGGGTGCGAGGAGACGACCACCGGCGTCCACCGCCTGCGGTCGATGGCCGACGACGGCGCGCTGGAGTATCCGATGTTCGCCGTCAACGACACGCCGATGAAGACGCTGTTCGACAATGTTCACGGCACCGGCGAGTCCGCCCTGACCAACATCGCGATGACGACCAACCTTGCCATCGCGGGCAAGACGATGGTCGTCGCAGGCTACGGCTACTGCGGCCGCGGCGTCGCGAAGAAGGCCGCGGGCATGAACGCCAACGTGATCGTCACCGAGGTCGACCCCCGGCGCGCGCTGGAGGCGCATATGGAGGGGTACGACGTGATGCCGATGAACGACGCCGCCGCCGAAGGCGACGTGTTCGTGACGACGACGGGCAACCGAGACGTGATCACCCGCGAGGACTTCGAGCGGATGCAGGATGGCGTTCTGCTGGCCAACGCCGGCCACTTCGACGTGGAGATCAATCTCGACACGCTCGCCGACATGGCCGTCTCGACGCGCGAGGTCCGCGACGGCGTCGAGGAGTACGAACTCCCCGACGGCCGCCGACTGAACGTGCTCGCCGAGGGGCGGCTGGTCAACCTCGCCGGTCCGCTGTCGATGGGTCACCCCGTCGAGGTGATGGACCAGAGCTTCGGTGTGCAGGCTGTCTGCGTGCGCGAACTCGCCGCGAATTCCGACGCCTACGACGCCGGCGTCCACGAGGTGCCGGACCGACTGGATCGGGAGGTGGCGGAGGTGAAACTCGACGCCGAGGACATCGCCATCGACGACCTGAGCGACGAACAGCGGGAGTACATGGACTCGTGGGATCACGGGACGTAGGGGTCGACTGAAAACGGGCGACGACTGATCGACCGGCTATTTATAACCTGCCGTCGCCCAGTCCACGGTATGTCCGCGAACCGCAAGGGGGACCGCCGGGAGCGCGAACTCGTCAACGAACTCGACGCCGCGGGCTTCGCGGTCATGCGCGCGCCGGCGAGTGGGAGCGCAACGGAGCGTGACCTCCCCGACGTCCTCGCCGGCGACGGCGAGAAGTTCTACGCCATCGAGGCGAAATCGAGCGCCGGCGACCCCATCTACCTCTCGGGCGAGGAGGTCGAATCGCTCATCTACTTCGCCCGCAACTTCGGCGCGAAGGCCCGGATCGCCGTCCGTTTCGACCGCGAGGACTGGTACTTCTTCCACCCCGGCGACCTCCACGTCACCGACGGGGGCAACTACCGGGTCAAGAAGGAGACTGCGCTGGCCGATGGGGAGGATCTGGACGAACTCGTCGGCCACTCGACACAGACGCGGCTGGACGACTAGGCGGTCGTCGGGGAAGCGGTCCCCTCCTCGGTCGGCGAGGGACGGGACTCGGTGTCAGTGTCGTCCGTCACTCTCGTTCCGACTCGCTGGAGTCGGGACGCCGGGAAGGCGTACCGTCGCACGTCGCCGTCGCGCCGGAGCGAGTCGAGGTAGACCGCCCGGAAGACGGGTTCGTGGGCACCGTAGTCGGCGTTGGTGGGGTAGTTGGCGACGAGACGACCCTCCACGGTCTCGACGCGGTCGGCACGTTCGTCGGTCGCCGCGACGACGATCAGACGGGTCCCCGTCTCCCGGTCGCGGACGAGGTCGCCCGGCCGGTGGTCGTGTCGGGGGCAGAGCGCGGGGCCGCGAAACGCCGTCGGGACGAACGTCCGCCCGCCACAGACCGCACAGACGGCGGTCCGTTCGCCGGGCGGCGGGACGAGGCGCTCGGTCACTTCGAGGGCGACCCGACGCAGATGCTTGCACCGGGCGTGTCGCAACTGGTGATCCGGGCAGGTACACGTGTGAGCGTCGAGGTCGACGACGTACGTGCTCCCGTCCGTCTCGACTGCGTACCGGCCGTCACGAAGCGGCCGGACAGCCATGGGTTCGACGCGGGCGCGACGAGCGCGCCCCGACGTGCCGGCGGCGGGGAAGGTGGTCTTCGAGCGGGTTGCTGGCAGTGACGCGGGTGTGTGTGCTGGGTGCGTCATGGTAGGTGGGGCAGTCGCGGTCGACCGCGACTGCGGTGTGGGAGCGCCGGTCGCTCCGTTACTGTTCCTTGGGGCTCGACACATCTAAACCCTCGTTTCGGTGGGGAATACGTGTCGAATACGAACGAATTCGTGATCGGCGTGTCATCGAAGCCCTTTTGCCGAGGCCGGCGGATGCCCGCATATGGAACTCGAAGAGGGGATGGTCCGGAAAATCGCCATCTCCGCCGGCGCAGTCGGGCTTTTCGTCGCGGCTGTCGTGGGCATCGGCACCACCTACAACGACGGCGGCCTGGGTTCGGCCGGCGGGCTAGCGCTCGTCGGCAGTATCGTCCTGTTCATCCTCGTGATGGCGGGCGTCGGCTTCCTTCTCGCGGACTAATCCGCCGCCCCGTCAGCAGTGTCACGCTCAGCGACCGCCGACGCGTAGTAGCGGAGTGGGTGATCGATGGTCTCGCACCGCGCGTCCGGATTCACGCAGTCGCCGAACGTCTGCATCGTCGCACACGAGGGCGCGGGATACTGGCTCCCCGACCGGTCGTCGAGGACCGTCACCCGGTAGTCGAGGTGGTCGTCGTCGAGGACGGGCCACCGCTCGGCGATGGTGTCGGCGTCGAGGCCGAGCGAGACGAGGAAAGCGGTCGCCGCGAAGGCGGCGTGTGGCGGGAGGTCCCCCTGTTCACCGTCGAGCAACGCCTGCATACACGGCGGGAACTGCGCGGGGGCGACGGTGTCGATGTCGGGCAGGCGCTCCCGCTCTGCGAGTCGGTCACGGAGCGTGCGCACGTCCGCGTCCAGCGCCGCGGCGAGTTCGTCACCCGCGGCGCTCCCCCGCACGTCGAACGGGAGGCCGTCCGCGACCCGGCGGCGGACGGCCTCCCGGAGCAGGCGATGGAGTTCCTCGCCCGCGATGGGCACCTCGCCGGCGGCCAGATCACGGTTGACGAGCCGCCAGCCGTCGCCCCAGTCCGGATCGGCGAGTCGGAGATACGCGTCCACGTCGATCCGGTAGCGGGCGCGGTGGCGGTCGTCGTCGACCCGTGTGACGGCGTCGGTGAGATCGAACTCGTCGAGGACCGTCGCGAGGTCGACGCGGGGTGGCGTCTCGACGCTCCGGAGCGCCTCGTCGTCGGCGGTGAGGTCGTCGGTCAGACGGTCGAAGGCCGTCGCCGCCTCCGCCTCGGCGTACTTCTCCACCGCGGCGCGCACGTCGACCAGCGAGACGAGGATGCGCGCGATGGGATAGGAGAGGAGTTCGTCCCGGTCGCTCCAGCGCTCGGGCGTCTCGGACTCGACGGTGCCCGACATGAGCGCGCGCTCGACGCGTTCGCGGGCGCGCTCGACGGCGGGGTCGCCCTCGGTGACCAGCCGGGGGGGCGAGATGTCCGCCCGCTGGACCGCCTCGCGGGCGGCGCGGAAGAACGGATACCGGGCGTAGAGCGGGTCGGGACGCATCGACGGTGGATTGTGGAGCGGGGTGGATAAGCGCGACGGTAGTCGTCACGAACGGCGGTCCCGATACGGGCCACGAATCGGTCAAAAGAACCGCTCGAATAGCCTCCCAACGAGGAGAACAGCGATCAGAATACCGACTACCACCACGAGAGCCACGAGAAAGTCGCCGAGCGTTCCCGAACCGACACCGCCGTATTGGAGAAGTAGACGCATCCGGCAACAACGGCGTGTTCACCGCACGCCGTTATACGTTTTCTGTCGGTACGCGACGAACTGGCGGCTCTCGCGCGTTAGTAGCGTTGGACCCGAGCGATGGCGAGACGCTCGCGCCGGTTACGATAACCCCTATACGTTCGCGCTACACAGCCAGCAGTAGTGCCGACGTTCGACTACCCCTGCCCCGACTGCCGGACGACCAACAGCCTCCACGACTCGGACTGCCGGTTCGAGGGAACGCCGTGGGCCGACATCGAGGCCGCCTACGTCGACGTGGTGGCCGTCCTCTCCGGCGGCGTCACCGACGCGGACGCAGTACCTGAAGCCGTCGAGGAGTGGGGCCCGCTCCGACAGGCGGCAGTCGAACGCCTCCGCCGTGACGGCCGCATCGACGACGCGAACGACCGCCTCCGTCTCCTGCCCGCCGAGGAGTACCGCGAGGAAGTGTCGGTGCCGACCCGCGATCCCATCAAGACCATCTACGAACGCGGGAGCGTCCCCGGCTGTCACGACAACGCCGTCTTCGCCATGATCGCGTGGTACGAGATGGTGGGGCTGTCGTGGCCGGAGACGAAGGAAAACGTCGTCGAGTGGTTGCGCGAGAGCGGCGCGTGGGACCGCGGCGGCTTCGAGGAGGCGAGTCCCGCGGCGCTGGTCGAGAAGAAACGCCACGTCTACGAAGCGGGCTACGGCTGGAAGGAGAAAGCCGCGGCGGCGAAGCGGATTATCGAGCGACAACGGTAGCGATAGCGGTCGTCGATTTTCTTCGGCTTGGAAGCGACCCGAACACGTTCGCACATAGAGATACGCAGTCAATACACCCACGTTGTCGTATGGCAGGATCGGGTGAGTCGACCGAACAAGCAGGCGAACCGTGGCCCCAGCAACTACTGGAGAGTCCGTGGCTCCTCGCGGGCGCCGCGTTGCTGTACTTCACGCTCTCGTACATCGTCTGGGGTCTGATCGACCTGATGAGCGTCAAGCCAGGATAATGAAATCACCAATCGAATCTCCGGACGGCGACTGGTGGAACGAGACGGTGAACAGACGGGAGACCATCTGGCTCGGCGTGTCGGGCGTGTGGGCGGTGACGCTTTTCGGCTGGATGGTCGGGTGGATGCAGTTCGGCGAGCAGAATCAGGTGGGCGAGACGCTGAAACTCTCCACCGCCGACTACCGGGAGAAGGTGAACACGTACAAACAGCAGGCTGGCGACCTCGACGGTGCGCTCGTCCCGTCGGGTGACGAGGTGTACATCGGGGCGATGCGCTACGCCTTCGACGGGTTGCCCGCCGTGCTGGAGACGGGCCGAGAGTACGTCTTCCACCTCGGCTCCTACGACGTACAACACGGCTTCTCGGTCCGGCAGGAGGACACGCTGAGCAAACAGCTCTCGCTCCAGATGCTCCCCGGCTACGAGTGGAAGGTGCCGATGGAGTTCGACGAGCCCGGCACCTACCACGTCGTCTGCAACGAGTTCTGTGGCACCGGCCACCGAACCATGCACGCGACGTTCGAGGTGCGGGAGTCGGTGCCGGACGTGAGCGGGAGCGGCGGATCGAGCGGCGACGACGGCGGCAGCGGCGCGAGCGGCGCCGCCTACGACGGCTGGTTCACCGGGAACGCCCGCGGCGGCGAGACGAGCAACTGGGAGGGATCGGCGGCCGACGAAACCGGTGCCGACGAGGTGACGGTCACCGTCGGCCCCGGCGGCGAGTACGTCTACGACCCCGCTGCGGTCCGCGTCTCGCCGGGGACGACGGTCACCTTCGAGTGGGCGTCGCCGACGCACAACGTCCTCGTCGAGTCGGGACCGACCGACTGGAGCGGGCACGAACCCATCGAGAACGACGGGTTCAGCTTCCAGCACACGTTCGAGAGCGAAGGGGTGTACAAGTACTACTGCCAGCCACACCTCGCGCTCGGCATGAAAGGTGTCGTGGAGGTGGTCTGAGATGTTTGGATTCAGCACGTTCAGCTACGACGACGAGGGGTATCGGACCTGCTCGGTGACCGGCCTGCAGATTCACCGGTCCGCCGAGGACATGGTGAAACTGTTCGGCCTGACGGCCATCGTCGCGCTGTTGATCGGCGGCCTCTTCGCCATCTTCGTCGCGCTGACGCGGTGGGAGCTCGTCGGCCTCCTCGCGCCGGCGGACTTCTACACCTTCCTGAGCATCCACGCGTGGAACCTGCTCATCTTCTGGATGATCTTCATGGAAATCGCCGTCCTCTACGTGGGCGGGCCGTACGTCCTCGGCCGACCGCTGTCGCTCCCGCGGGTGGCGAAGGCGGGCTACGCGCTCATGCTCGGCGGGGCGGTGCTCATCAACGTCGCCATCTGGCTGACGAAACAGCCGAATCAGGCGCCGCTTCTGACCTCTTATGCGCCCCTCCCGTCCTCGCCGTGGTTCTACCTCGGCGTGGTCGTCTTCCTGGCCGGGGCGCTCGTCGCGGCGCTTCCCTTCCTCGCGACCATCTGGCACGAGAAGCGGGAGAATCCGGGCGGGACGCTCCCGCTCGTCGCCTTCGGCGCGTTCATCACCTCCATCGTCGCCGCGGAGGCCATCGTCGGCGGCCTCATCACGTACGTTCCGACCTTCCTCTGGCGGGTCGGGATGCTCGCCCACATCGACGCCGCGTGGTACCGGCAGATGTACTGGATCGTCGGTCACGGCAGCCAGCAGATCAACCTGCTGGCGATGATCTCGGTCTGGTACTTCATGACCCACGTCGTCGGCGGCGCCGAAGTCGCGAGCGAGAAGGTGTCCCGGTCCGCCTTCGTCCTCTACCTCTTCTTCATCAACATGGGCGCGGCCCACCACCTGATGTCCGACCCCGGCGTCTCCGCCGCGTGGCGGCTCTGGAACACCTCCTACTCCGCCTACGGGGCGGTCGTCGCGAGCATGATCCACGCCTTCGCCATCCCGGCGGGACTGGAGATCGGCCGCCGGAAGCGCGGCGAGGGCGGCGGCACCTTCGGGTGGCTCTGGTCCGCGCCGTGGAAGGACCCCGGCTTCTCCGCCACCATCCTCTCGATCATCCTCTTTGGCTTCCTCGGGGGCATCACCGGCGTCATGATGGGCCAGATGCAGTTGAACATGACCTGGCACAACACGCTGGCGACCGTCGGGCACTTCCACGCCACCGTCGCCACGGGCACCACGCTGGCGTTCATGGGCCTCGGCTACTACGTCCTGCGCCTCGTCTTCGGCCGGGAGTGGATCGCCCGCCCCATCGCGACGATCCAGCCCTACCTCTACGGGGGCGCGATGGGCATCACCTCGCTGATGATGATGTATCTCGGCATCCTCTACGGCATCCCGCGCCGGCACCCCTCCGTGATGGACATTCCGGGCACCGAGTTCAGCTTCGCGGCGGCCCGGCCGCTCTTCGTCATCTTCGGCGTGATGGCGCTCATCTCCATCATCGGCGGCGCGCTGTTCGTCCTCGTCGCCGTCGGTTCGCTCCTCGCTGGCGACCGGTACCAGGGCGGCCTCCCGGTGACGCGACCGACGGCCGTCGCCGACGGTGGGGGTCACAAGGACACCGCCCACCACCTCCTGAGCATGCGCGGGACGTTCATCCTCACCTCCATCTTCCTCGGGGTGTTCGTCGTGATGTGGGCGCTCAACTGGTACCTGCTGAGTCAGCTCTGGCAGGTCGGGTGACCCCTCGTGCTCCGTGATCTCCTCTCGCTGACGAAACCCCGGATCGCCGCGCTCCTGTGTCTGACTGGCACGGGTGCGACGTTCGCGGCCGGGGGACTGCCGCTCGCCGAGCTCGTCGTGTTCGTCCTCGCGGGCCTCGGCATGGCCGGCGGCGCCGCCGCCTGTAACTGCTACTACGACCGCGACATCGACCCCGTGATGGACCGGACGGCCGACCGCCCGCTCGCTCGCGGGACGCTCGCGCCGCGAACCGCGCTGGCGTTCGGTGTCGGCCTCCTCGCCGCCGCGACGGGGCTCGGTCTGTGGGCGCTCCCGCTTCAGTCGGTCGTCTACATGTGGCTCGGCGTCGCCGCGTACGTCGGCCTCTACACCGTCCTGTTGAAGCGACGCCACTGGCTCGGTGTCGTCCTCGGCGGCTCCGCCGGCTCCTTTCCCGTCCTCGCGGGATGGACGGCCATCCGGCCGCTCTCGGCGGCGGCCGTCGTCATGGCGACGCTGGTGTTCGTCTGGACGCCGGCCCACGCGTGGGCGCTGGCGGTCGTCTACCGCGACGAGTTCGCCGCCGCAGGGGTCGCGACGCTTCCCGCGGTCACGTCGCTCGACCGAGTCCGTCGCGCCGTCTGGGCGTCCGCCCTCGGGACCGTCGCCGTCGCGGCCCTGCTCGTTCCCCTCGCAGGACCCGTCTACGCCGGCACCCTCGCCGCGGGCGTCCCGCTCTTTCTCGTCGCCTACCGCGCTTACCACCGCGGCGGCGGCGAGCCACGGGCCGTGCGCGCCTTCTTCACCTCGAACACCTTCCTCGCCGTCGCGTTCGTCGCGTGGGGCGTCGACGGCGTCGTCGCCCTCGAACCAACCGCCGCCTATCTCGTCGCCGCCGCGGCGACGGTCACCGCGTTCGTCGGCTGCTGGATCGCTCGGCCGAGCCTCGACGGCGTCCGCGCGTCGCCCCCGCCGACGTGGGTGCGGCGGGCGGTGCGGGCCTACGATCGGCTCCGGGTTCGGGTGACTGGCTGAGCGGCGCCGACCCGAACACGTTCGTACCAACCTCCCTGTCGTTCCAGTCCCTTCCTACACCCAATGAGCGAGGAATCCGTTCAGTCGCCGGGAGCGTGGATCGCCGGGAGCCTGCGCGACGCCTGGCGGACGATGCGATCCATCTACTACGCCAACTCGTTGAGCTGGCGCTTCCTCAAGAGCGGGGCGCTCGTCTTCTTCGGGTTCTTCCTGTGGTCGGCGTCGAACCTCCTGCTCTCGTACCAGCCCGCGTGGACGTGGCTCCACTACACCATGAGCTACGGCTTCCTCCTGATCCTCTACGGACCGGTGCATCACTTCCTCGTCATCCCGCTGGCGATTCGCTGGCGACGAGGGGGAAGTGACACGCAGGCGCGGATCGGCCGCCGCCTCCCCACCGCCGGCCTCGCGCTGTTTCTCGTCGCCGTCGTCGTCCTCGGCACCGCGCCGACGGCGCCCGTCGTCTTCGACTTCCAGTCGTCGCTGGAGGGGACGAGCGCCGACATCAACCCCGACCTGCTCTGTACGCAGTCGACGAGCGACGGCGAAACGGTGATTCACTGCCATCTGACCGAATCCGACGGCATCGACCACGTGGTCGTGATGAGCGGCGGCGAGCGGATCACGGTGGATCGCCAGCCGCCGTTCGACTTCGATATCCGCGAGAACCAACTGACGAGCGTCACGGGACAGAAGCAGTTCCAGGTCATCCTCAAGGACGCCGACGGGAACACCATCCGGCGGTACACCCGGACGCTGTCGATGGTTCCCGAGGGGTAGGTGCGGTCGTCACTATGGTCGGCCGAAAGTATTTGCGTCGGCCGGCCGACCGTAGCCGCATGGTCTCCGACTCCACGCTCCACGCCCTGATCGGTGCCGTCGTGACCGTCGTCTTCTCGTTCGTGCCGTTCTCGCCGGTTCTCGGTGGCGGCGTCGCGGCCTACCTGAACGACGCCGACACCAGCGACGGCGTCCGCATCGGCGCGCTCTCCGGACTGCTCGCCTCGGTACCGCTCCTCCTCCTCGGCTTCCTGCTGTTCGCCATCTTCGGCATCTTCACCGTCGGCGGACCGGGCATGAACGGCATGGCGTTCGGCATCGGCGGCCTGTTCGTCCTCCTCCTCGTCGGCCTCGTCGCCATCGCCTACACGGTCGGTCTGAGTGCACTCGGTGGGTATCTGGGCGCGTACTTCGTGGACGGAGTGTGAGGCGAGTCGTCGGTGTCAGTGAACGCGACCGAGTGCAGACGGGGTCGAGCACGGGTGGTCGGGACGCGACTCTCAACCGCCGTCTATCGAGCGTTTCAGGCACCATTCGGCGGCATTCGTGATCGGGAACACTACTGTCGGCGCCACGTAGAGCGCGTGAACGTGCCACGGCACAGCCGGGACCAAAGACTCCAGAAAGATCACGGCACAGACGGCGAGAACCGTCATCGTGATCGGCAGCACGCTGGAGATGCTCGCACCGGTACGCCGCTTCAGCCACGCGTCGACGTCGGGGCCGTAGATCACGAGCCACAACAGCATCGCTCCGACGACGAACATCGACACGAACAGCGACGGGGAGCCGGTCGAAGAGCGGAGACCGAACGCTACGAAAAGCCCGATCTGACCACAGACCGTCAGGAGTACGTCCCGCGACTCGTGTGCCAGCGACTGACGCCGGTCCGGTCCCGCCCGCCGAGCGACACGGAGGGCCCACACCATCACCGCGACCGCAACGCCGAAGAAGATCGTCACGGCAGCGAACAGGATCATCGGACGCTGTCGGACGGCCGCGGGTAACAGGGAGTAGCCGATGAGCCCGAGAAAGGGGAGATGGGCCGGAAGGAGCAGGCCGGGCGGCCGCGCGACTGGGGCGACCCAATCTTCCGCCTCGTCGTCACTCTGCCGGACGGCGTCCCAGTATCGAGCGTACGGTTCGATGCGTTCGAACTGTCGGAGCCAATGGACGAGCGAATAGACGCCGCTCAAGCCGATGGCGGCGGGGAGCAAGAGCATGACCAGCACGCCCCACAGCACTTTCACCGACAGCACGGCGTTCGGAACGGTGATCGCGACGCTCGACAAGACGCCCCACCGAACGTCGGCGAGAGACTGCCGGACGACGCCGACGGTCGGGATCAGAAGGGCGGCGACCGTGACCGCGGACAGGACCATCCCGAAGGTAGCGACGAAGAAGACGACCCATCCTTTGAAATTTTGGACGGCGCCCGAGAGGTCGTCGAGGAACCTGTAGTCGACCTCGTACGGTGACACGCTGCTCCGTACGGCACCCATCCACTCCGCGCCCCGCCACCGCGAGACGGTCAGTCCGACGAACAGCATTGCCTCCGGAATCGGGTAAAACAGGTTGAGCACGGCACCGACGAAGGCCGCCAGACACGCGACGGCGACGGGTAAGGCGGCGTTCGCGAGCGCCGCCTGCCCGTACATGAACGTCCGTCCCCATCGTGGCAGTTCGTCCCACCGCCGTTCCGGAACGTCCGTTTCGTACGGGAAAAACTCGAACAGCCGGTGCAGGCCGCCGGCGTCCACCAGCGGCGCGTCCGGAACGAACACGCGAAAGTACACCCAAAACGAGACGCTTCCGGCGATAAATCCGAAATAAAGGACGATAGCCGCCCATCGGAGCGTCGTGACGACCGTCCGTCCGACGAGTAGCAGGGGATCGCCGGGGACCACTTGCGGGGCGATTACCCCACAGAACATGCCGAAATACAGCGTCCAGACGGCGGTGAGAACGCGGAAGCCGGGCAGACCGACGACGGCGGCGACCCGGTCGGGAAACAGATTCGCGACGTACGAAAACACCGCGTACCCGACGAGAAGCCACGCCATCGCGAGTCCGAAGTCGGGATGCCCGGCGACCGGCTGTATCGCGACGACGGCGGCGAGTATCGGATCGAGGGAACCGGCGGGCCACGAGGCGACAGCCCGACCGACGACGTCCGGGAACACGCTGACGACGGCGAGCAGACTCACCCCTTTCCACGGGGGTATCGACGGGAGCCGCGCCCGGACACCCACCATAGTTGTTAGATATCTATCGTTTTGTGGCATAATTCTGTGCCACGCGAGCGTTCCGGGGGTCGGATCGAAACGGAACGGCGACGCGAGAACGGTCGATCCCGAACCCTACCGGCGGGAGAACAGCAGTCCGGCGACGACGAGGGCGACGACGACCAGCCCGACGCCGAATCCGGGGGCCGAACCTTCCGTGCCGGTCGGCGTGGCCGTCGCCGTCTCGGTACTCTCCGTCGCGGTTCCTGCCACGTTGCCGGCGTCGGTCGTCGTCGGGGTCTCGACCTGCGGCGCGGCGCCCGACCGCACTTCCGAGAGTTCCCCGACGGTCGGCGCGTTGACGATGACGACCGTCGACCCCTGCACGGAGACGTAGAAGGCGTCGTTGAAGGGGTGGTCGTCGGGGAGGCGCCACGTGTTCGCGTGGCCGGGGACGGGTTCACCGGCGCCGGCGAGGGTGGCCCGGTACGCGCTGGCGAACTCCTGGGCGTCTTCCGGTGTGTCCCAGACACTCTTCCAGACGTAGCCCATTTCGCCCGTCTCGGCGGACTCGTCGGTCACGTACGGATAGAACTTGTCACCGTCCCACCCGGCCGAGGCCGGATGGTCGTAGTCGTACGGATCGAGTTGGCGCTGGGTCAGGATATCTTGGCGCGGCACGGCGGAACTCGCGAACCACAGCATGGAGTACATCCCCGCCTCGCCGAACACGGCGTAGTTCACGCCACCCTCCAACTGGGGCACGTACCACTCGTCGTTCGAGCGGTCGGCGACCGTCACGTCGGTCGGTGGGTCCTGCAGGTACTTCTCGGGGTGGATGAACTGCTCGGTACTCCGTGGGGGATTCGCGTACGCCCGGTCGACCGCCTCCCAGCCACCCTGCCGCTGGAGGTCGTGAACCCACGCCGGCCCCTCCGAGTACTGGACAAAGGAGTACACCAACAGGCCCAGATTCGGCCGGGGAGCGTTCTGTCCATCGCCCTCCGACTGGCTAGACGGCTGGAAACAGGTCCACTCGCTGCCGCATCGCTGTTCGTAGAGGTAGTCGACGTAGTTGCCGTCGCCCTCGATGATGGCGTCGATCCGCCGCGAATCCTCCTCGGTCGACCGGTTGTACTGGCCGATCCGCAGGTTCTTGTCCTGATACGAGTGGAAGAGCTCCTGTGCGAGGGTGATCTCCGAGAGCTGTGGATTCTCCGCGTTCTCCGAGATGAGAACGATCTCACCCTGTTCGATGGAGTCGGTTCCCGAGGCGTTGCCGAGCACGTAGAACCCGCCGATGGTGCTCGACTGGAGTTGCTGCTGGGCCTCGAAGTAGTCGGTCTCCTCGCCGGTCATGAGCAACGCCTCGAACTTGGCGTTCTGGTGGAGGCGCGCGGCGGTGGAGATGTTCACCCCCTGTCGCCGCTCGCGGACGTTGTTGACGTATTCCTCGCGCGAGATGACTCGAACCGGCGGGGTCTCCTCGAATTCGACATCCCTGACGACCTCGATGCGGGCCATCGACCGCGCCCTGACCTTGTCGATCTCGGCGTCGGTGTAGCCGTCGTCGGGCGTCACGTTCGCGAGCGTCTCGTTGTGCCAGTAGCCGTTCTCCCACCCTTGGACGTCCTCGTCGGGGTCCGGCCGAGAGTCGACCATGTCGGTGGCGGTGTCGCCGGTCGAGATCGCGGCCGGTCGCGGCGACGTGGTCGTCGTGTCCGTTGCGCCGCTCATCCCCGAAGCCGTCGCCCCCACGGCCGGAGCGACGAGCAACGACGCCGCCAGTAGCGTCAGCAGGATGGTCCGTGGTATCGACATACGACCTATTCGTTACGAGGGCGAAAAAACCTTCGAGCGGGACGATTCGCTGCGTACGGGAACGAAGCGGCGGATCAGCGGTCACGATGGGATCCGGTTCTTTGGGGATATGCAACCCCGAAAGTAGCGACTGCAGTTCGCCTACCGAAACCTTTTGCCTGTAAGCGTTGTAAGGATTGAACAGAGGCATCAGCACGTATGCCCAACGCCAGCAAACGAATCCCGGTCACGGAGGAACGGTGGAAAGAATTGAACGAACTCAAGGGGGCGGGCGAGACGTATGACGACCTGCTTGGGAAACTGATCCAGGAACACCAGCGCCGACAACTCGTCGAACGAGCGAAGGAAGTCCGTGAAGCAGACACTGAAGAACTGACGGCGCTCGATGAGTTATGAGGTTCTCCTCGCGGAGGAAGCCCGTGAGTACGTCGCCGCGCTAGACGAGAAGAGCACACGCATCGTAAAGGACAATCTCCAGAAATTAGCGGACGATCCGTATCCGAGACCGGATTCAGGATCCGGTGACAAGGAGAAGCTAGTGATCGAGGGACAGGAACTCTATCGTCTGCATATCGGGCGGACTCACACCGCGTTCTACGACGTACTCGAAGCGGACGAGGAAGTCCGCGTAATCGAGATCGTGGATATCGACGAGGCACACAAGCGCTACGGGTTCGATTGAACGGGTATGTGGCTGCGTTGGTCAGTTTCTCGAAATAGATGGACTCCGTTCGGAAAGACGGGATCCGAGTCCGACGGCTCCCGTATTCGAAACTTCGAAGTAAACCCTCTTTGCGGCCAAATTCTGACGTTTTGGTACTGCCACGGGCACGGTGAGAGTCCCGTGAGTGAGCAGCGCGAACGAACGGGATGGTTCGAGACGGTGGAGCCGTCTCGTCATGCCGAAAATCTCCGATTTTCGAGCACTACATCGGGGCCGTGAACGACCAACGGAAGTGAGCGGGTGCGATGGGATGTGAACCACGGTCGCGGCGAAGCCGCTCCCTGATTCAAATCCCAGTAGCCGCTACTGCCCACTTCGTTCGCAGATAGCGGGCACGATGGGAGTCCCGTGAGCGAGGGAAACGAGCGAAGGGGACTACATCGGGGCCGTGAACGACCGAAGGGAGTGAACGGGCACGATGGGATTTGAACCCACGACCGTCGGATAACTTCCTCCGCGGGGCTCGGAGTTAGAAGTCCGACGCTCTATCCGGACTGAGCTACGTGCCCTCGATGGCGAAAAAGACAGGCGAGTTAAAAAACCGTTCGATGGTCACCCGTCGAATCGGTACAGCGACGTGACGAGCGGGAGACGGTCGAACATCGGAATGGCGAGGGGAAGGCCGACGATGGTGACGGCCAGAAAACTCGCCACGTTCGCCCAGAGCCAGCCGAGCCACCAGCCGACGAAGACGAAATAGAGGATCCGAACCGCGAGCGACCGCTGGCCGGCGGCCGCGTCGGGATCACCGAGCGACCGGGGTTCCTTCAGCGTCAGGACGGTCGGGACGAGGTTGATCAGTTTGACGCCGAGTGGTGCGCCGACGACGGTCGCACAGAGGAGCCACGCGACGTTGACGACGGCGGGCGTGGCCCACCAGCCGACGACGACGAACCAGAGGGCACGGGTGAGGAGGGAACGCTGTGCCATGCGAGAGAGAGGCGGAGCGCGGGGAAAAGGCTGGCGCGCGGCCGAGGTCAGAGAGTATAAGGCCGCGAGGCAGGTAGGCGAGAGCGATGAAAGTACTCGGTACCGTCGGCCTCCCGGGGAGCGGCAAGGGCGAGGCCGCGGCGGTCGCGCGGGAGGTGGGCGTCCCGGTCGTCACGATGGGCGACGTGATTCGCGAGGCGTGTCGCGACCGGGGGCTCGACCCGGCGGAACACCACGGATCGATGGCGCGAGCCCTCCGCGAGGAAGGCGGCGAGGCGGCCATCGCCGAGCGCTCCCTGTCGCACATCCGGTCGGCGCTCGACGGGGCCGACGCGGTGCTCGTCGACGGGCTACGCGCCCCTGCCGAAGTAGAGCGCTTCGAGGAGGCGTTCGGCGACGCGTTCACCATCGTGAGCATCGAAGCGCCGTTCGAGACGCGAGTCGAACGACTGGCCGACCGGGGGCGCGACGACTCCGACGTGGACCGCGAGGCGCTCCGCGCCCGCGAGGAGCGCGAACTCGGCTTCGGCATGGGTGAAGTGATGGACGAGGCGGACGTGACCGTCGAAAACACGGGGACGCTCGACGAGTTCCGCCAGCGAATCCGCGCGTTGCTGGAGGAAGACCTATGATCTACCGGATCGACGTGCGAGTGATCGCGCCAGTCCGCGATACGGAGGTCACCGATCGCGTCGCCGACGCGGTCCGAAACCTGTTCCCGAACGCCGAGATTCGGGAGGAACCGGGGCAGGTCGTCGGCGAGGCGCACTCGATGGATGCGTTCTCCGAGCGCCTACACGAACAAGAGATTCTCGACACCGCCCGCCGCGAGTTCTTCCGCCGGGCCGACGAGGACGGGTTCGCCTTCGCCCTGAAGAAACAGGCGGCGTTCGAGGGCGTGATCAACTTCGCCGTCGGCAACCCGGACGAACTCGGCGACATCGAAGTGCAGGTGACGGTCCACGAGCCGGACGTGGAGGCGGTCGTGGATCACGTCGCGCCGCCGACGGAAGATGGCAAACCGATTCGGCCCGACGAGTAGGCGAGGCGCTTCGAGGCGCGACGTGGCCGCGGTCGTGGATCACGTCGCGCCGCCGACGGAAGATGGCAAACCGATTCGGCCCGACGACGGGGACTAGAACAGATCCTCGTGACGCGCGGCGAGGTCGGTGTACCCGCCCGTGCTGTAGTCCTCGAAGATGGCCTCGGCGTCGATAGTCGTCTCGGCAAGCGGCGTCGCCCGCGCGGGAACGCCGCGAACGAACGACTCGGGTGGGATGTCGTAGCCCTGTGGGACGACGGTCCCGGAGGCGACGATACAGCGCTCGCCGACGTGGACCTCGGCGTTGACGGTCGTGTTGAACCCGACGAGTGCGCCGTCGTCGACGGTTGCCTCGTTCAGGACGGCGCCGTGTCCGACCATCACCCGGTCGCCGAGCGTCACCGCGTGCAACACGGCGTTGTCGCCGACGTGTGACTCCCGACCCACCTCGACCGGCGCCACGTCGCCGCGGAGGACGACGCCGGGCCAGATGCTCGCGTCGGCGTCGACGCGTACGTCACCGACGAGCGTCGCCTCCTGACTCACCCTGGCGTCCGCGTGAATCTCCGGTCGAATCCCCTCGAACGCGTACTCGCGGCTGTCGACCATAGTCGGCCTACAGCACGCGACGCCGAATAGTTTGTGCCACGATACCACACCACTCATCGGCGTTTTTGCCCGTGCCGGCCGACGACCGGACATGGCATTCACCGTCTCGACGGACGCCCGTCTCGACGTGGTGGACGTGACCGACGACGTCGCCGCGGCGGTGCCGGACGACGCGACGGGGACGGTCACCGTCTTCGTCGAACACACCACGGCGGGCGTCGTGGTCAACGAGGCCGAACCGCGTCTGTTGGACGATATGCGCACGTTCCTCTCCGACGTGGTCCCGGACGAGGGCTGGAAGCACGACGAACTCGACGGCAACGCCGACTCGCACCTGCGGGCGATGCTGCTCGGCCCGTCGGAGACGATTCCGGTCGACGGTGGGGAACTGTCGCTCGGCCGGTGGCAGTCGGTGTTACTGATCGACTGCGACGGCCCGCGCGAGCGGACGGTCCGGGTCGTCTAGACGAAAACGAGGACGGCGAGATAGAGGAGCACCACCCCGAGGACGTCGCAGGTGTTGGTGACGACGGGGATCACCACGTCGTCGGGGTCGAGTTCGAGGCGGTAGGCGGCGTAGGTGGCGACGACGGTGACGAGGACGGCGAGGACGGCCAGCGAGAGGCCGCTGGACAGCGAGACGGCGAGGACCGTCCACGGCGAGAGGGCGGTCGACCCGGTGAGCGCACTCAGGGCCCACGCGCCGAGGCCGACAAGGGGGAAGATGGAGGCGGCGAGGGCGACGGTGGCGAGGGCGTTGCCCGCGAGCGTCTCGTCGTCGGGAGCAAAGGAGAGGGTCCCGAGGTGGAAGGCGGTGGAGAGGCGGGCCGCGAGGATGCTTCCCAGATTCCCCGCGGTGCCGATGGTGACGGGGACGAGGACGAGAAGCGAGGGGTAGCGGAGCAGCGTCGACTCGAAGCTCCCGAGCACGAGGCCGCTCCCGATTTCGACGAGCGTCAGGAGGAGGAGGACGGGCAGCATCGCCCGCGTGATGGCGCGGACGGTCCAGTCGGTCGCCACTCAGACACCCCCCAGCACGAGCGTGACGGACCGAACGGCGATCAGGAGAAAGAGGATGCCGAACACGTCGCCAGTGGTGGTGACCAGCGGCCCGACGAGGGTGTCGGGGTTGTAGCCGCGGCGGTAGCCCGCGAAGACGACGGTGATGACGACGATGACGAGCGTGACCCCCGAGAGCAGGCCGGCGACGAGGGCGATGCCGATCAGACGGCCGAGCGCCGCGACGGGAGCGTCGAGCATCGACAGGATGGCGAACGCGGCCGTCGCGGCGAACAGGGAGGCGACGAGTCCGTTTCCGAGCGCCGCGGCCGCGGCCGCCCGCAGGCGACGGTCGCCAGCGCGGACGCGCGGTTCGATCAACCCCTGATGCAGGCCGGTCGCGAGTCGCGCGCCGAGCGAGCCGTAGACGTTGCCACGAGTGGCGAGAAGGGCAGGAACGAGGACGAGCAATCCCTCGACGGCGCGCAGGTCGGAGCGCATCCCGCCGAGTACGAGGCCCGCGAGGAGGCCGCCGACGAGGCTGGCGCCGAGGGCGGGGAGTGCCTCGCGGTACGCCTCGACGGCGACCTCTCGGACGGTCATCGTCGGAGTCAATGCGGGCCGGGATGAAAAGTCGGGGGGAAGGCGATTAGCCGAACGGCCCCATACCGCCCATACCGCCCATGCCGCCACCGCCGTCGCCGCCCTGCTGTTGCATCTTCTTCATCATCCGCTGCATATCGCCGTCGCCCATCCCCTGGAACTGTTTGATGGTCCGCTCCATCATCTTGTGCTGTTCGAGGAGTTCGCGGATGGACTCCGCGGGGACGCCGGCGCCGCGGGCGATGCGCTCGACGCGTTCCTGCCCGATGATCCGCGGGTTCTCCAGTTCCTCGTCGGTCATGGAGTCCATTGCCACGTCGAACGTGCGCATCCGATCCTGGGTCACGTCCATGGCGTCGTCGGGCAACTGGTCCATGAGGCCGCCGCCCATGCCGGGGATCATGTCCATCACCTGATCCAGCGGCCCCATGTTGTTCATCGCCTCCATCTGCTTCTGCATATCCTTCAGCGTAAAGGACCCCTTCATGATGTCCTGGGGGTCCCAGTCGTCGTCCTCCTCGCCCGTCTCGGCCATCGCGCGCTCGACCCGTTCGGAGAGCTGTTTGAGGTCGCCCATCCCCAGCAGCCGGGAGATGAAGCCGTTGGGCTCGAAGCGCTCGATGTCCTGCACCGTCTCGCCGGTGCCCAGGAAGGCGATGGAGGAGTCCGTCTCGTTGACGGCGGTCAGGGCGCCGCCACCCTTCGCCGTCCCGTCGAGTTTCGTGATGACGACGCCGTCGATGCCGATGGAGTCGTCGAACTGTCGGGCCTGCTCTTTCGCCCCCTGCCCGATGGCGGCGTCGAGGACGAGGAGGGAGCGGTCGGGGTCGACCGCCGATTCGATCTCCTCGATCTCGTCGATCAGGTCGTCTTCGAGGGCGTGGCGACCGGCGGTGTCGACGATGTGCACGTCGGCGTCTTCGGTCGCTTCCAGCCCCTCACGAGCGATCTGGACCGGATCGTCCGAGTCGGGATCGCCGTAGAACTCCACCTCGGCGCGGTCGGCCATCTGCTCGGCCTGATCGTACGCGCCGGGACGGAAAGTGTCGGTCTGGATGACCGCGGGGCGAAGCCCTTTCTTCGAGAACCACCACGCCATCTTGGCGGCGGAGGTGGTCTTCCCCGATCCCTGCAGGCCGGCGAGCAGGATCGTCTGCGGTTCCAGCGGAATCTCCGTCGACTCGCCGATCAGGTCGACCAGTTCCTCGTAGACGATCTTGAGGACGTGATCGCGGGCGCTCGTCCCACCCGGCGGTTCCTCCTCCAGCGCCCGCGTCTCGATGGAGTCCGAGAGGTCCATCACGAGGTTTACGTCGACGTCGGCCTGGAGCAAGGAGCGCTGGATCTCCTTGACGACCTCGTTGACGTCGTCCTCGTCGAGACGGGACTTCCCCTGGAGTTTCGAGAGGGTCCCCCGGAGAGAACTCCCGAGATTGTCGAGTACCATTACCCCTCGATACGCGCTGGCGCCGGTAAAGGCTTTGTTCACGACTGAGCGGCGAGGACGGGTCGTGACGGCCGATCACACCTCGACCTGCAGTATAAGTCACCCCGGTCCCAACGCGGGGCGATGCAGCGGCGTGTGTACCTCCGACGAGTCGGCGCACTCACCCTCGGCACCGCCGTCGCCGGCTGTTCGGAGTCGGGGTCGGCGGCGTCGACGCCCGACGAGAGCGGGACGAACACGGCACCACCGAGCGAGACGGCCACGACGACAGCCACCGCCACCGCCACCGCCGAACCGACACCGACACCCGGTCCGCGCTCCCTTGCCCCCTATCGCTCGTGGCTCGTCGCCCCGACGCCGGTGACGCCGTACACCTACGAGTTCACCCACCTCTCGCTGTCGGCGGTCCGCGAGGACGCCACTCGATCGTTCGCCGAGAGCCTGAACACCTACTGGCGCCAGCGGTCCACGGCGTACTTCGGGTTCGACGTCCCCGTCGAGAGCCTCGACGCCGTCCTCACGGTGAACCACTCCCGCGTCGCCAACGAATCCTACCGCGTCGCCAGCGGGTCGTTCGATCCCGCCGCGCTCCGGGGTCCCCTCGTCGACGCCGGCTTCACCGCCGACGGCTGGGTGGACGACGTGCAGCGGTTCACCCGCACCGAGAACGGCCAGCTCCGGGCCGTCGGTCTCCACCCCGACCTGCTCGTCAGCATCGGGACCGACGCGTCCGCGACCGCACCGCTCGAAACCGCCGTCGAACAACACACGGGCGGCGACGTGCGCACCGAAGACGACGAGGCGCTCGCGCTCCTGATCGACCACTACGGCACCGCCGACTACGTCACCGGCCGCGAACTCGAACCCGCCGCCGAGGATTACCCGCTGAGCAAGGCCGTCGCCACCGGCCGCCGCCTCGACGTTCGAGGGGCGACCACGTGGACCGAACGCACCTACGTCCTGCCGCCCGACGCGACCATCGACGAGGAGGCGGTGCGGGAGGAGATTCGGACGCGCCACGTCGGCCAGCCCATCAAGGAGTTCCGCCGCGACGGCCGCCTCCTCACCGCCGCCGGCGAAGTGGAGAACTCGCTGATCCGGCTCATATAGGCGGGCCAGAAGGCCCTTATTCGCTCGCTGCTGAGACCACGCTATGCCTTCCAGACGTGCCGTCGTGAGCGGCATCGGCGTGGCACTCTCGGCCGGTCTCGCCGGGTGTGGTGCGCTCTCCGGGCCGGATCCGACCGTCGTCGAAACGGAAGTCGACGAGGGGATCGACGCCCTGATCGGTGACACCGATATCTTCGTCACCGTCGAGAACGAGGGGAGCGCCGGCGAGGTGTCCGTGACGCTCGAACTCCTCGACGGCGAGGGGACCGTCCTCCTCGACGAGACGCAGACGACGCACATGGAGGCCGACGAGCGCAAGCGCGTGACGTTCTCGGTGGACGTGCCGGAGGGGACGGAAGACGTGCGGGCGAGTGCGAGTGCGGCGTAGATTCGAGAATGCGGCCCTGTCGAAACCCTTGCCGAGTTATGACGGTCTGTGCGCGCGACTCTGCCAGTAACAAACTCCCCTGACAGGCTTACTTCTGCCGCGTGAGTTCCCGAAGGAGAACGTATATCGCGATACCAACGAGTGCAATGGCGCTAGCGAGACAGCGCGGACAGTTGGACAGCGTTCGTTTCGGTGTCTCTACTGTCCGTTCCTTCTCCCGTGGTTTCTGCGGTCGCTCCCGAAGTCGTCTCAGGAGGATTGGTTGCTCAGGCTCTTCTTCCTCCGCTTCCGGGCGGTCTTCCTCCTCAGAGTACGGGGAGCCACCATGTATGATTACGCACACCACCCACACGATATCCCACAAGATGATGAAGAAGATGGACGCAAGAACGTAATAGAAGTAGACAGAGATCACACAAAGCCATCGGAGAGGGTGCCACCAAGGCCGTTTCTTACAACGTTTTTTGTACGCTGTGACCAGTTCTTCCCATATAAGCTCGAATACTTCGGCCAGATACGTTATCAACGTCCAACAACTACGCCACGGATTTTCCGATACGACATCTGAATTTGACATGATCGTATCGTGCGGCCTCCATCGCCTTTGTTAAGGTTCCACTAACCACGGTAATGAGCGCGTACCTGTTCAGCGCTGAATACGCACCCTGTATTCAGCATGATCGGAGGTAACGACCGCCGAGAGAGAGTTTTGAGGCCAGAAATGCAGTTCGCCGGGATGAACGGGCTCGGGCGGATTTGCGACTCACCGTTCGGTTCGTCGCAAAATCCGAGTGGGCTCGGGTGGATTCGAACCACGGTCACTCCGCTCACTGCGTTCGCTTCGTTCCCTGATTCGAACCGCCCTCACGTTACGGATTTGTGACTCACCGTTCGGTTCGTCACAAAATCCGAGTGGGCTCGGGCGGATTCGAACCACCGATTTCGGCCTTGTAAAGGCCGCGTCATAACCAACTAGACCACGAGCCCTCGTCGGGAACACCGATCCCCGGCCGAATAACGGTTTCTGTATCCGTCCGCGAAACGCTTACCCCGGCGCGGCCGATTCGTCCACTATGCCCCGTCGAGCGATTCACCTCCTCCTCGTCTGCCTCGTCGCCCTCGCGGGCTGTTCGGGGATGGGGACGACGGCCCCGACGACCACGCCGACGGCAACGGACTCGGGCAGTGCGGAGACCGCGACGACGACGGCCACAGCGACGGTATCGACCCCCGGCAGCAACTACGACACGGCGACCGTCGTCGTCAGCGACGAGAACGGCACGCAGTTGGTGACGGTCGACGCGTGGGTGGCCGACTCGTTCTCGAAACAGTACACCGGGCTGAGCGACACGAGCACTCTCGACGACGGACAGGGGATGCTGTTCGTGTTCGACGGCGAGGACGACCGTGCGTTCGTGATGCGCGACATGGCCTTCCCGCTCGATATGATCTTCATCGACGCCGAGGGGACGATCACGACCATCCACCACGCCCCGCTGGAGTCGGACGGCGACCTGACGCGCTACAGGGGGCAAGCGAAGTACGTCCTCGAAGTGCCGATGGGCTACACGAACCGGACGGGGATCGACGTGGGCGATCAGGTGCGGATCGAGGAATGACGGTCGAATCGCTCGCGGAACGCGAGGGCTGGCGCGCCGAGGACTTCGCGGCCCGCGTCCACTACCAAGGCGAGGGCGACCGGTACTCGGTCGAGTATTACGCCCCGAGCGACTGCATCCTCTACTGGAAGGTGAAGGGTGACGGCGAGACGGCGGTTCCCGTGGGTCGGGAGACGGTGCCCGACCCGCTCCGGGAACGGGTGCGGATCGATCTGGAGGCGGCGGGAATCGATCCGGCGGTCGAGGGGCGGTCGCTATAGCTCCGCGACCAGATCCTCGATGGCGCGGTCGATGTCCTCGATCTGTTCGGTCTGTTCGTCGACCTCGTCGGCAATCTCCTCGGTCTCCTCGACGACACGCTGGGCGTCGTCGGTGACGTTCTCGGTCATGCTGGCGATCTCCTCGTGCCCGGCGGCCTGTTCGTCGGTCGCTTCGGCCACCTCGTCGATGCCGTCGTTCACCTCCGACACGGAGGAGTCGATGTCGTCGAGGATGTCGAGCGCCTCGTCGGCGGCGTCGACGCCCTCGCTGACGGCGTCCTGCGTCTCGTCGAGGCTCTCGGCGGCGGTCGAGGTGGAGGACTGGATGCCGTCGACCCGCTCCTCGATGTCGGCGGCGTGTTCCTGTGACTCCTCTGCGAGGCTCTTGACCTCGTTGGCGACGACGGCGAAGCCCTCGCCGGCATCGCCGGCCCGCGCCGCCTCGATGTTGGCGTTGAGGGCGAGCAGGTTCGTTTGATCCGCGATGTCGTTGATGATCTCGACCACCTCGTCGATCTCGGCGACCGCCTCCTCGACGGCGCGCACGTCGTCGACGACGTTCGTCGTCGACTCCTCGATCTGCTCCATCGCGGCCGCGACCTGTTCGACCGCCTCGTGGCCCTCGCCGGTCAGGTCGTCGGCGCGGTCGCTGGCGGCCGCCACCTGTTCCGCCGAGGACGCCACCTCCTCGACGGCGGCGCTCAGGTTCGAAATCTCGCTCGCCACCTCCGTCATGCGCTCGTACTGCTCGGTCGTATGCTCGGTGATCTCCCGCGTCCGCACCGCAATCTCCTCGGAACTCCCCTGCAGTTCGGCGATGGATGTCTGAATCTCGCTGGCAGCCTCGTGGTCGTACCCCTCCTGCCGGTCGATGTCCTGTTCGATGGTCTCGTCGAGTTCGGCACCAACGTCTGCGTCGAGGTCAGTCGAGGCATCCGACATACGCAACCCTGTTCGCGATACCGTCAAAAAAGAGAGGGTTCAGTTATCAGTCATGAAAGTGGGCGGCGAGTCAGCCTTTTGGCCGCGCATCCCCGAGTACGGGTGATGGATGTCCCCGCGGCCGCGGACGATGACCCCTTCGAAGAGCAACGGGAGCGGACGGCCAACCCGATGCGACGCCTGTTCACCGAGTACGGCGGCGAGCAGGCCGGCCCGTTCTCCGTCGGTGTCGCCGCCAGCGTCTTCGCTCGTCTGCTCGACTTGCTGCCGCCCCTCCTCCTCGGCATCGCCGTCGACGCCATCTTCCTGAACGAGAGCGAGTTCTCCCTCCCGCTAGTGCCCGACGCGTGGCTCCCGACGGACACCGAAGCGCAGTTCTGGCTGGTGGTCGGCATCGTCCTCTTCTCGTTTCTCGGCGGCGCTGGCCTCCACTGGGTGCGCAACTGGGGCTGGAACCGCTTCGCCCAGTACGTGCAACACGCCGTCCGTACCGACACGTACGACGCGATGCAGCGGCTGAACATGACCTTTTTCGCCGACAAGCAGACCGGCGAGATGATGTCGGTGCTGTCGAACGACGTGAATCGGCTGGAGCGGTTCCTCAACGACGGCCTGAACTCGGCGTTCCGGCTGGGCGTGATGGTCGTCGGCATCGCCGCGCTCCTCCTGTGGATGAACTGGCAACTCGCCCTCGTGGCGCTCCTCCCCGTGCCGCTCATCGCTTTCTTCACCTACCGGTTCGTGAACACCATCCAGCCCAAGTACGCCGAAGTCCGGTCGACGGTCGGCCAGGTCAACTCCCGGCTGGAGAACAACCTCGGCGGCATCCAGGTGATCAAGACGAGCAACACCGAAGCGTACGAAGCCGACCGCGTCGAGGACGTGTCCGGCGACTACTTCGACGCCAACTGGGACGCCATCGAGACGCGCATCAAGTTCTTCCCCGGTCTCCGGGTGCTCGCCGGCATCGGCTTCGCGCTCACGTTCACCATCGGCGGCTTCTGGGTGTTCCGCGGCGAGGGGCCGTGGTTCTTCACCGGTACCCTCCGTCCCGGCGAGTTCGTCGCCTTCATCCTCTACAGCCAGCGGTTCATCTGGCCCATGGCGCAGTTCGGCCAGATCATCAACATGTACCAGCGGGCGTACGCCTCCACCGCGCGCGTCTTCGGCCTGATGGACGAGGACGCGGGCATCGAGGAGCGCCCGGACGCCGAGGGCCTCGTCGTCGACGAGGGCCGCGTCGAGTACGACGACGTGACCTTCGGCTACGACGACGACCCCATCCTCGAGGGCGTGAGCTTCACCGCCGAGGGCGGGAATACGCTGGCGCTCGTCGGCCCCACCGGCGCCGGCAAATCCACCGCGCTGAAGCTCCTGCTCCGGATGTACGACGTGGATTCGGGTGCGGTTCGGGTCGACGAGCAGGACGTGCGCGACGTGACGCTGGCCAGTCTCCGGGGCGCCATCGGCTACGTCAGTCAGGAGACGTTCCTCTTCTACGGGACGGTCCGCGAGAACATCACGTACGGGACGTTCGACGCGAGCGACGAGGCGGTCGTCGAGGCCGCCAAAGCCGCGGAAGCCCACGAGTTCATCACGAACCTCCCCGACGGCTACGACACGATGGTCGGGGAGCGGGGCGTGAAGCTCTCGGGCGGCCAGCGGCAACGGCTCGCCATCGCCCGAGCGATGCTGAAAGACCCTGAAATCCTGATCCTCGACGAGGCGACGAGCGACGTGGACACGGAGACGGAGATGCTGATCCAGCGGTCGCTCGACCGCCTCACCGCCGACCGCACCACGTTCGTCATCGCCCACCGCCTCTCGACGGTGAAAGACGCGGATCGGATCGTCGTCCTCGACGACGGCGAGGTGGTCGAACGTGGCACTCACGAGGATCTGCTCGCGGCCGACGGCCTCTACGCCAACCTCTGGGGCGTGCAGGCGGGAGAGATAGAGGACCTGCCCGAGGAGTTCGTCGAACGGGCGATGCGACGTGGTGCGCGAACGGACGGCGTGGAACTCCGCTCGACGGAGTCGAGCGACGACGACTAGGCGGTCGAGTCGTCGTCGTCGAACTCGACGCCACGGACCTCGAACCGGGCGCCGCCGGCGTCGCTGTCGGTCACACCGACCGTCCAGCCGTGTGCCTCGGCGACCTGTTCGACGATCCGCAGGCCGAATCCAGTGCCGTCCCGTTCTGTCGAGTAACCGGCGTCGAACACCACGTCGCGCTCGTTCGGGGGAATACCGGGGCCGTCGTCCGCGACGTAGAAGCCATCGTCGAGGGCGCCGACGCTGACGGTCACGGTCGATTCGTCGTCGTCCATACCGTGTTCGGCGCTGTCGTCGGACTTCGTCCGACTGCTCGTGGAGCCATGCTCCACACTGTTTCGAAGCAGGTTCTCGACGAGCTGGCGGAGACGACTCCGGTCGGCCCACATCCGTCGGTCGGTGTCGACCACGAGCGTCGCGCCAGCCGTCTCGATGTTGGCCCAACAGCGGTCGACGAGGTCCGCGAGGTCGACGGACTCCACGTCGTCGAGAGCGTCGCCGCCACGCGCGAGCGTCAGCAGATCCTCGATCAGCGCTTCCATGCGGTCGTGGGCGCGGATAGCGACGTCGAGGTGGGAGCAGTCGTCGTCTCGTTGGGCCAGTTTCACGCGACTCTGGGCAACGTTCAAGGGGTTGCGCAGGTCGTGGCTGACGATGCTGGCGAACTCCTCCAGTCGCTCTTTCTGGCGCTCCAGTTCCTTCCGTCGGCGAACGTCGAGATAGAGCGCGAGGGTGCCGACGATATCGTCGCGGGCGTCACGTCGGGGGACGGCACGCAGCCGCGTCTCGACGACGTCGCCGTCGGCGGTCACGAGTTCTCGATCTTCGCGCATGAACTCGCCATTCAGCGCACGTTCGTACCCGCCGCACTCGATCAGTCTGCGCTCCGACTCGGGCGTGTAGAAGTCCCCGAGTTCTCGGTCGACGAGTTCCTCGCGCTCGTATTCCAGCGTCTCGGCGAACCGCTGGTTGCAGTCGTCGATGACCGGGAGCCGATTCTCGGCGCGCGTGACGACCGCCATGACCGGCGCCTCCTCGAAGAGATACCGGTACTGCGCTTCGAGTTCGGCCGTCAGTTCCTCCAGTTCCTCGGTCCGGCGTTCGAGTTCCCGCTCCCGCTCTTTCCGCTCGGTGATGTCGGTGATGAAGCCCTCCAGCACCTCCCAGTCGCCGTCGGAGCGACTCACGACGCGGCCCCGTTCCCACATCCACTTCGTCTCCCCGTCTGCGGTGACGATCCGATAGGTGACTTCGAACGCGTCATCGGCGTCGAGGGTGTCCTGTACGGCGTCCCAGATCTCCATCCGGTCGGCCTCGTGGATGAGGTCGTCACCCCACGATACGTCGCCCCGCTCCAGTTGTTCGGCGGCGTAGCCGGTGATCGCCTCGATTTCGCCTTCGACCACCTCCATCGGCCACCCGGACTCGTTCCGACATCGATAGACGATACCGGGGAGGTTGCTGATCAGCGTCTCCAGTCGACGGGTCCGTTCGGCGAGGAGCCGCCGGGATCGGTGGGCGTCGACGACGTTGCTGATCCGATTGGCGAGAACTTCGTACTGCTCGGTGTTCGCCCCTTTCTGGAGGTAGTCGGTCACGCCGGCCGAGATGGCTTCGCTGGCGACCGACTCGGAACCTTTCCCCGTGAACAGGATGAACGGCAGGCGGGGGTGATCCTCGCGGACGGTTTCGAGAAATTCGATGCCGTTCATCCCCGGCATGTCGTAATCGGAGACGACACAGTCGATGTCGGCGGCCGCGAGGCAGTCCAGGCCCGTCTGGACGTTCGTGGCCGTCTCGACCACGAACCGCTCGTCGGCGCGTTCGAGGAAGATGGCCGCCATCTCCGCGAAATCCGGATCGTCGTCGACGTGGAGGATCCGAATGGTTTCGGCCGCGTCGCCGGCGATACCGTCGGTCATACCAAACAGTCCGTCCACAGGGTAGTAACGAAGGGGCCTAACGCTGTTGGCAGATGGCACGGAACTGGCCGGGCGTTGAAGGCCCCCGCCGCCGAGGAGTCGATATGCAACTCGACCTCACCGACGCGACCTGGACCGACGTTCGCGACGCCGACACCGACCTCGCCCTCCTGCCGGTGGGAAGCACCGAACAGCACGGTCCCCACGCCCCGCTCGGCACCGACGCCCTCCACGCCGAGACGGTTGCCGAGGCGGGGGCGGAACGGTACGACGGGACGGTGGCCGTCGCGCCGACGATTTCGGTCGGCATCGCGGAGGAACACCGACAGTTCCCGGGGACGCTCTGGGTGTCACCCGACACCTTCCGGCGCTACGTCCGCGACGTGGTCGGAAGCCTCGCCTACCACGGCCTCGACCGGGTCGTCGTCGTCAACGGTCACGGCGGCAACGTCCCCGCGCTCGGGGAGGTGACGGCGACGATCACCCGCCACGACGACGCCTACGCCGTCCCGTTCACGTGGTTCGACGCGGTGGACGACCACGGGAGCGACATGGGTCACGGCGGGCCACTGGAGACGGCACTGTTGCGGGCGACGCATCCCGAACTCGTCCGCGAAGACCGGATCGAGGAGGCGCGCGAGGGGGCGAGCGAAGGCTGGGGCGACTGGGTGTCGAGTACGAATCTCGCTCACGACTCCGCGGAGTTCACGGAGAACGGCGTCGTGGGCGATCCGGGCGCTGGCGACGCCGACCGGGGCGAGGAACTGCGGGAGTTGGCGGCCAACGCGCTGGATCGACTGCTGCAGGCGGTCGCGGAACGAGACGTGTCGCGGCCGGCCGACCGGTAGGTTACTCCTCGTCGTCCTCGTCCGTCTCGAACTCTTGGAGCGCTCCCCGGAGTTCCGGCACCGCGTTCGTGAGGTCGCTCACATCCGCATGGGCTTCGTCGATGTCGGCGATGAGGGATTCCAGTTCTTCGATGGCGGCCGCGAGGTCGTCGGCGTCTTCGAAAGCGTCGGCGCGTTCGCCCATCGTGTACCACTTCTTCGCCTGCCGGAGGTGGTCCTCGGCGTCGCCCACGTCGAGCGCCGACCGGAGGCCGTTCAGGACGCCGAGGACGTTGTTGGCTTCCGTCTCCCACACGTCGGCGGCGGCGGGGAGTTCCGCGCGTGCTTTCGTCAGATGTTCTTCCACGTCGGCGCGCATCTCTTCTGCCGCCTCGCCGAAGAGTTCGTCGTCGCCAAGCGTCGTCTGACTCATACACCTCGGTTCACCGGCGTGTGAGTTAAACGCACGCCCGAAAGTGAAAGTGAAACCGCAGGTGTCGGCGGGGCGAGCGACGGCTATTCCACGTCGACCAGCCGCATCAGCGGGTAGCCGTCCTCCATCGTCATCGCCGTGCGGACGACCACGTCCTCGTACTCGACCCGCATCTCCACCTCCATGAAGCGGCCCGTGAGTTCGACGTAGCCGTGGTCGTCGGTCGCCGCGGCCAGCGCTGCCTCGTCGATGTCGACGGTGACCGACTCGCAGAACGGCTGATTCTCGATGGCGTCGGCCATCGCGCGTTCGAGACTCGGGGCGCTGTCGGGCGAGACGGGCGTCCCCGCGAACTGGTGGTAGAGCGAGCCGAACTTGATGCCGGCTTCGAAGCAAGCCTGCTGTTCGTCGGTGGGCATACGACCCCGTCGCGACGGCGGGAGTAAGACCTGTCGCCGGCGCCCACCGCGGAATCGGTTGTTACTTGGGTTCGGTCGTCCCATTGACGCCCGAATGGACGACCCGGTGTTACTGACAGGCGCGGGTGGGCGCGTCGGGCAGGCCATCCTGAACGGGGTCGGCGACGCCCACGAGTGGCGACTACTCGACCGGGAACCGCTGTCGGACGACCGCCTCCCGGCCGGTGTCGACGAGGACGACGTCGTCGTCGCGGACGTGACCGACGACGAGGCGATAGCCGAGGCGATGCAGGGGGTCGGCGCCGTGATCCACCTCGCGGGCGACCCCCGGCCCGAGGCTCCGTGGAACTCGGTGCTGTCGAACAACATCGACGGCACGCAGACGGTGTTCGAGGCGGCGGTCGACGCGGGGGTCGAAAAGGTCGCCTTCGCCTCCTCGAACCACGCCGTCTCCGCCTACGAAACCGACGAGCGCACGCCCGAGATGTATCGCACCGACGACGACTACCGCCTCGACGGGACGGAACTCCCCCGCCCCGGCAACCTCTACGGCGTGAGCAAGGCCGCGGGCGAGACGCTCGGCCGCTACTACCACGACGCCGAGGGACTCTCCGTCGTCTGTGTCCGCATCGGCAACCTCACCGAGGGCCATCCACCGCGTAACTACGAACGCGGGCAGGCGATGTGGCTCTCCCACCGCGACTGTGCCCACCTCTTCGACCGCTGTATCCGCGCCGACTACGACTACGAAATCGTCTACGGCATCTCCGACAACGAGCGGAAGTACTACAGCATCGAGCGCGCGAAGGCGGTGCTGGGCTACGACCCGCAGGACGACTCGGCGGCGTACACGCTTTCGGGCGAACCGACCGAGGAGGCGTAGCGACGCGACTCTACGACCAACACCGCGCCACCGAGAGTCGCAGACGAAAACTACTCCCCGTCCAAACGTGAAGGGGACGATATGGATCGCCAGCAACTGATCGCCCTCGTCTTCGTGGGCCTCATGCTGTTCTCGTCGTTCGCCTACGCCCTCTCGTTCGTCTGAGCCACAGTCGGCGAGCGCCGACGGCAGCACGTGGTGCTCGGGGTGGACGAAACGTTGCGCTCGTCGGTGCGCTGTCGTTACCAAAATCGAAAATTGAAGGGGAGGGATTAAGGCCCCTCTCTGGATCAAAGGGAACTGAGAGTTATCATGCGACGAACGTGTCCGTTCTGTGGGGACCGAGTCGAAATTCTGCCCGAACATCTCGAAGACTGTCAAGAAGCCCCTCGCGACGACCCGCGAGTGCCCTGATCGTTACTCCTCGAACAACCCCGCTACGTCCGCGTACTCCCGCGCCCGCCGGTCGACGTGTTCCGTGAGACGCTGGTAGACGAGGGGCCGCTCCGCGTCGGCGGTCACGAACTCCAGCAGCGTGGTGGTAAAGAGCGTCCGCTCACCGCCCTCGATCTCTTCGCGGGCGAACTCGATGGCTCGTTCGACGGTCGCCACGTCGTAGCCGTACTCGTCGGCGAGAACCGTCGCGGCGACGGCCGCGGCCTCGAACCGCAGATCTTCGGGTGTGAGCGCCGCACCCTCGTAACGGAGCGCCGGCGGCCGGTGACGCTCGATCACTTCGGGATCGGCGGCGAGCGCCGTCAACGACCGCCGGACAGGATCGAGGTCGACGCCACGGTACGGCGAGGGGAGACCCGCGAGATAGTCGCCGGCGCTCTCGGCGAGGCCCGTCGCGCCGCTCCAGTTGCGGGTCCGAGCGTGGTAGACGGCGGCGGTGAACTGGATCAATCCGTGCAGGAATCGCTCGTCGTCGATGCCCGAATCGAGCGCGAGCCACGGCTCCTCCCATGCGTCGTGCGCGGCGTGATACTCGCCGGCGTTGTAGATGGCGATCCCCGCCCGGAGTGGCGCCTCCATAGATGGGGTAGACGCCCGAGGCTGAAAAACGGCGTCGTCGCAACGCACATACCTTGTCACACGGTATCATAAACCATGGTCGAGTCCGACGACACCGGCAAGTTGACCGAGCGCGAACGCGAGGCGCTCCACGAGGTGGAACTGGGCGTCGAACACCTGCACCGCGCGCACGGCCACCTCGTCTCGTTTCACCACAGTACCGGCCGAGCGATGGACCACCTGGCGGCCGCCGAGGACCTGTTGCGGGAGGCTGGCCACGACGAACTCGCGGACCACCTGCGCGACGAACACCTCCCGCGGGGGGTCGTACCGCCCTGCGACGGCGACCGGGCGACGGCCGGGCGGTGGTCGTACGACATCCTCGAGAAGTTCCAGGAGACGTTTCTCGACGACGTGGTGGGCTTCGGTGACCGAGTCCGTGACCAGGTGGCCGACGGACGGCGACACGTCACCGAACGTCGACAGGAGGCGGAGTGGAAACGGCGCGCACAGCTCGAATGAGAGAGATGGCCGTCCCATACGATCGGTAGGGAGTCGTTAGCGCCGACAGATCGTGTTGTATGCTACCCATACTCATTATCTATGCCGTCCTCGGGCCGAGTGAACCATGTACACCTGTTACAACTGCGACGGTGCCGTGAGCAAGGATTTCGTGCGCGTGTTCGGCGACGAACAGGGACGCGTGGACGGCTGTCCCAACTGCGAACTGCGAGCGGGACCGGTCGACCGAGCGGCAGAACCGTCCTGACGGAGTCCCACGCGAGCGTGAGATGTAGCCTGATCGGGATTCGAACTCGCCGGCGCGTCAGGTCTCCACGAAGTGATGGACCAGTTGGCGTGCACAGAGGAGTATCGTGGCTGTTGTAGATTCTCGCCGGACCGTCCTGACGAAAATCCTCGTGAATACGGGGCGCACATTCGTGGCGAACAGTTCAGTTGGGTATACAGTTTGAAGTGGGAATCGCTGATTGGCAGTATATATGTCAGGGGGGGAAGACACCTGTGGCTACGTCCTCGATCCGGACGACCCCGAGACGTGGGGTGGGGAGGAGGGCGAGGAGTGCCGTATCGACGAGGAACTTCTGAACGAAAGGGGCGTTTGGACCTGTCCGCACGGTGCTGAAGCGGGAGAGAAGTTGTGCATCTTCCACCAACGGGTAGAGGACAAAGAGAACGGCGACGTAGTTGAGGCACTCTCGAACGCCGTCGAAGCGGTGGGCGGCAGCGACGCAGAGTCGGAAAGTGACCGGACGAACGAGTTCATCGGGGCGAAGTTCGAGAGGGTCGAAATCGAAGCGGGGACCGTCATCGAGGCTCAGATCCGATTCGACCACGCTTCGATCAGGGAGGGCTTCCTCGCAGAGGAGGTCGATTTCGAACGCGGCATGAGTGCGAAGGGGGCAAGGGTGGGCACCGAACATCCGAACGATCACACGCCCACCGCGACTGACCACGGTGGGTGGGCTCCACTGGAAGCCAGCATCGGCAGAGACCACCACGGCTCTTTCCCGTCCACACACTCGCCGCGGCACGTGTCCTTCTGCGGTGCGGAGTTCAGTGGAGACGTACTGTTCGAGAGCACGAAATTCGAGGGAACTCGGCACGTCTCGTTCGCTCACGCCGACTTCGGTGGCGACGGCGACGTGTCATTTGCGGAGACGACCTTCGAGAATGAGGGACACGTCGCGTTCAATAAGGCGGATTTCGAGAACCACGGTGAAGTCTCCTTCGAGGGTGCCGTCTTCGAGCACCGCGACGCGTCGTTCTCCGTGATCGATTTCGAGAACGGTGGGGATGTGTCCTTCGAGGAGGTGGCGTTTCGAGACGGTGGGAACGTGGCCTTCCACGATACCGACTTCGTCAATGACGCAGGCGTGTCGTTCACAGACGTAACTGTCGAAGATGTCCGAACGCTCGACTTTCGGGGAGCTACCTTCACCGAAGATGTCACGATCGATATCACAGCCGACAACGTCGAGACGATTTCCTACTTCGACGCGGATTTCTCGAGAGCGACTCTGAACGTCGAGTCAATTCCAGAAGTGTCGTTCGAGTCGGCCAATCTGACTGGTGTCGACCTCTCGGAGGTAGATCTCTCGGGGGCGAATCTGGAGCGCGCGCAACTCACGGGCGCGGACCTGTTCGGGACAGACCTGAGTGGGACCCGGATCTATGGAGCTCGTATCGGTGACGCCGCGATCAACACGGAAACGGAATTCGACGAACACGGCGAAGACCGGTGCATATACGACCCAGACTCGAAGTACGAGTACGATCGGGACCCAGACGAAGAGGTCGGTCAGATCAGGAAAGCGATGGGTGCCTACCACGTTCTCGAACAACTGACACGCGCAAACACGCTGCCGGACAAGCAAGCGAGATTCTTCGCTCGACGACAGGATATGCGCCGGGAACAACTTCGTCGAGATGGACGACGTCTGGACTACTGGTTCGCAAAAGTGCAAAACATGATTTTTCGACACGGAGAAAGTTTTTCTCGAGTGGTTGGTTGGAGCGTCGGAACGATAGTGGTATTTGCGTTCATATTTCCGTTAGGCGGCTGGTTACAGAGTGATTCGACGGGGGCACTCACCTACAGAGCTATCGCTGACTCACCGGTATTGCTATGGAAGTCATTCTATCACAGCGCGCTTCTCTTTCTGACTGGGAACGGATCACTCGCCCCGACCGGATTCGTTGGAGAGGTTCTCACGACGATCGAGGCAATGATAGCGCCGATACTGTTGGCCCTCCTCGTGTTTGTACTCGGTCGCCGCGCTGCAAGATAGTTAGTCCGTGTTCAACACACCGACCTTTTCAGGAGCAGGAACGCCTGCTTGCTCACGGCTACGCCGTTCGCTAGTCCGAGATGCTCACTGCGTTCGCATTTCGCACCGCTCGTCGTCGTTGTACTCCTGAAAACGTCCTGACGGAGTCCCACGCGAGCGAACGCGAGCGTGGGGCACGTCAGGGCGTGAACAGTGCGAGACCGACGGTCTCGCATGCAGCCGGCCGACGTAGTAGTCGGCCGGTGATGAAGGAGTGACCTGACGAAGTCAGGTCACGACTGAAATGAACGTCCTGACGGAGTCCACACCGTCTGGTGTGGGTACGGAAGACCCGAGCGAAAGGAGCGTCTTCCGGAGATTTGAACTCACTCACTTCGCTTCGCTCGTTCGCTGCTCAAATCTCCGTGTTCCCGTTTCCTTTCAGCAGACACTCCTCGCTACGCTCGTCGTGTTATGCTGAAAGGAAACGTCCTGACGGAGATTTGAACTCCGGTCCCTGGCTCCGCAAGCCAAGAGGATAGTCCACTACCCTATCAGGACTCATTCATCCATACCGCGGAGTCGCTTAAGACGGTTACGATACGCCGGCGACGAACGAAGTGAGTCGAGTGAACTCGGCGGAAATGTCAAAGACGGTTTTGAGAGTACCGAAAGGGTATGCCGCCGGGTCACGGAGCGAAGGTATGGATCGTCGAAACCTGCTCCGGGCGGCCCCACTGCTCGTACTTGCTGGGTGTGTCGGTCGCGGTGGGAGTGGTGGTGACGACGGCGACGGCGGCGACGATAGCGACGACCAACCCCGCGTGACCGACCGAACGTTCGACGACACGGGCGAGTGTTCGTTGCCCGAGACGGCGACGGTCGACGCGTCGGCGTCGGAGGTTCGGGTCGACGGATGTATCACGGGTCCCAACGGCTGCGCGGTCGCGCGCCTCGACGCCGCGACGGTCGACGGCGACGAACTGACCGTGGTCGTCACGACGGAGCGGGACGCACCGCCGGACGTGGCGTGTACGGAGGCGCTGGTCTACCGATCCTACACGGCGACGATCACCCTCGACGGGAGCGTGGGGTCGGTGCGGGTGGTCCACGACGCGGCAGGTGGTCGGGAGACGGTCGTCGACCGGTCGGTGTGACAGCCGAAGGTTGATACGTGAAAGCGACCCCAGTTCGGGTCGTGATCGGCCAGCGACGACGAACGAAATCGAGAGACCGAAGCGCGGTGTTCGGGCAAGGACAACGCTTAACCGGAGGGTTCGCCTGTTGCACGGTACTATGGGCGTAATCGAGGACGTGTACGAGGACCTCGACACGGACGTGGAGTTCGAGGAGTTCGAGGCCGCCGTCCACGACAAGGTCGAGCAGATGGGAGGGCTCGCCGACGAGGAGACGGCGGCGATGCTCATCGCCCACGAGTTAGAGGACGAGGAGGTGAGCGGCGTCGCGGACATCGAACCCGGCATGGACGAGGTGAAGTTCCTCGCGAAGGTAGTCGGCGTCGGTGACCTGCGGACGTTCGAACGCGAGGGCGACGGTGACGACGACGAGGAGGAGGTCGACGAGGGACGCGTCATCAACGTCGAGGTGGCCGACGAGACCGGACAGGTGCGTATCTCCTTCTGGGACCGCATGGCGCAGTCCGTCGCCGACGGCGAACTCGACGTGGGCGACGTGTTGCGGATCAAGGGCCGACCACAGGAGGGGTACAGCGGCGTCGAAGTGAGCGTCGACCAAGCGGAGGTCGACGAGGACGCCGACGTGGACGTACAGGTGCAGGACACCTACCGCATCGACGACCTCTCGCTCGGCCTCTCGGACGTGAACCTGCAGGGGCGAGTGCTGGCGACGGATTCCGTGCGGACCTTCGACCGCGACGACGGGAGCGAGGGTCGCGTCGCCAACCTGACCCTCGGCGACGAGACGGGGCGCGTGCGGGTGACGCTGTGGGACGAAAAAGCCGACCGGGCCGAAGAACTCGACTCCGGTACGTCGGTCGAAGTCGTCGACGGGTACGTCCGGGAACGCGACGGCGACCTCGAACTCCACGTCGGATCGCGCGGCGCAGTCGAAGAGATCGACGACGACATCAGCTACGACCCGGAGACGGACGACATCTCGTCGCTGGAACTCGGCCAGACGGCCGACCTCGCCGGCGGCGTCATCGAGACCGATCCCAAGCGAACGTTCGACCGCGACGACGGGAGCGAGGGACAGGTGCGGAACGTGCGTATCAAAGACGAGACGGGCGACATCCGGGTCGCGTTGTGGGGCGAGAAAGCCGACCTCGATATCGACCTCGCGGACTACGTCGTCGTCACCGACGCCGAGATTCAGGAGGGGTGGCAGGACGACCTGGAGGCCTCCGCCGGGTGGCGTGCGACGGTGACGGTGACCGATCCGCCGAGCGACGCGCCGGGGACCGACGCGAGCGGGTCGGGGGATACGGCGAACGCGGGCGGCGTGAGTGGGAGTGGCAGTCCCGGCCTCGACGCGTTCGGAGACGAGGGGGCAAGCAGCGCGGACACGGCGACGGGAGGATCGAGTGCGAACGCGACGACCGCCGACGGCGAGACCGTCCAGTTCACGGGGACGGTCGTGCAAGCAGGGAATCCGGTCGTCCTCGACGACGGGACGGAGACGCGAAGCGTCGAGACGGACGCCGATCTCCGACTGGGTGAGGAGGTAACCGTCCGCGGACCGATCCACGACGGCCGGATCGACGCGGACGAAGTGTACTGATACTGGTGGTTGTACCGATTTCGAGCTATAGTAGCGTTTGGAACTGTTTGCACACCTGATCGCCAGACCGCGTGCGATCAGGTGTGCGATGACTTACAAAGGCTACTATAGTCGTCAGCCCGGAGTGGCGACTAGCTTGCTCGACGTACAGCCGACAGTACGAACGCTCGCGTCGAGGAAGCGGAGAAGGGGGTGGGCGGGGCGCTGGGTTCAGGGGTCGACTTCGTCGTCGTCGACGCCGTCGTTGTTCATCCCGGAGCCGTCGTTGTGGCGGCACTGCTCGGTGTAGAAGCCGAGGTCGAAGGTGACGGAGTCACCCTGCACCTCGTTGCCGTGGTCGATGGGGAGCCACCACTGGAAGGCGACGTAGTGCACATCGGGAGATTCGGAGTAGCAGTCCCGACTGGTGTCGGCGCCACCACCCTGCGGAGCGGGCTCGTTGCCGCCGAGTGGCACGCCGTTTCCGGCGGAGAGCGCGTTCAGCACTTCGCGGAGGGAGCCCTCGATGAACACGTCCTCGTCGTCCTGGTGGACGTTGTCGCCGTCGTCGTACCACGCGCGGGCACGGAGTTTGTCGGCGAGTTCGGGACCGCCCTGCGTCGGCGGTTCGGGCGTCGGCGTTCCGGGGCTCTCCTGACAGATCTCCGTCTCGAAGTCGGACTCGTTCTCGTTGTAGACGAAGGAGTTGCGGAAGGAGGTGGTCTCGCCGGGGGCGAGTTCGCCGAGGCTCCACTCGAAGGCGAGGCCGACGTCGCCCGTCCCGCTGTCGGGGTACTGGTCGTCGTTGTTGTAGCCACCGTTCCGCCAGCGGCTGAGCGTCGTCGACCAGAAGTCGAGGTCGTGGTTGACACTCAGGTCTTCACCGGTGAAGCCAGCGAACAGTCCCAGCCCCTCGTCCTCCTGGAAGATGAACTCACACTCCGTCGTCGTATCGAGGTAGTACTCCCCGACCTCACCTCCCGGCGCGTCGATGTCGTAGTCGACGTACTGGGAGATGCGGAGGTCGTCGAACGTCGCACCGCTCCCGCTGGGGTTGGTGACCTCGTACTCGACACGCAGGGTCGCCTCGTTCGGATCGAGGGTGACGTTCCGGTCCACTTCGAGGGTGACCGTCGTTCCACCCGAGGTTTGGACGGGGATCGTGATGGTCGATTCGGCGGTCGTCCCGGCACTAACGGACCCGGGGAAGGGAGTGTCGAGCGAGCCGTCCTGCTCGGCGTTCGCGAGGGACCCCGTCCCGTCACGGAAGCCGTAGGTTTCGCGATAGAGCGTCCCCACGCCGTTGAAGTCCCAGTTCGTCCCCTGGACGGTCGTCCCCGATCCGAGTTCGCCGACGTTGACGTCGAGGCTCGAATTGCTGATGTTGATGTCGTACGGGCCGTCGGGATCGGTCGGGCCCTCACTTCGCTTCGAATCGGTGGCCGAAGCCGCCTTCGAGGCCGCAGCCAGTCCGGCCGTCCCGGCACCCGCCGCCGCGGCGCCTTTCCGGAGCGCCGAGCGACGGTCGCTCGGGTCGTCGGGGGTGGTAGTGTCCGCCTCCGTCTCCGTCTCCACGCTCGCGTCGCCGTCGTCACCGCCACCGAGCGCCGGCACCGCACCGAGCAGAGCGAGCGGCCACAGCGACGCCTGTGCCCCGTCCTCGTCGGGGTCGTCGGCTTCGGGTTCGGTGAGACCGTTCTCTGCCTCGTCGACGAGGCGGCCGTTCATCCAGAGGAGCGCGGGGTTGTCACAGGCGGCGAAGTCGAAGGTGACCTCGCCGAAGTCGCCGGGTTTCACGTCGTCGATGGTGATGACGGGCGCTTCCATGTCGTCGTCACCGACGTCGGCGAGGGCTTCACAGGGGCCTTCTTCGGACCCCAGCCCGCCCGGTGGGAACTGTTCTTGCCGGGTGGCGTCCATGAACGCCGTGCGGTCCGAGAAGACGAGTTCGATGGGTCGCCCGTTCGGATCGGCCGCCGGAAGCGAGAGGTCGGGAATCTCGCCGTCCTCGGGCATTCTGGCGTAGTCCGTCTCCTCGCCCATCCAGTCCGAATAGTGCTCGTCCCAGCTCACCTTGAGGTCGAGTTCGCCGGCCACCAGCCGGTTGTTTTCGAACGATTCCTGATCGCTGAAGTACGCGCTCGTCCCGAGGCCGGCGCCGGCCGACGCCGCGCCGATGGTGCCGAGCGCGGCCAGCGTCTTGCGCCGCGAGATGTTGAAGTCGTCTTGCATCGTATGCCACTCCCCTCTCGGGGACGCCCACCGGTGGCGTCGAACCACCACCGGTCGCCGGCCACCCGAGTGAGACAGTCTTGTTACATACACCTATACCCATAGCTAATCACCACTTTCAGGAGGTTAACGCACGATTTTGTGGAATAATTACCGATTATCCAGTTTGATGAAACGACGAACCACGGCCGAAATCGAAAGACTGCGTCGCCATACATCTAAACGACAATTAAACTACAACTATGCGTGACACTTCTGGCGAGGATCGACGCGCAGACAGTACCGGCGAGCGGAATGGGGCACAGGGTCGCTCGGCTGACGGAAAGGATTATACGCGCCACGGACACCTATCGGAGTATGAGTGTCGAGTTACCGTTCGCCCCGGTAGACACGATCATCCGTCGGAACGCGGGTGACCTGCGGGTGAGTGCGGGTGCGGCGGAGGAACTCGCCCGTCGCATCCAGCACCACGGGGCGGATCTCGCCGTCGACGCGGCCGAACGAGCGACGGCGGACGGGCGGAAGACGCTGATGGCCGCCGACTTCGGCGTGGAGCAGGTGGTCGACCGGGACGACCTCGAACTCCCGGTGGCGCCGGTCGATCGCATCGCTCGCCTCGAAATCGACGGGCACTACCGCGTCTCGATGGACGCGCGGATCGCGCTCGCCGACATCCTGGAGGATTACGCCGATAACGTCGCCGCCGCGGCGGCGACACTCGCCAATCATGCCGATCGGCGGACTATCCAGGCGGAGGATATCGAGACGTACTTCGCACTCTTCGAATAGATGCAGTTTGGCTACAGCGAGGCCTGTCTCGACCACGACACCGGCGCCCGACATCCGGAGACGGCCGACCGACTGCGAGCCATCCGCCAGCAACTCGCGCGGCGCCACGGCGTCGAGTACGTCGACGCCGATCCGGCCTCGGTCGACGCCGTCACCGCCGTCCACGACAACGACTACGTCGACGAATTCCGCGAGTTCTGTACCGATGGCGGCGGCAACTGGGACGCCGACACCGTCGCTTCAGAGGGGACGTGGAAGGCCGCCCTCGCGAGCGCCGGCCTCGCCCAGTGGGCGGCGGAGCGCGCCCTCGCCGGCGACGACGGGCGCGAGACCCCCTTCTCTATCGGCCGCCCGCCCGGCCACCACGCCGTCGAAGCCGACGCCATGGGCTTCTGTTTCTTCAACAACGCCGGCGTCGCGGCCCAGCACGCCCTCGACGACGGTGGCGCCGACCGCGTCGCCATCTTCGACTGGGACGTCCACCACGGCAACGGCACGCAGGATATCTTCTACGACCGGGGCGACGTGTTCTATGCCTCGATCCACGAACAGGGACTGTTCCCCGGAACCGGCGACGTGAACGAAATCGGGACCGGCGCGGGCGAGCGGACGACGCTCAACGTCCCGCTCCGATCCGGCGCGGGCGACGCCGACTACTTGCTCGCGTTCGAGCGGACGGTCGGGCCGGCCCTCGACCGCTTCGACCCCGACCTCTTGCTCGTGAGCGCCGGCTTCGACGCCCACCGCCACGACCCCATCTCGCGGATGCGCGTCTCGACAGAGGGGTACGCCTGCCTCACCGAACAGGTGCGGGAGACGGCCGACGCCGTCGACGCCGGCCTCGGATTCGTCCTCGAAGGCGGCTACGGCCTCGACACCCTCTCCGAGAGCATCGCCACCGTCCACGAGACGTTCGACGGACGGGCCCCAGTCGAGGACGACGACGGCCACGCCGACGCCACGGAGGACCTCATCGACGAGGTGCGGTCGGCGCACGGACTGGAGTAGGGTAGGACTACGGAACCGGATCGAAGTAGCGAGCGAGTTCGACGCCGAAGTCGTCGGCCAGCCCAGCAACCGCGTCGCCGACGAGGAGGTCGTACTCCGATTCCAGTGCCGTCTCGACCTGTGCGCCGAGCGCCACGTCGAAGATGGCGTCGCTCCCGAGGAGGTCGGCAGGCGTCGTGAACTCGCGTTCGCGCTCGACGACGTAGCGGTCGCCGTCGAGGAAGGGTCCGTACACGTCACGGTCGGCGTAGGCGTCGTAGAAGCCGGTCGCGTGGTCGCGGACGTGAACCGGCGGCCCGGCGTGACGCGCCACGCTCGCCAGTTCGGACACAGCGAGTTCGACCAGCAGGACGGCCCGGTCGTCGGCGAACGTGGCAGAGCGCAGCGGCGCGAAGCCTCGCCGGTCGAGTTCGCCGGCGATCCCGTCGAGCGACTTGCGGAGCTGGGGGTAGAGCTGATCGTCGACGAGATCGGGCGTCTCGAAGACGACGGCGACGGGCGTCGTTCCCCGGCGGTCGAGATGGGCACGGACGGCGTCCGCGTCGAGGGGGGCGGGGTCGCTCGGGACGAAGGGGTCCTCGCGGGGGTCGGCGAGGAAATCGCGGGCGTAGTGCTGGAGGCGGGCGACGTTCTCGGCGGCACAGACGGCGGCGACGTTGCGCTCGGGATCGGTCGGATCGATGACGACGAGCGGATCGTCGAACGTCGCCGTCCCGTGGTCCTCGGGGTCGAGGCGGACGGGCGGGTGCCAGTCGGAAGCGGCGCGGAGCAGGGGTTCGAAGCCGCCGTATTCGAGGACGAGGAGTTCGGAGAGGTAGCCAGAGAAGCCGCGGGTGCGGAGGTCGCTCCCGTAGGCGCCGATACCGGTGAGGAAGGCCTTGAACAGGCGCACGTCGCGCGCGAGAGTCTCGTCGAGACGCTCCTGCAAGTAGGCGTCGTGGAAGGGCGTGCGGTCGACCGCCGACTGGATTTCGGTCGCGTCGGCCACGTCGTAACAGGGGACGAGGTCCACGTCGAACCCCTGCACCTCGCCGGTGACGTAGGGGTGTTCGGCGTACTCCTCGCGGCCGTCGGGGAGGGCGGCTCGGCCGACGTCGAGCCCGTAGCGTTCCAAATCGGCGCGGTCGAGGTCCGGCGGGAAGCGGACGAACAGGTCGATGTCGCGGTCGTCGGCGAGCCACGTCCCGCGGGCCGTCGAGCCGACCTGCACCACGTCGGCGTCGACGGGGAGGTCGTCGACGGCGTCGCGGACGCGGTCGGTCAGGGCGGCGACGGCCGCCTGCAACCGCTCCCGTTCGGCGGCGTCCGGCGTCACGCGGTCGGCCACCCGCGCGACGACGGCCTCGAAGTCGCTCATGGACCACTCATCACGTGCGCCCCGGCGAAAGCGTGTCGGTGTGCGCCCCATGCGACCGGCCGACGGAACGGGGTGAAAACGAAAGCCCTTTCATACGAGTTCGACTATCATCACCCGAGCCGTCGTAGCTCAGATGGTAGAGCACCTCGCTGTTAACGAGGTGGTCCCAGGTTCGAGCCCTGGCGACGGCGTCTTTCTTCCACCGTATCAGGCCCCGAGCGTGCCGTTTCGCATCCCGTCACATCCCTCCCGAGCCTCCGCTCGCGGCGCACGCCCCTATATAATAAACATAACGATGAAATGTTTAAGTAGGGGGCATCCTATCGCCCTTGCACGGGTATGTCTTGGGAAAACACCACGCGGCGCGACGCGCTGCGGGCGGGCGGCGCAGCGGTCGTCGCCGGGTTCGCAGGCTGTGTCGGCGGAACGGGGGGAAGCAGCGACGAAGGCGACGCCAGCGGCTCTAACGGCACCAGTACGAGTACGCCAACCGAACCGACCGACGTGTCGGTGATTCTGAACTGGAAGCCGAACGCCACGCAGGCGGGATACTTCGTCGCGGATCGGAACGGCTTCTACGAGGAAGAGGGATTGAACGTCGAACTCGTGCCCGGACAGGGCGGCGGGTTCGCGGCGAAACAGGTCGGCCTCGGCAACCAGGATATCGGGCTGGGGACGGGCGTCGCGCTGTTGCAGGCACGCAACCGCGACCTCGACATCCGCTCATTTGCGGGCGCACAGGACTCCAACGCCGCCATCTACACCGTCGAAGAGCAGTTCGGTGGAGAACTCACCGAACCGGCAGAGCTCGCGGGCAAGCGCGTCGCGGTCGTCGCGGAGTCCGCCAAGACGATGACGTATCTCGAGATGCTCCTCAAGCAGGAGGGCATCCGCGAGGACGTGGAACTCGTCAACGTCGGCGTCGAACAGCAGACCTCCAACCTCCTCTCGGGCAACGTCGACGCCGCGGTCGGCATCTTCTCCGACTCGCTCGGCCTCGAAGACAAGGGGTACAACGCGTCGATGCTCTGGCTGGCGAACTACACGCCGGCCATCGGGCGCACGGTCTTCGCCCAGCCCGGATACGCCAGCGAGAACCCCGACGTGATCCGGGGCTTCCTCCGCGCGACCGCCCGTGGGTGGGCGTGGGCGTCGAACAACCCCGAGGGTGCGATGGATCGAATGGTCGAGGCGCGCCCCAGCCTGTCGAAATCGCGCGAAATCGGCCTGCTCAAGATGAAGTACACGGCGAAGAACCTCGTGTTGACCGACACGGTTCGGGAACACGGCTGGGGGTACCAGCGCGCCGACGCCTGGGAGCAGGTCGTCAGCAGCCTCACCGAGGGCGGCGTCGTCGACGGCGACATCTCCGCCGAGGACGTATGGACCAACGAGTATCTCGACACGGAGGCGAGTTTCGTCGGCGACTACGCCGCGAAAGTCTCCACCGACTACGACCTCCCCGTCTGAATGTCCACGGTCCCCGTCCGTACCGGTGCTCGACGGGTGCTCGACGGCCTCACGCGACCCGCGGTCGCCGCGGTCACGGTCACGGTCGCCATCGGCCTGTGGCAGGCTCTTACGGTCCTCACCGGCGTTCCGAGCATCCTCCTTCCCGCGCCGACCGAAGTGGCCGCCGCGCTCCGCGGCAACCGCGCCGACATCGCGCGACACCTCGCGTACACGGGCTACGAGATCGGTCTCGGGTGGCTCACCGGCGTCGGTGTCGGCATCGCGTTCGCGGGCCTCATGGCCGCCTCCCGGCGGCTCCGCCTCGCGGTCTATCCGCTCCTCGTCTCGATTCGGATCGTCCCGCTCGTCGCCATCGCGCCCCTCCTGATCGTCGCCTTCGGTGCGACGCTCTACACCCGCGTCTTGATGGCCGCCATTCTCACGTTCTTCCCCGTCACTGTCGCGACGCTCGACGGCCTCCTGTCGGTGCCGTCCAGCCAACTCGACCTCCTTCGGTCGGTCGAGGCGTCCACGTGGACGCAGATCCGGCACGTTCGGCTGCCGAACGCCCTGCCGAGCATCTTCGCTGGCGTGAAGATCGCTACCCCGCTCGCGGTCGAAGGGGTGTTGCTCGCGGAGTTCCTCGCGGCGTCGCAGGGCCTCGGCCACGCCGTGTTGCAGGCGGCCGCGAACCTCGATACGCCCCTGCTGTTCGCGGAGGTGGCCCTGATCGTCGGCGTCGGTCTCGCGCTGTTCGGACTGGTCGCGGGCTACGAGCGACAGCGACGGTGGAGCGACGGCACGGACGGGCTCGGCGGGTTCGGTACCCGTGGCGGGGGCGCCCCGGCGCCGACACCGGAGCGCGCCCTGTTCGGTGCCGTCGCGCTGGCCGCTCTCGGTGGGAGCTGGGTGGCCGGGACGGTGGTCGTCCCGAACGCGGCCGTGTTCCTGCCCTCCCCGTCGGCCGTCGCCGCGTCGCTGTGGGAGACCCCCGACCTGTTCCTGACGGCAGCGGTCGGCTCGCTCCACAAACTCGCCGTCGGCTGGGCGCTCGGCGCCCTCGTCGGTGGGACCGTCGGCGCGGTCGTCGCGTTCGCACCCCGAACCCGCCCCGTCGCCGGTCCCTTCCTCGTCGGCGCGCGCGTGACGCCGACCATCGTCGCCGCGCCGCTCCTCCTCGTCTGGCTCGGCATCTCCTTCTCCGCGGCGACAGTCCTGATCGCGCTCGCGACCTTCTTCCCCATCGCCGTCGCGACGGCGAGCGGCCTGACGACGCTCCCCGAAACCCACCGCTCGCTGCTCGACTCCGTCGACACACCCCGGCGAGCGCGGCTGTTCGTCCGCCTTCGCTACGGGGTGCCGACCGTACTCGCCGGCGTGAAACTCTCCATCGTCAGCGGCCTCTCCGGAGTCGTCATCGCGGAGTGGTTCGTCGCCAACGGCGGCCTCGGCGTCCTCGTCAATCAGGGGATGCGGAACCTCCAGCCGACGCTGACGTACGCGGCCATCGCCTGCCTGTTCGCGCTCGGCATGGTGCTGTTCGGGGGGACGACGCTCCTGCAACGGCGGCTGGACTGGTAGCCCTCACCCTGCCGTCTGCCACGTCCACCGCGAATCGAGCACGTACCGGTAGATGCCGCTGACGACGATGCCGACGCCGTTGGCGACGAGATAGGGGATGGCCGCCGCCGAGACGAGCGCGTACAGTACACCCACCTGAATGGGGATGGCCGTGCCGCGGACGACGTTCGTCCGCAGGAGGCCGCGGGCCCGCTCCCGCCAGTTCTGGTGGCTCGACGTGTGGAACGTCCAACGGTTGTTCACGCCGTACTGGAGGATGATCGTAATCTCGATGGAGACGATGGCGGCCAACAGATACTGGACGTTCCCCCACTCGACGAGCGCGCCGAGGAGGCCCGTCTGGAAGCCGGCGGCGACCAGACCGACGAGGAAGAACCGCCGTAGTTGCGGGGCCTCGGGACCGATCAGTACGGCCCGCAGGAAGCGCCGGAGCATCGGCGGAGCTATCGGTAACCGAGGGCTTCGAGTCTCGTCTCGATGTCCTCGTCGACACCACTGTCTCGGTCGTCGGCGTCGACCGACGCCAGCATCGACGCGTGATCCTCGACGACCGTCCGGAGATGTTCGCGGGCCGCCGCCGCCTCCGGATCGTTGTCGGTCGAGCGATCCGTCCCCTGATCCGGGTCCGCCCGCCGGTCGTACAGTTCCTCCGCCCCCGTCGCCGTGTTCTGGATGTACACCCAATCGGTGTCGCGGGCGCTCACCAGCAGATCACCCTCGTCGAGCGACCGGGGAATCGGCTGCTGGGTCACGTCGTCGCCGCGGACGGTGACGGTCACGATCGGCGTTTCGGGCGGCGCGACACCGTCCCGAATCGTCGGCAGGAGGCTCTCGCCAACCCACTCGTCGGCCGGGTCGACGCCGAAGAGGTCACAGACCGTCGGCGCGATGGCGTCGAGGCCGACGTGCTCCGACACGCGTCGGGCGGGCAGGCCCGGCACGTCGACGATCAGCGGCACGTGGACCAGTTCGTCGTAGAGTTTGGGGTAGTGGGCGAGATGGCCGTGGTCCATGAACTCCTCGCCGTGGTCGCCGGCGAGGACGACGGCCGTGTCGTCGGCCACACCCGCCTCGTCGAGCGAGTCGAGCAGACGCTCCAGACTGGCGTCGACCTGCCGCACGGCGCCCTGATACAGCGTACGCAGGTCGGCGAGCGTCCGGTCGCCGACGGACCACCCCAATCCCGTGCGGACGTGGGCGATCAGCATCCGCACCTTGCCGACGCGCCGGTCGGTGCCGCGGAGATAGCGCGGCGCGGGCACGTAGGGCGTGTGGGCGTCCATGTAGTGTACCCACAGGAAGAACGGTTCGTCCGTCTCGGCGATAAAGGAGGTGGCCGCCCGCTCCATATCGAGCATGCGCGAGGCGTCGGTGAAGGGCTGTTCGTCGCTGCCACCGCGGAGGAAGTTGCCGGCGCGACGGAACGGTGACGTGAGCAACTGGAGCCACGCGCCCCACGTCGGGTGGGCAGCGACGAACTCGCCGGCGCGGCCGTCGGTACTGCCGCCGACGAAGGCGTCGAAGGAATCGAACCCGTCGTCGTAGCCCCAGTGTTCGGTGAGGAAGCCGTTGGCGGCGTTGAAACCGCCGGTGGCGACGCCGGCCGCCTGTAACTGTTCGGCGAGGGTCGTCACGTTCTCGCCGTCGACGCCGATGCGCCCGGTGTCGGCGAAGACGGGACGCGAGGCGAGAATGGAAGGGAACGACATCGGCGTCCAGTTGCCGTGGGCGAAGGCATTCTCGAAGACGGTCCCCCGATCCGCGAGCACCGAGAGCGTCGGCGTGTCGTAGTCGCCGCCGTACGGTTCGATGGCGTCGGTGCGCAACGAATCGACGGTGACGAGGACGGTGTTGGAGACGAGAGAGTCTGTCATGGGAAGTGATATCGACGGCGGATCGGCCACAGACGGGCCGTGCCCCGACGCCGTCGATGGGTCGGTCATTTCGGATATAAGGAGATGGGTGTACTCAAGCTTTTGGTCGACGGCTGGGAGTCCGGCACGTTCAAGACGGCGGAGCGTCGATACGCGCCGTAGGGCCCTTAGCTTAGTCTGGTTAAAGCCCCCGGCTCATAGTGGGCGCGATGGTTCCGTCGCGGGCATGGGATACCGGGTGATCGCTGGTTCGAATCCGGCAGGGCCCATCCCACTTTTTCCTCGGTCGCTCCGCTCCCTCGCAAAAACTTGGGGAAAAAGACCGCAGAGAGGATTCGAACCGCGAGGACTTCGCTTCGCTCGTCCTCTGGGCTCGAATCCGGCAGACCAATGAGAACCGCCGAGCGGCAGCGAGGCGTGTTCGAATATCGTACGCTGGAATACGAACCGACCTATAGTAGCGTTTGGAACTGTTTGCACACCTGATCGCACGCTATCCCGCGATCAGGTGTGCGATGACTTACAAAGGCTACTATAGTCAGGACAGCCGTGAAGACGCGACGGAGAGAGAAAATGAGTCCGGGCCGCTCACAGGAGTTGCTCTCGTCGCTGTTCGAACTCGTCGTCCGAGAGGTCGCCGCGAGCGTAGCGCTCCCGAAGGATGGTCAGCGGCTCGTCGTCATCGTCGTCGGTGTCGCGCGTGACGAGTAGGTAGCCGAGGTAGGCAGGGACGGCGATCAGGAGGACCATCCAGAGGACTCCCAGGAGCCCCATCGCGCCGCCGAAAAGTCCCCAGCCGCCGCTGCCCATCGCGCCGCCGCCCATCATCCCGCCGCCGTATCCGCTCCCGTAGCTGCCGTGGGCTGCCGCCGTACCGGTCGCTGCAACGAGCAGCGGAACGGCGAGCATCGTCGTTCGTCGCGCAGTGCGTCCAAGCGTGTCGAGTCTAGTGGTCATGGTCTTGTGTTTCGTGGGGTTGGTCGGAGTACGGTACACCGGACGCCGGTTCAGAGGTCAGCACCCGTAGCCGTGGCCGTACCCCCTGTGGTCGTCAACGTGGTCGTCAACGTGGTCGTCAACGTGGTCGTCAACGTGGTCGTCAACATGGTCGTCCATGTGGTCGTCAACGTGGTCGTCAACATGGTCGTCCATGTGGTCGTCAACGTGGTCGTCGTCGACGTGATGGCCGTCAGCCATGTGGTCGGTCATCCAGACTGCCCACTCGTCCGCCGTGCCGTTGGACGGGGGCGCGTCGTCAGCAGCCGGTCCGGAGCCGTGCGCGCTGACCACGGGAGCGGCGACGGCGAGTCCGAGGACTGCAATCGTCACGAGTAGCCAGCGGCCGATTGTGATCGTGGTCATTGTCTCTCACCTCAATTAGGCGTAGGCGGCCTCCGGAGTTATTCTCCTGGGTGTGGATTCGCGTAGGAGATCGTTCGAGAACGTTTATAGACGGTTCTAATCGTTCATCTCGCTCAGAATCGTTCGTGCGGGCCGATTTCGAGGGCGAGAGCAGAGGGGTCGTCTGTCCGGCACTACTGCGCCTGGCGTAGCTCGTCGCTCGGATAGACGCGATACGTTCGCCCCTGTCGCTCACGGTACAACAGTCCGCGTTTCTCCAGTTCGCTCACGGTTTGGCTTACCTTGCTCTTCGAGAAATCAGACCGATCCCGGAGTTCGATTTGCGTGATGCCGGGCGATTCGATAACGGGCTCCAGAATGCGGCGTTCGTCGTTCGGTAACAGATCCAGCACCTGCGTTCGGGACTGCGTCTCGGCATCGATACCACCGTTCACCTGGGCGTCGTCACTCGGTGGTTCCGACTCGTCCGGAATCATCGACGCTGGCTCGGTGGAGAAGTCGCGCCGGACGACGAGATAGACGCCGCCGACGGCCGCCGCGACCAGAACCGTCCCGAGCACGTACCAGAGCGGATTTGGTCCGTGAACCATCCCCACCGACGATCCCATCATCGACTCCATCATCTGATCGAGGGCACGCCGTCGCCGATAGGCTTGCCAGCTAAGCGTCCCACCGATGGACAGGATGGCGAGAAGCACGATGCCGACGACGATATCGGCACGTCGTCTCATCCACACCACCTCGTCTGGTCGCGCCATTCGGACATACGCGGTCGTACAGCGCCGTCCCCGGTAGTAGTTGTGATTAGTTTGGGCAAGATCGATGGCGTGTCTATCACGGGGCGCGTTCGTTCAGTGATGGTCGTGTTCGCCCTCCATCTCCCCCGCCGAGCCTTCCCGTGCGAATTTCGAGGGGTTGCTTTCGAACGCCCGCTTACAGGTCTTCGAACAGAAGTAGTAGGACTCTCCTTCGTGGACGGCGCTCGGCCCGCTATCGTCCGTCCGCATCCCACAGACGGGATCACGATACTGGCCGGGGGCACCGAGACCACGCCGATAGACGTAGAGGAGAAAGCCCGAGAGCGCGAACGCGACAATATTGAGGTAGAACGTGTAGTTGCGTTCGAAGAACGTCTGTTCGGTCGCCGTCTGCCCGCCAGCGAGGTTCGGAACGATGCCCAGCGCGTCGAACAGCTCCTCCATGAGAAAGCCCGTGAAGGCCATCGTCACGAAGAAGACGCCGAGGATGTACAGCATCACCTTCCAGCCGTAGTACTTCCGATAGACGTTCAGCACGGGAATCGTGATCAGGTCGGCGTACACGAAGGCAATGACGCCCGCGAAACTGATGCCACCACCCCAGAGGGCAACAGCGAACGGGACGTTGCCCATGCTCCCGACGAAGCTGATCACCGCGATGGCGACGCCCATGATCGCGTTCTCGGCGCTCACGAGGATCCCGTCACCCTGGAGGAAGAGCGCGTTCCAGACCCACCGCGGGACGAACACGATGACGAATCCCGAGATCAGAAAGCCTGCGACGACGTCCTTCCAGATCATGGACCACTCCTTTCGGTACTGGTTGCCGACCTTGTACCACCCGCCCCACGAGCGGAGTTCGTCACGCCATCCACCGCGACTGGCCATCTCCTGCTGGTAGGTTTCCAGACACCCTTTCGAACAGAACGTCAGCGTCTCACCCTCGTCGGTCGTGAGCGAGTACTCGTCTGTGCCCGCCATCCCGCAGGTGGGATCCTCGGTGATCCCGTGCTCCTGATCGCGTCGGTTCAGTTCTTGCCGAACCTCGTCGAAGAGGGTCTCGGGAAGGGTCAGCCGGACGAGTAGCGCCATCACAGCGATGAGGACGACGCCTCCGAGGAGTTCGGCGACCAGAAACTCCCAGCCGAGGAGGATGAGAATCATCAGCCCAAGTTCGACGATGAGGTTCGTCGAGGCGAACATGAACGCGAGGACGTTCACGGCGTGGGCGCCTTTCTTGAACAACCCCTTCCCGATGGCGACGGCGCCGAAGCTACAGCCGCTACTCGCGGCACCGAACAGTGTCGCCTTCGTGAGCCCACTCAGATCACCAGTGCCGAGTACCTGGGCCATCCGCTCTTTGGAGACGTAGACTTGTACGAGGCTCGTAACGACGAGCCCCATGATAATTGCCCACGCCGCCGTCCAGAGAAAGCCGACGCCGATGCGGAGCGACTGGAGGACGCCGTCGACCGGGACCACTTGCATGGACGAAGTATCGGCGGCCGCTATTTTGCCGTTTTCTCCTCGGATTCCGTTGTCGAGTAACATCCAAATCCTCGGCGAGAGCGGCACGGAGAAGCGTCACCCCGTGACGATGATCACGCGGAGACTTCGATTCCAAAGAATCGGGTGTCGAGACCCGCACTTTTCAAGACGAAACCTGGATAAGTTAGCGTATAGCAGAGGTCACCTCGTCGATCAGTTGCCTGTGTGGGGACTGCCACTGACTGGACTGGCGTTCGTCCGGTAGTTCTGGGACGGCATCACGATGCGATTCGGCTGGCGGACGCGCTCAGCGGACGCCGAGGACACCAACGCGTTCCATGTACGGGTGGCCGTATCCACAGTACGTGAGACAACTGAGCGTGTAGTCACCCCGTTGTGTCGCGGTGAGGCGAGCCGTCGTGGGCGATGTCGCGTCGGCTGGGAGCGGAATCGGGTGGAGCATCATCCCCCCCATGCCGCCACCCATATGCTGTCCGGACGGCATGACGGCGAGGCTGTGATCCGGATACTGCTCGTTCGCGTGCTCCAGCGCCTCGTGGAAGTCGTCACCGGGTGGCGATGGCATACGCTCCTCGTTTCGCTCTTCCAGCGCTTCGTGGTCCGGTACTGCTCCCCGAACCGCCGAGGGGAGTGTTTCTAACGCTGCCTCGGCGCTCGTGTTGAACGCGACGACGTCGACCACACTCCCCGGGTCGAACACCACACGCTCCCGTTCGGTTCCCGACTCGTCGAGAACGACGAACCCCCAGTGGTAGGCACCGACGTAGAGCGTGGCGTCGGCGTTCGACCGCCGTCCTCCCGGGAAGTTCGGAGCGGTACAACCGGCCAGCGACGTGAGGGCACCGCCCGCGGCCAGCAGAAACTCGCGACGACGGAGGGTGGTCATCGGTAGATCACTCGTCGGACTGGAGTTTCGAGCGTCGCTGCTCGAACTCCTCGTCCGAAAGGTCACCTCGGGCGTAGGCCAACCGGAGCTCTTCCATCGCCGTGTCGCTTCCCTCGTGTTCGCTGAGGAGACGCCGAACGAGGACGTATCCCCCACCGAGGAGGACGAGCAGGACGATCAACTGGACGACGACGCCGACCAGCCCGTACATGCTGCCACCGCCACCGTAGGGGCCACCCATCATGCCGCCGTACCCACCCATCCCGCCGTACATGCCCATCCCCATTCCGCCGAGGATCATCATGAGCAGGGGCCACAGGACGAGGACAGCGAGAACGACGAGTACGATGGTCGTCAGATCACGCTGGTCGAGGGTCGCCACCGTCAATCCCCCCTGCCGACGGCACCGTCTCGTGTTCGGACCGGATAGGACATACAACACTGAATTCGTTCAGAGAGAGTATAGTGTTTGTGCCGACATGTATCGTCTCGTGTGACGTCTAGCGACGGAGCGAAACGAGCAGCACCAGAAAGCCGAGACCGATTGCAGCCGACTCGACGATGTGTACGACCGCGAGGTCGAGGCCGATGAACTCGAACAGCACGCCTTCGATGAAGACGCCGAAGGTGACGATTCCGAAGCCAATCGCGGCGTCCCGCATGTAGTACGTTCCAGTCCGCCGGTACGCGTCGAGACTGTAGTAGGTGATCAGGCTGCCCAGTACCAGCACGAGGACACGGACGAGGAGCAACACCACCTCCGTCGTCGTTTCTGCCATCCGATTAGCCCTGCAGTTCCCGGGATTCGCGGCCATACAGGGCGTAGAGGATGGTGAACATCCCGACGGCGACGATGGCCGTCGCGATCGTGGCTGCGTTCTCCAGCGTGAGGCCGACGACATCGAACAGGACGCCCTCGATGACGGCACCGAAGCTGACGAAGCCGAACCCGACGGACAGATAGAGCATCGACCGACGGTGACTGCGACGATAGCCTCGATAGGCCTGATACGCGATCAGGAAGCCGAGGATCATCGTGACGAGCTTGGCGATGATGAGTCCGATGTGCATGGCTATTCGTTTCTCATGGTTTCCCAGAGTTGCGCGAAACGGTCGGCGGCGTCTTCGCGGAATTCGACGCGAACGTCGAAGCCCGTTTCGAGAAGCTGTATGTGGACGCGGTCGAGTTTGGCCTCGTATTCGCTGTAGTGGTGACCGTCCGGGTCGATGTGTGTCCGTTCGACGAGCAGATCGTGTTCCAGTAGCGTGTTGACGCGACGAGACACCGTCGCCCTCGACATGTCGCACTCCTCGCTAAGCTCTTTGCCCGAGAGCTGTTCGCGGCGAGTCGCCTCGAGGATCGCCCGAGCGTAGTCGTCCTCGAGGATAACGAAGATGTCTGGCGTGTCTCGCTCCTCATTCACGCGTCACGATTCGTCGAAAGAGTATATAAAGTAACGGCGATTTGCCGACCCAGCAAATCCGCGTATCGGTCTATACGCCACGACTGCGTACGTCTACCTGTGAGGTGACCGACGATGGCAATGGACCGACTGACGCGACGGCGAACGGTGCAAGCAACCATCGGGCTGGCAGTCGCCGGGTTCGCGGGCTGTACGGGTGCGCCGGCATCCGATGACGCGGCGACCGACGCCCCGACCGCCGAACACGGTGAGGCCGAATCGAGCCACGGGGACGACGGAGGCCACGAGACAGAGGAAGGCCACGACGAGACCACGAGTAGCGACGGTCACCACCACGGTGGGGACGAAGTCGGCTCCCCGACCGAGACGGCAGAAGTGAACATGATCACGAACGACGCCGGGCACCACTTCGACCCCCACGTCGTTCGAATCGCCGTCGGCGGAACGGTGACGTTCGTCAACGAGAGCGGAAGCCACACCGCGACCGCGTACCACCCGGGGAACGATCAGCCGCAACTCGTCCCCGACGGGTCGGACGCCTGGGGTAGCGGGCTGCTCACGAGTCAGGGCGCGACGTTCCAGCACACCTTCGACACCGAAGGCATCTACCACTACTACTGTGCGCCCCACGAGAGTCTCGGCATGATCGGGAGCGTCGTCGTCGGTGACCCGGACCCCCACGAGGCGATGGCGATGCGAGAACCACCGGCCGCCAAGTCCGAAGCAGTTCACGAGAAACTCCGTGAACTGAATACGACCATCGAAACCGCACTCGGCGACGACCACGACTGATCCAACGAGCGTGTCGACAGCGGACGATCCGACGGCCCCATGGTCCGTCGTGTGTCGGCATGCGCGAGCGTTAGACCGCCAGTTGGAGACGATGAGCGAAATCTAGTTGCAACTCGGCGTGTACAGTACGACTGATGGTGCGAGCCCAGTCTCCGTCACACGTCCGGCTGTTCGGCCGGGATCGAACCAAAACCCGGTGGTTCGTGACGAGCGCCGTCGCCCTCTGTGGGCTCACACTGGGCCTCGCCGCCGCCGGGGACGCGTTGCTTTCGGTATGGCCACGACTGTACGCTCACCTCGTGATCGAATCGGTCGCCATACTCGTCTTCGCCTGTACCTTCCTCATAGCGACGGCGAACGGCTACCTGAACGACGGGGTCGTGACGAGCGTCGTCGTGACCGCTGCCCCGCTCGTCGGACTGTTTCTCTATCTCGCCGTCGACACGCTCCTGTTCGGGGCCACCGTTCTCACAGAGGTGACCCTCGACTCGCTGGTCTCGCTGGGAGGCGCTGTAGGCGCCATCGGTCTCGCCAGTTACCTGCTGGGGATGCTGCTGTCGTTTCGACGACCGCCGACGATTACGTCGCTGTAGGCCGACGATAGTACCGAAAGACTGGGCGCCGCTCGTCCGATGTGTGCCTCTCGGACGTCGAGCTCCTTGTCAATCATCGAACAAAATAATGAGAGACGGCACCAATACCCAAGGGATGAACGAGCAGTCCGGTTTCACCCCACCCGACGAATCGTCGCCGACACGTCGCCCGGCACGACACGCGACGGGACCCGTTCGGTGTTGTCGCCTCTGCCAACTAGAAGCGGACGACGAGGCGAGAGTGGCAGTCCGCTCGGCCGCGCCGGAACACGGGCACAGTCACGCCGGGACCGACCACGCTCGTCCCGGTGCGGCCGAGCATCCCTCCGGTCACGAGCAGGGTGCGCCCGGAGACGGCGATCACGGTGCCCACACGGATCACACCGGTCACGAGCAGCTGTTCCGGCGTCGATTCTGGGTATCGCTCGCGCTCTCCATCCCCGTCGTCGTCTTCAGCGAGTTCGTTCAGAACGTCTTGGGGTACTCTGCGCCGGCCGTCCCCGGAAGTGTCTGGATCCCACCCGTCCTCTCCGTGGTCGTCTTCGTCTACGGCGGCGTCCCGTTTCTCTCGATGGCCCGGACGGAACTGAAAAACCGGGAGCCGGGGATGATGATGCTCATCTCGCTGGCGATCACCGTCGCGTTCACCTACTCCATCGCCAGCCTGTTTCTCGAGGGAACGACCCCGTTTTTCTGGGAACTCGTCACGCTGATCGACGTCATGTTGCTGGGTCACTGGATGGAGATGCGATCGGTTCGACAGGCCTCCGGGGCACTGGACGAACTGGCCAAACTCATGCCCGACACGGCCGAGCGCGTCACCGAGAGTGGGGACACGGAGATGGTGCCCGTGTCCGACCTCTCCGAAGGCGACGTCGTGTTGATTCGTCCCGGCGCATCCGTTCCGGCCGACGGCGAAGTCGTCGAGGGTGAGTCCTCGGTCGACGAATCGATGATCACCGGCGAGTCCCGACCCGTGGACACGGAACCCGGCTCGGAAGTCGTCGCTGGCACGGTCAATCAGGACGGCAGTCTGCGGGTTCGCGTGACGAAGACCGGTGACGAGACGGCCCTCGCAGGCATCATGCGCCTCGTCGAGGAGGCACAGACGTCGAAGTCCCGAACGCAACTGCTCGCCGACCGTGCCGCGGGCTGGCTGTTCTACGTCGCCCTCGCGGTCGCGGGCATCACGGCCGTCGCGTGGGGAGTCACGGAGGGGTTCGACGTGGCCGTTCTCGAACGCGTCGTGACGGTGCTGGTCATCGCCTGCCCCCACGCGCTCGGCCTCGCCGTCCCGCTGGTCGTCGCCATCAACACGTCCACGGCCGCGAAAAACGGGATGCTCGTTCGCGACCGGATCGCCATGGAAGAGGCCCGGAAACTGGATACGGTGATGTTCGACAAGACCGGGACGCTCACGAAAGGCGAACAGGGCGTCGTCGGCGTCGAAACGGCCGAGGGCTGGGACGACGAACGGGCGTTCAGCGTCGCCACGGCAATCGAAGCCGACTCCGAACACATGATCGCACGGGCGATTCACAACGCCGCCGACGAGCGAGGAATCGATCACGCTCGTGCGACGGGGTTCGAAAATCTCCGTGGGCTCGGTGTTCGAGCGTCGGTAGATGGAGAGCGCTACCACGTCGGCGGGCCGAATCTACTGGACAGATTCGACGTGGAGCGTCCCGACGCTATCGCGACGTTCGCGACCGAATCGGGAGCCAACGCCCAGACGGTCGTCTACCTCGTCCGCGACGAATCGGCTGTCGTCGCGGCGTTCGCTCTGGCGGACGTCGTCCGCGAAGAGAGCCGAGAGACGGTTCGGGTGCTGCACGCGATGGGGATCGAAGTGGCGATGCTCACGGGCGACTCAGAAGACGTCGCCGCCGCCGTGTCGGAGGAACTCGGCATCGATCAGTACTTCGCCGAAGTGCTACCCGAAGAGAAAGATACGAAAGTCGAACAGCTCCAGCAGGAGGGGAAACTGGTCGCGATGGTCGGCGACGGCGTCAACGACGCGCCGGCCCTGGCGCGGGCCGACGTCGGTATCGCCATCGGGAGCGGGACGGACGTGGCCATCGAATCGGGCGACATCATCCTCGTCGAGAACGATCCACTGGGCGTCGTTCGACTCATCACGCTCTCGAAGGCGAGCTACCGGAAGATGCAGGAGAACCTCGTCTGGGCGACGGGCTACAACGTGTTCGCCCTCCCGCTCGCGGCGGGAGTGCTCGCTCCCGTCGGTATCCTGCTGTCGCCTGCTGTCGGGGCCGTCTTCATGTCGCTGTCGACGATCATCGTCGCCATCAACGCTCGCCGCCTGCACAACGTCGATCTCTCGGTGCGGAGTGACCACCGACGCGGGTCCGAGAAATCCCACGACTATCCGAACAACGACGCTCACAGACCCACCGAGAGCGACGCTCCCGACCAGTAATCTCCGTATTCAACGTTACGGCCAAGACGAAAATAACACGATAAATGACAGTAAATACGGCCGTTCCCGTACCCAGCGACCGGCTATGAAGGGAAGAACGCGCGCTTCGCTCATCGGCATGACGCTCGGTGTGATCATCGTCACCGGACTGGGGCTAGCCGTCGGCATCGAACTGTTCCCGTCGTTGTCCCTGTCGCTAATCGGGCTAACGTTCGGCGGCTGGTTGGCCGAACGTCGCTACGAGAACGGCCAGTCTGGCAACGTTCGAGACGACGCGCAGTCGGTCTGATACGGGTTATTGTAAGTCATTACCGGGGGTTCGCCGGACCGTCTTTGCGAACCACCGGTACACAGTTACAATAATCCGTACGAGAAGCCACCGCGACCGTTTTCTACGGCGTGTCGACCGGTCCGTCGAGTGCCGCCGCTCGGCGTCGTCGAATCGGTCGGAGCAAACCAGGTCAATCGAGCTGTGCTACCGGCATCGACACTGTCGATTGAATCCACGCACCGTGGTTCTCGCGGTCGTAGATGATACACTCGCCGTTCCCAGTGGTCAATTCGGCGTATCTGCGCCGGTCGTCTGCGGTCAGTTCGTGCCCGGTCTCGTCCTTGACGTTCGAATTCATAGCTGTTGGGCGATGGCGACGCCACCCCCTGTTCCTCCGGTCCGAGATGTGGGGTGGGGACGCTTAAACGCTCCCTCCAAATTATCAGCAGAAATAGGAGGTCGGCGAAACGGGCCGACGCCCCCGCGATTCAAGCCGGATGGCGCGGCCACCGGTGTCCGTGCTCACCTTCGCCGAACTCGCGCGAGCGACCTACTGTCCCCGGCAGTATTACTACGCCAAGCGGGAGGGAATCGAGGACCCGCCACCGGCGGCCCGCGCCCGCCGCAATCTGGCGTTTCGCTATCCCGAACTCCGCAAGGCGAGCGACGCGGCCCTCACAGCGGAGCCGATCGAGTGCCCGCCGGCGGCGTACCGCGCGGCGCTCGACCGCCTCGCCGAGCGCGACGACTGGGCGGCACTGACCGATCCGTCCGACCGGGAGCGGACGCTGACGGGGCGGGAGTGTCGCGGCGTCGCGCACAAGATTCTCCCGGGCGAGCCGCCGACGCCGACGTTCGTCTCGCCGGGCCGACCGCCGGAGCGGGGCGTGTGGCGACCCCAGCGGGTTCGGGTGGTGGCGATGGCGAAGGCGCTGGCGTGGGAGCGCGAGCAGGAGATTCCGGCGGCGCTCGTCGAGTATCCGGCTCATGGCATCGTCCGCCGAGTCGATCTGACGACGCGCAACCGGGCCGCCTACCGGCGGACAGTGCGGACGATCAGCGGGATCGACGGGCCGCCAGCACGGATCGACGACGAGGCGAAATGCGAGGCCTGCGACTACCGCGAGCAATGTGGCGTCCGGACACGGTCGCTCAGGTCACTGCTCGGCCTGTCGTAGTGTTTGAACTTGCCACTACGTTGACATTCTCCCCGCCCTGAAGAGCGGGGTTTTAGCCTTGCAACTTCGATAACCACGCCTCGATCTCGTCGGCCATCGCGCCGCGGCGGTGGATCACGCCTCGGCCGGGGTCGACGACGGTGCTCTCGGTGCCGGGCGTCTCGCCGCCGTCGACGACGACGGCGACGCCCTCACGGATCCGGTCGTCGAGATCCGTGACGCGGGTGACGCTCGGTGAGCCGGAGCGGTTGGCGCTGGTGGCGGTCAGGGGCGGCGTCCGTTCCAGCAGTTCGAGTGCCGTCTCGTGGTCGGGAACCCGGACGCCGACCCGGTCGCGGCCGGCGGTGAGGGCGTCGGGCAGGGACGGACGGCGTTCGACGATGACGGTCACGGGGCCGGGGAGGAAACGGCGCATGAACCGTTCCTCCCGCTCCGTTGGTCGGGTGTAGTCGAGGGCGGCGTCGACGGAGGGGACGCCGAGCGAGAGGGGGTTGTCCCGCGGCCGTCCCTTCAGGTCGAACACCTGCTCTACGGCGTCGGCGTCGGTGGCGTCGGCGCCGAGGCCGTACACCGTCTCGGTCGGGTAGACGACGGCCAGACCGTCGCGGACGGCCGCCGCAGCGTCGGCGACGCTCATTCAGTCGACGAGCGCCCGAATCTCGGCTTCGAGGTCGTCGTAGGGCGGGAAGTCGGGCCACTCCTCGGCCACCCACGCGTACTGGACGGTGCGATCCTCGTCGATCAGGAAGGTGGCGGGCCGAGCTTCCGAGATACCGGCCATTCCGTCGAGGTCGTTGACGACGCCGTACTGCTCGGCGACGCCGTTCGCGGGGTCGGAAAAGAGGTCGTAGTTCATGCCGCGCTCCTCGATGAGTCGCTTGTGGGCGTAGGGGGTGGAGATGGAGACGCCGACGACGGTGAGCAGGTCGTCGAGCGCGCGGTCCCGGAGTTCGTTCCAGATGTACGTCGCAGGGAAGGCGCCGTCCATGGGGTAGAAGACGAGACAGACGGGGCCGTCGTCGGTCAGGTCGGAGAGGGACGCGTCCGCCCAGTACTCGTCGTTGACGAGGGGCCGGGTGAAGTCGGGCGCGCGGTCACCCTCGTCCACGTGGTCGGTCGCGGGCAGGTCGACGACCTCGAAATCGACCATCAGTCGTCACCCCCCTCGGCGTCGACGAGGCCGCCGCCGTAGGTCGATTCGAGATACTCGACGACGTTGGCCGATTCGGACATCGTGACGCCGGTGCGTTCGTCGACGATGGCGGGGACGGGCCGCGAGCCGGCGACCCGCTTGACGACGTTGCGCTCGGAGTGCATCGGCTCGACGAACCGCGAGGTGTAGTCGAGCCCGAGATCCTGCAGCGTTCGGACGACGCGTTCGCAGTACGGACACGCCTGCAACCGATACAGGGTGATCGGCGGGTCGCTGTTAGACATATAACGCCGTAGGGTAGGCCGTGGCCTAAGCCCTTCGCTCGGGTGATACGGGACTTGTGAGGGCAACGCTTAATTCAGGCCCGTGATAAGGGTCACTACTTCCATGGGTTTGTCGCCGACAGCGAGCGCCGCAGGCGTCGGTAGCTTGGCGCAACTCTCCGAATTCGTGCCACTAACGGACACGACCGTCACTATCGCCGGATCGCTGGCGATCCTGGTGTTGATCGCGCTGTCGGCGTTTTTCTCCTCCTCCGAGATCGCGATGTTCTCGCTGGCTCGCCACCGGGTCGAGTCGCTCGTCGAGGAGGGCGTCCCCGGGGCTGCGGTGGTCCAGGAGCTGAAGTCCGACCCACACCGGCTCCTGATCACGATCCTCGTCGGCAACAACATCGTCAACATCGCGATGTCCTCCATCGCCACCGGACTCTTCGCCATCTACCTCTCGCAGGGGCAGGCCGTCCTCGCGGCGACGTTCGGGATCACGACGCTCGTCCTCCTGTTCGGGGAGAGCGCGCCCAAGTCCTACGCGGTCGAGAACACGGAGTCGTGGGCGCTTCGGATCGCGAGCCCGCTCAAATACTCCGAACTCGCCTTGCTCCCGCTGGTCGTGGTCTTCGACTACCTGACCCGCATCGTCAACCGCGTGACCGGTGGGCGCTCGGCCATCGAGACGACGTACGTCACCCGCGACGAAATCCAGAACATGATCCAGACCGGGGAGCGCGAGGGCGTGATCGAGGAGGAGGAACGCGAGATGTTCCAGCGCATCTTCCGGTTCAACCGCACCATCGCCAAGGAGGTGATGACGCCACGACTGGACATGACGGCGGTGCCGAAAGACGCCACCCTCGACGAGGCCATCGAGACCTGCGTCCAGAGCGATCACGAGCGCATCCCCGTCTACGAGGGGAATCTGGACAACATCATCGGCATCGTCACCCTCCGGGACCTCATCCGCGAGAAGGACTACGGCGAGGGACAGAGCGACCTGACGGACGTGGTCCAGCCCACCCTCCACGTTCCCGAGTCGAAGAACGTCGACGAACTGTTGGAGGAGATTCAGGACAACCGGATGCGGATGGTGATCGTCATCGACGAGTTCGGGACGACGGAGGGCCTGATCACGCTGGAGGACATGGTCGAGGAGATCGTCGGCGACATCCTCGAAGGCGACGAGGAGGAGCCGTTCGAGTTCGTCGAGGACGACGTGGTGATCGTCCGCGGCGAGGTCAACATCGACGAGGTGAACGAGACGCTCGATCTCGACCTGCCGGAGGGCGAGGAGTTCGAGACGCTCGCGGGCTTCATCTTCAACCGCGCCGGCCGCCTCGTCGAGGAGGGAGAGACGATCGAGTACGACAGCATCACCATCCGGATCGAGCAGGTGGACAACACCCGGATCATGAAGGCCCGAATCACGATCCACGAGGACGCGGACGAGGAGGAGTCCCCGGACGAGGCGGAAGCCGAGGGCTGATCACCGATCACGCCACCACGGCGTCGATAACCGTAAACGCCCCGTAGCCGAGCGTGAGCGCGAGGAGCAACGAGCCGAGCCACGCGAGGACGGTGTAGAGCATTTTCTGCCGGCTGACGCCACTCCCGCCTGCCGCGTAGCCGGAGCCGATGATCGCCGAGACGACGATCTCGTTGAACGAGACGGGGATGCCGAAGGCGACGGCGGCCTGCGCGATGGCGAAGGAGGGGATGAGCGCCGCGATGGAGCGTCGCGGGCCAAGCGAGGAGTAGTCCTGTGCGAGCGCCTTGATCATGCGTGGCGCGCCGGTCCAGGAGCCGAGCAAGAGGCCGAATCCGCCGCCTGCGAGCACCGCCGGGAGCGGGATAGCGAAGTCGTCGAGCAGTGGCACCAGCGGTCCGATGGCCAGTCCCACCTGACTCCCGCCGGCGGAGAAGGCGACGAGGCCGCCGAGTGCGAGGAGGAAGCGACGCTGAGTCGCCTCGGGGTCGGTCACGAGGCCGCGATAGAGGACGGCGGCGACGAGGAGGGCGCAACCGAGCGTGACGGCACTCGCGCCGGCCGGGAGATCGGCGGCGAGCGTGCCCGCGATAGAGCCCTGTTCGCCAGCGGGACCGAGCGCGGCGAACTCGATGGTGGCGACGAGGGCACCGACGAGGCCGCCGAGGACGGCGATGGCGTACCGTTCGGGCACGGATGGGGAGCGGAGCAATCGTGCGGTGGCGTAGGCGACGCCGCCGCCGACGAAGGGCGTCAGGACCCACAGCGTCGCGATCTGACGGTACTTCGCCCACGCGGGGTCGCCGCCGAGAGCGAGGCCGACGCCGACGACGGCGCCGGTGACGGTGAAGGCGGTGGCGATGGGGTAGCCGGTGAAGACGCCGATAGCGACGAGGATCGCGGCGGTGAGGAGGCCGACGATGGCCGCGGTGGCGGTGAGCGACACGCCGCCGATCAGTTGCGTGCCGACCGCCTCGGTGACGTTCGCACCCTGTAACACCGCGCCGGCGAAACCGAGGAGGCCGACGACGAACCCGGCCCGCATCACGGAGATGGCGTTCGCACCGACGGCGGCGGCAAAGGGCGTCGATCCCGAGGAGCCGGCACCGATGGCCCACGCCATGAAGAGGCTGGCGAGGGCGGCGACGGCGAACGTCAGCAGTGTTCCGGTGGCAACCATCGAGTTGTGTCCGTCTGTGTGAAGGGGGTATTAAGCGGTACCGGCCGAGCGCCGAGGAGGGGGATTAGCGATACCCCTCGTCGTACCCCTCACGGAGCGAGAGGAGCGTCCGACGGACGAGCAGGTAGCCGAAGAAGACGAGCAACAGCATGAGCGCCACCAGCGCGAGGAAGATGGGATCCTCGAGGAGCGAGGAGAGCTGGAGAACGGTCGCCTGCATGATGGGGACGTGGTTCGGGGCGCACAAAGCCGTTTCGGGGGCGGAAAGGTACCGCGGATCGGGGCCCCGTCAGTCCGGGTGGCGGGGTATCCGGACCGCCGCGGCCGGAGATCCGTTCAGTCGAATTCGAGCTTGTGGACCTCCGTGTACCCGTCCGGACACGGCTCGCTCTCGGTCTGGTCCGAGTCGGTCGCCGTACTCGTCGTCGCCGGATTGTCGCTCTCGTCGCCGAAGACGCCGTCCTCGTCCGCGCCGGTCACGGCCGTCCCCAAACTCGTCGCGGGATCGAAGGTGTACGTCGTGAACTTCGGCCCCATCGGATCCGTCGACGAGCCGTATTTCATCACCAGGGCGTCGATGGGTTCGTCGGTGCTCCACCTGACGGCCGTCGGGTCGCCGTCGTCGTCAAAGTCGATTTCCTCCTCGACGGTTATGGTCGCGTCCGTGACGTCGCTGTCCGAGGCCACGCAGGCCGCGAGGAAGCTGATCGCGCCGTCTCCGTCCACCCCATCGCCGGGTTCGCCGCCGGGTTCGCCACCGGGTTCGCCAGTGGGTTCGTCGTTCATCCCACTGCCGTCGTTGTGGCGGCACTGTTCGGCGTAGAGGCTGAGGTCGAAGGTCGCGCTGTCGGTCTGAATCTCGTTGCCGTGGTCGACGGGCACCCACCACGCGAACACGATGGAGTGTTCCGTCTCCGCGGAGAAGCAGTTCCGCGCGTCGGCCGCACCACCGCCCTCCTCCGCGGGGATGTCACCGTTGAGTGCCGTCCCGAGGCTCCCGCCGTTCAGCATCCCGAGGACTTCGCCAATCGAGCCAACGGCGAGGGGAGTCTCGTCGTTGTTCTGGAAGTTGTTGCCATCGTCGACCCAGACGGCCGCCCGCACGGCGTCGAGGAGTTCGACGCCCGGCCCCTCGTCGGGGTCGTCGGCCTCCGGTTCGGTCACGCCGTTCTCGCTCGCGCTCCGGAGCGAGCCGTTCAGCCAGACGAATCCGGGGTTGTCACAGAGGATGAAGTCGAACGTGACCTCACCGAAGTCGCCCGGCTTCACGTCGTCGAGGTCGATGACGGGGCGATCCTCCTCATCGGCCTGCGAATTCGCCTCGCCGTCGATACAGTCGAGGGTGCCGTCGTTGAAGGACTGATACTCCGTGTTCTCGAGGAACTGCTCCGCCACCGCCGTGTCTGGCGTGCCGTCGTCGTCGTCGTCGGAGACGGCGATGAGCCACGCTGCGTTGGCGGGGAGTCCCACCTCGTCCGGTTCGAGGTCACCCGGGCCACCCGTCGTCCCGGCGGGACCGTCCCACATCCGGACGTTCGGTACGCCCTCGTCTTCTGGGACTCCGTTCGCGTTCGGCATCCAGTCGGAGTAGTGGGCCGAATAGCCGACGCCCATGTCGAGGGTGCCGGCCACGAGCGCGTTGTTCTCGAACGTTTCCTGATCACTGAAGAACGCGCTCGTCCCGAGGCCCGCCCCGGCGGAGGCAATCCCCACCGTCCCGAGTGCCGCGAGCGCCTTCCGACGAGAGAGTTCGAAATCTTTTGTCATTTGTTATCACTCTGAACAGATACGTGCACCTCCATCTGGTTAGTAAATTGTCGTCTACTTCGAATAACGTGTCGTTAAACCACCGTATGCTAAGGATACGTGCCGGAAGACACCGGTAGCTACAATGCCGCTTTGAGCCTACGGTGTTTATAATATCGTCACGGCTGTACGTCGATCTGCGTGGTCCCCCGACCTCGCTTCGGCCCTCCACTTTTCGCCCCGTTCGGGCGGTGTGTCGCACGCCACCGAGCCGAGTATCCTCACTGCAGTCCGCGTCACTCCGACGCCGGCACCCGAATCCGACCGATAACGTCGCCCTCGGGCGACCGCAGAACGCCGACGAGTCCCGACGCCACGCCGTCGGGCACCTCGGCCGGCGCCGCGTCGCTCCCCGCCGGCCAGAGTTCGGCGTGGGCCGCGCGGTTCCCCCGCGGGTCGGCGTGGCTCCCCGGGTTGAGAAGCGTCGGCCCCGCTTCCGGCGTGTCGACCGTCGGGCGGTGGGTGTGCCCCGAGACGACGAGGTCGGCGCCGCGCTGCCGGCCGAACAGCGAGAGCGCCGTCGCCCCGCCGCGTTCGGTGTGGGTGATGGCGATTCGGACGCCGGCGTAGGTCGTCGTCGCGGCGGGTGGCAAGCGCTCCTGCACGGCGACTGTGTCGGCGTTGCCGTGGACGGCGACGAGGCGGTCGGTCCGGTCGCGGAACGCGTCGAGGACTGCGGCCGTGGTGAAGTCGCCAGCGTGGATCACGAGGTCCGCGGCGTCGACGGCGTCGCGAGTCCGGCCGGTCAGGCGGGGGTCGTCGGTGCCGTGTGTGTCGGAGCAAACGACGAGCATAGGGAGGGATAACCCCCCACCGGCAACTCGATTTCGGTCGGAAGGTTGAATCGGGGGCCCGCCGACGAGACGCACATGGCTGGCAGCAAGTCGGTCGTCCTAGCCGCACTCGTCGCGAACGGGGCTATCGCCGTCCTGAAGTTCATGGCCTTTCTGCTCACCGGGAGTCCCTCCATGCTCTCGGAGACGTACCACTCCATCTCCGACACTGGCAACCAGGTGTTCCTACTGATCGGCATCCGGTACAGCGGGAAGAAACCGAGTCGGGGGCACCCCTTCGGTTACGGGAAGGCACAGTTCTTCTACAGTTTCCTGGTGTCAGTCCTCCTGTTCGGTATCGCGGGCTGGGAGAGCCTGAAACACGGCTACGACGCCATCATCCACGGCCACTCGGCGGCACCGGGGATGGTGACGCTCGCGGGCGTCACCTTCGACGCCGTCTACGTGAGCGTGGCCGTCCTCCTCGGCGCCATCGCGTTCGAGACGTACGCGTTCGTGAAGGCCCACGCCGAACTCCGGCGGCAGATGGAGGAGTACGGCTGGTCGAACCTCGTCGAGGCGTTCCGAGAGACCAGTGACGTGACGACGCTCACCGCGTTCACCGAGGACGCCATCGCCCTCGGCGGCGCCAGCGTCGCTCTCGTGGGCATCGTCCTCACGCGAGTGACCGGCAATCACATCTACGACGCCGTCTCCGCCGCGTTCATCGGCGTCATGCTGATGGGCTTCGCGCTGGCGCTAGCGTGGGAGAACAAACGCCTCCTGCTGGGAGAGAGCGCACCGAAGGGGCTGGAGTCGGACTTCGAGTCCATCATCCGCGATCACCCGGGCGTGACCCACGTCGACCGCTTCCGGACGATGTTCGTCGGTCCGTCCGCCATCCTCGTGGCCGCCGACGTGAGCTTCGATCCCGAACTCGACACCGAAGACATCGACGCCGACATCAGTCGAATCGAGGAGAAACTGCGGGGGCGCGACGACCGGGTGCGTTTCGTCTACGTCGAACCCGAGCTGTAGACGGCGGCTTCGATCCGCTCTAGCGCCCGATCCACGTCTTCCCGGCCCACGTCGAGGTGCGTACAGAACCGGACCGTCGCGTCGCCGACGGGGACCGCGCCCACGTCGCGGTCGGTGCAGGCATCGACGAATCCCGCGGCGTCGCGGTCGGTCCCGCTCACGTCGGCGACGACGATGTTCGTCTCCGGCGTGGGCGCCGAGACGCCGTCGAGGGCGTCGAGTCCGGCGGCGAGCCGCTCCGCGTTCTCGTGGTCGACTGCGAGGCGGTCGCGGTTTTTCAGCGCGAGGAGGCCGGGTGCGGCGATAATCCCCGCCTGTCGCATCCCGCCGCCGTGGAGTTTGCGCATCCGGCGGGCCTCGGCGACGAACTTCTCGCTGCCGGCGAGCATCGACCCGACCGGCGCGCCCAGTCCCTTCGAGAGACAGAAGAGGACGGAGTCGACGGGGGCGACCATCTCCGCGGGGTCGGCATCGAGGGCGACGCAGGCGTTGAACAGGCGCGCGCCGTCGAGATGGACGGGCACGCCGTGGTCGTGTGCGGCGTCAGCGGCCGCCCGAATCCGATCGACCGGGACGGCGACGCCCCCGCGAGCGTTGTGCGTGTTCTCCAGACAGAGGAGGCCGGTGCCGGGGCGGTGGAGGTCGGCGGCATGGCAGGTGGCGTGAATCTGCTCGGGCGTCGGGACGCCACGCTCGGCGTCGACGGTACGGGTCTGGAGGCTGGCGTGGCGGGCGAGACCGCCCACCTCCCATCGGACGACGTGGGCCTCGCGGTCGACGATCGCCTCGGTCCCGGCATCGGCGTGGACGCGCGCCGCGATCTGGTTCCCCATCGTCCCCGTCGGGACGAACAGCGCGGCCTCACAGCCGACGAGTTCGGCCGCACGGCGTTCGAGATCGTTCACCGTCGGGTCGTCGCCGTACACGTCGTCACCCACATCGGCGTCGCGGGCGGCGTCACGCATCGCGTCGGAGGGGCGGGTAACAGTGTCGGATCGGAGGTCGATCATGGTCGGGGTCCGAGCGGCGGCGGGAAAAAGAGACGGGGTGGTTCAGGGCAGGCCGTCGATCAACTCGCGGTACTCGTCTTCCGGGAACGCCCGCAACGTCTCGGTCCTGACCGCGCCCGCGCCGGAGATGGTGATGCCGGCCTGCGTCGCCGTCTCCGCGTCGGGCATCTCCATGATCACGACGGCGTCGTACTGCCCCATCGTGAGGTAGAACTCCCGAAGTTCTCCGCCCATCGACTCGACCACATTCCGCGCGGCGTCGAGTCGGTCGGGACTTTCGTCCATGTGCTGTACGCCCTCCCCCGTGTAGTTCACGAGACTGATGAACGTCGGCATGGGGTATCGGCCGCTCGTTTCGGCGACCGTATGTCATTCGTTCGCACAGGATAAAAATGTGATACCTCTGACTCCGAAAGGCTTTGCCGGCGGCGACGGAAGGCGAATCCATGGACCCGCGCATTCGTACACACGCGGAGATTATCGTCGATCACTCGACGCGCATCGAATCGGGCGACAACGTCGTCATCAGCATGCCGGCAGTCGCGGAGGATCTCGCGGTCGCTCTCCACGAGGTGATCGGTGATCGGGGCGCCAGTCCCGTCTACCTGAACAACTCCGAGCGGGCAGCGCGGGCGTATCTCCGCGCGAGCGACGACGACGCCTTCGAGACGCCGAGCCACCAGCTCGCCCTGTTCGAGGAGGCGGACGCCTTCGTCATCGCCCGCGGCGGCGAGAACGTCTCCGAGCAAAGCGACGTGACCCCCGAGACCAACGCCGCCTACCGGCGGGCGATGCGCCCCGTCCTCGACGAACGACTGGGCAAGCGCTGGTGTCTCACGCAGTATCCCTCCTCCGGCCACGCCCAGCTCGCGGCGATGAGCACCGAAGCTTACGAGAACTTCGTCTGGGACGCCGTCACGCTCGACTGGGACGAACAGCGCGAACACCAGGCGCAGATGGTGGAGATTCTGGACGGTGCCGACGAGGTGCGGATCAAGAGCGGCGACGACACCGACGTGACGATGTCCGTCGCGGGAAACCCCACGCTGAACGACTACGGCGAGCACAACCTGCCCGGCGGCGAGGTGTTCACCGCGCCGGTCAAGGAGTCGGTCGAGGGCTACGTTCACTTCGATATGCCGCTGTACCGGAAGGGCAAGGAGATCGAGGGCGCCCGCCTCCGGTTCGAGGACGGCAAGGTCGTCGGCCACAGCGCCGATCGGAACGAGGACGTGCTGACGGGCATTCTGGAGACCGACGAGGGTGCGCGCTATCTCGGCGAACTCGGCATCGGGATGAATCGCTCCATCGACCAGTTCACGTACAACATGCTGTTCGACGAGAAGATGGGCGATACGGTCCACATGGCGGTCGGCAACGCCTACGCCGACACGGTCGGTGAGGAAAACGAGCGCAACGAGAGCGCCGAACACGTCGACATGATCGTCGACATGTCCGAGGACTCCGTGATCGAGGTGGACGGCGAGGTCGTTCAGCGCAACGGGACCTTCGTGTTCGAAGACGGGTTCGAATAGCGGTTTTTTGCTCCAGCTTTTTGCCGCGAGCGACCGGGGGAGCGAGCGGCGGGAGCGAGCGGGAAAAAGGTGGAAGTAGGACGGGTTCGAGTAATCTACGATATCGGCAGTCGCCACACTGTTTTTTCCCCGCGTCGGTCGATGCGGCACGTATGTCCCCCACGACCACGAAAAATCGGTGGCTCATCGCCGCGTCGGCGATGCTGATCCACCTCTCTATCGGCTCGGTGTACGCGTACAGCGTCTACCAGCGCCCACTTCAGGCGTCTCAGGGGTGGAGCATCGGCGACGTGACGCTCGGATTCACCGTCGCCATCTTCACGCTGGGGATGTCGACGGCGCTCTTGGGACGGTACGTGGAGCGCTACGGACCGCGGGTGTCGGGGACCGCCGCGGCCGTCGCGTTCGCCGGCGGAACGATCCTCGCCGGCGTCGCCGTCGAGGCCGGCAGCCACGTGGGGTTCGTGCTGACCTACGGCATCCTCGCCGGCGTCGGTCTCGGGCTAGGCTACATCAGCCCCATCTCGACACTGGTGAAGTGGTTCCCCGACCGACGGGGGCTGGCGACGGGGCTAGCGGTGATGGGCTTCGGCGCCGGCGCGCTGGTGACCGGACCGATCGCGAACTACCTGATTCAGTCGACGAGCATCCCGACGACGTTCTACGTCCTCGGCGTCGGCTACTTCGTGGCGATGGCGGCCGGGGCGGCGTATCTGGAGAAGCCACCGGAGGGGTGGGTGCCCGCGGGCATCGACCCGGACGCGGTGGTCGAGACGGACAGTCACGGCGTGGTCGTCGCCACCGACCTGGAACAGCGAACGGCGAGCGAGGCGATCCGGACGCCGCAGTTCTATCTCGTCTGGCTGATCATCTTCATCAACGTCTCCGCGGGAATCATGCTCCTGTCGGTGGCGTCGAACATGACGCAGGCGATCACGGGGGCGAGCGCTGGCGTCGCGGCCACCGTGGTGGGGTTGATCGGCCTGTTCAACGGCACGGGGCGTATCGTCTGGTCCAGCCTGTCGGACTACCTCGGTCGTACCACCACCTACGCCGCCTTCTTCGGCATCCAGATCGTTGCCTTCCTCGCGCTCCCGCGGATCACGGCCGTCCCGCTGTTCGCGGGCGTGTTGTTCCTCGTGATCACGTGCTACGGCGGCGGCTTCGCCTGCCTCCCGGCGTATCTCGCTGACCTGTTCGGCACGCAGGAACTGGGCGCGATCCACGGCTACACGCTCACGGCGTGGTCCATGGCGGGCGTCGCGGGGCCGACGCTGGTGGCCCGCATCGTCGAACTGACCGGGAGCTACGAACTCGCGTTCTACGTCGTCGCGGGCGCGCTGTGTGTGGGGCTTGGCTGTGTCGGGGTGCTCCGCTGGCGGATGGGCGTGATCCGGCAGGCACAGCTCCGCGGGACGCCTCACGGGGTGGAGCTCTCGGGCCCTGACTCGCGCTAGAGCACGCCTCGAAAGAGCAGGATCGCGCCAACGCCGAAAAGGAGCGCCACGAGGACGCGGCCGGTCCGACGAGCGGCGATCACCACGACCCCGGCCGCGAGCCACGTCGGCGGGTCGGCGGTGACGACGGCCGGCGCGAGGATGGAGACGACGACGGCGCCGGGCAGGGCGTCGAGTGCGCGTTCGGCTCGGTCGGGGAGGTCGACACGACCGAGCACCCAGAGGCCGCCGGCCTTCGTCAGGTAGGTGGCGACGGCCATGGCGAGGACGACGCCGACGGTGAGCGGCGCGAGGGCGAGTGGATCACGCGTCACGCCGGATCACCACCGTCAGCGCCCCCGCGAGTGCGCCACAGAGGACGTACCACCGACCGGGGAGAAGCGCCTCGGTCAGGACAGCGACGACTGCGGCGGTTCCCCAGGGGACGGCCGTCGACGGGCCCTCCCAGAGGTCGACCGCGATAGTGAGGAACACGGCAGTAAGTGCGAAATCGAGGCCGTAGCGCGCCGGGTCGCCGACGACGCCCCCGGCCGTCGCACCGACGACTGTCGCGGCCACCCAGAACGACCAGATGGCGAGGCCCGAACCGAGGAGGAATGCTCCTTGCCGACTTCCCGAACGGAGTTCTCCCATCGTCAGCGCCCAGTTCTCGTCGGCGGTGAAGAAGACGCTCGCGTACGCCTGTCGGGGTGAGAGGCGACGAAACCACGGTCTGAGCGCGGCCCCCATCAGCACGTACCGGAGGTTCACGACGAGTACCGTGCCGACGACAGTCGCGACGGGCACGGGGTCGGCCCACAGTTCCACGGCGATCAACTGGGCGGCACCGGCGAGCACCGTCGCGCTCATCAACGTCGCTTCCGCCACGCTGAGACCGGCCTCGCGGGCGAGGACGCCAAAGACGACACCGTAGCCGGCGACGCCAAGTGCGACGGGGACACAGCGGAGATAGCCGTCACGGAGACCCGTCCAGCCGAACTGCACGTCGGGGGCGTCGTCGGTGGGGGCGGCTGTCACGGAGTGACACCTCTCTGTGGGAAGCCGAACGACATCGGTGAATGGACGGATGGGGTTGACGCCGGTAAAGTCTCGGAGAAGCGCGTTTCTCCCAGCGCAGCGAGAGGTCAGTCGTCGCGGAGGTGGTCGTCCGCCGAGAGCGTCCTGACGGCCGACCGGCCGGCAGTCGTCGGCACGTACCCGTCGTCACGGTCGGCGACGAACCGCCCCCGCAGTTGGCGCAGGTGGTAGTTGAACTGTCCCTTGTCCGCAACCGAGGTGGCCGCGCGAAGCGACGTGTAATCGAGGGGACCGTCCGCCCGGACGAGCGCGAACAGGATTTCGAGGCGAGCGGGGTGCGAGAGCGTCGAGAGCGTCTCGGCGAGGGGGTCGACGGGAGGAGACGTGGACGGCGACGGCCGCCCGGTCAGCGCGTCGGTTGCCGGCGCGTCACCCCACGTCCAGTCGGGAATCGCCATGCCGTACGCTGGGGTTCGCGGCGAAAAAATAGTTCTGGAGGTCGACCCGGGTGCTCACGGGGCGACAGTGACTCTCACTCGTCGTCGATGTCGAGGTCGAACTGCTTGTTCTCGACGACGGCGTTGAGGACGACGCTCGTGTTGGACTCGCGGATGTCGGCGTCGGTCAGGAGCGTCTTGATCTGCTCGTTCATGCCGTCGGTATCGACGAACTTCCCGATGGCGATCACGTCGTAGTCGCCGGTGACCTCGTAGACGCTGACCATCTGTTTCTGCTCCTGCAGGCGGTCGGTGATGTCGGGCAGGGCGCTCCCCTCCACCTTCAGTTGGAGAATAGCCGTCACGTCGTAGCCGAGCGCGCCGTAGTTGACGCGTGGCGTGTACCCCTCGATGACGCCCTCCTCCTCCAGATCGCGCAGGTGGTTGGAGACGGTGGTGACGGAGACGTCGAGCTCTTCGGCGAGGCTGCGCAGGCTCGCTCGACCGTCACCGAGGAGTGCGTTGATCAGCTTGGCGTCGAGATTTTCGTACGTCATGGCAGTTACACACGGCCCGGGGGGTATAGAAGTTTACGAATATCCAATTCCGTTCGACGGTGAGAGGAAATTGCAGACAACAAAAAGGGCTTAATACTAGGAGTATAGATTTACCCTGTCCAGAACATGACGGACGAAAACACGGCTACTGACGGCGGTTTGACGGCCACAGAACAGGACGTAATCGACGAGATCGACGAGAAGAACGTCGATTTCCTCCGGCTGCAGTTCACCGACATTCTCGGGACGGTCAAGAACGTCTCGGTGCCGGCGACGCAGGCCGAGAAAGCGTTCACGGAAGGCATCTACTTCGACGGGTCCTCCATCGACGGCTTCGTCCGGATTCAGGAGTCCGACATGCGCCTCGACCCCGACCCGGAGACGTTCGCGGTCCTCCCGTGGCGGAACGGCGACTCGGACGGCGGCGCGGCCGCTCGACTCATCTGTGACGTGATCGACACCTCGACCGGCGAGCCGTTCTCGGGCGACCCGCGTGGCGTCCTCAAGGACGCCATCGCCCGCGCCGAGGAGATGGGCTACAACGTGAACATGGCCCCCGAACCGGAGTTCTTCCTGTTCGAGGAGGACGAAGAGGGCCGCGCGACGACGAAGACGAACGACGCCGGCGGCTACTTCGACCTCGCGCCCAAGGACCTCGCGTCCGACGTACGCCGTGACATCATCTACGGCCTCGAGAGCATGGGCTTCGACATCGAAGCCTCGCACCACGAGGTGGCCGAGGGTCAGCACGAGATCAACTTCACGTACGACGACGCCCTGTCGACGGCCGACAACGTCGCGACCTTCCGCTCGGTCGTCCGGGCCATCGCGGCCGAACACGACCTGCACGCGACGTTCATGCCCAAGCCCATCGCCCGGATCAACGGCTCGGGGATGCATACCCACATCTCGCTGTTCACCGAGGACGGCGAGAACGCCTTCCACGACGACGACGACGAGTTCAACCTGAGCGACACGGCCAAGAGCTTCCTCGCAGGCGTCCTCGAACACGCCCCCGCGATCACGGCCATCGCCAACCCGACGGTCAACAGCTACAAGCGGCTGGTGCCGGGCTACGAGGCTCCCGTCTACGTCGCCTGGTCCGACCGCAACCGCTCGGCGCTCATCCGCAAACCGGCCGCACGCGTCCCGGCGGCCTCGCGGATCGAACTCCGTTCGCCCGACCCGTCGTGTAACCCCTACCTCGCCTTCGCGGCCATGATCCACGCCGGTCTCGAGGGTATCGAAGAAGAGATGGAAAGCGACGACCCGGTTCGTGAGAACATCTACGAGTTCGACGAGGCCAAGCGTGAGGAGTACGGAATCACGACGCTCCCGTCCAACCTCGGTGAAGCCGTCGAAGCCTTCGAGAACGACGAGACGATCAAGAGTGCGATGGGCGAACACGTCGCCGAGAAGTTCGTCGAGGCCAAGTCCCAGGAGTTCGGCGAGTACATCGTCGAAGTCTCCGACTGGGAGATCGACCGCTACCTCGAGAAGTTCTAACGACCGAGTAGCGCGGTTTTTTGCGGTTTTTTGCGGTTTTTTGCGGTTTTTCGCGACACCCAGCGACGGCAACGCGACCGATCAGCCGGACGACCGTGACTCCGTCGGGGAGCGAAGCGCCGCCACCCCGGGAACGGCCATCAGTACCGCGACGATGCCGCCAGTGAGGACGGCGGCGAGCGAGAGGGAGACGTCGCCCTCGACGACGGTGCTGCCGACGACGGCGACGGCCGGGAGGACGACCAGCGAGAGGACGAGTTGACTCGTCGAGCCGGTCGTAGTGGCGATGCGGTCGGCGGCGAACCGCCAGCCGAGCCACCCGCCGATGGCACCGGCGACGGCGATGACGGTGTCGAGAACGACGGTGACCGCGAGGGCGGCGAGAGCGACGCCGACCGCGAGGGCGAACGTCCGGCCAGCGGCGTCGGCGGTCACGCGGTCGGGGGCCCACCCGGGGCCGAGTCGGAAGGCGAGTGCGAGATAGCCGACGCCGACGGCGATGCCCACGAATACGTCGACGAGGTAGTGGACACCGATGACGACCCGGGACGCGGCGACGACGACGATCAGCACGGCGGCGGCGCGGGTCAGGAACGGACGACGGTCGGCCAGCAGGCCCGCCAGACTGCCGTAGACGACCGTCGCGCCGATGGCGTGACCGCTGGGGAAGCCGAATCCGTCGGTGCCCGCGCCGGGCGGTCGGGGCAGCGCGAAGGCGTGTTTGAGCGCGAGCGTCAGCGCGACGCCGCCGAGTGCGAAGCCGATAGCGGCGGCCATCCGGGTCCGGGACACGTCGAGATGGTCGGCCAGCAAGTAGCCGGCGGCCACGATCACCAGCAGCGTCACCGGGTCACCGAGATGCGTGAGGAGGCCGAACAGGTCGACGACCACGTCCGGCACCGTCTCGACGACTGCCGTCTCACCGACACCGCGGTCGGCGACAGGCTGGACGACACGCGACATAGTCCGACCGTAGGCAGGGAGCAGTATATAAGTCGCGCTCCGACGGGTGCTCAGCGCCGGAACCGCCGAACCGCGTCGAGCGCCTGCCCGGGTTTTTCGAGCAGGGAGAAGCCGAACCCGGCGAGGACGAAGAGGACGTACAGGCCGAGCGTCGAGAGGAAGATCACGATCATGGCGACGATGGCGAGCAGGTCGCTGGAGAAGAAGTAGAAGGCGCCGAGCGTCATGATCGTCCCGTAGAGGAGGACGAGATAGGGTCCCCAGCCACGGGCGTGACCGCGGCGCATCCGCCCGCGGACGTAGGCTTTCAACTCCGACTCCAGATCCGGCCGGTCGACCGTCCGCTCCTCGACGTCGGCCTCGAAGTCGTCGAGGTCGGTGCGGACCTCGTCGAGACGGTCGGCGAGGTCCTCGATGTCCGGTGCCGGGGATGGGTCCGTATCGTCGCCGGTCATTGCCGTCGTCACGTCGTCTCGGTCCGGCGGGTGTTGTACCTGCCGATCCCGGTCGACGATGCGATCGGTGCGGACGGCGTTGAGGATCGCGCCGACGATCAGGACCAGCCCCGCGAGGTAGAACCACGTCACGAGGAGGAGGATCGCCCCGAGGACGCCGTAGAGCGCGAACTGACCGCTCGTCGTCGCGATAGCCGCGTAGAGGGCGAACGCGGTTCCGAAGGCCGTCCACCCGGCGGCACAGAGCAGGGTGCCGGGCAGTGCCTCCCGGATCGAGAGGTCGGTCGTGGGCGTCAGGTAGTACACCGGGAAGAGGGCGCCGACGAGGACGCCGAAGAAGAGCAAGGGCGCGAGGATGGCGACTGGGGTTCGGAGGAGGGCGACGACGCCGACGAGGAGGATGCCGCCGAACGATCCGGCGCCGACGGCGGCGAGGACCGTCACCCCGATGCGGACGCTCCCGAGGAAACCGCGGGGCTCGGTGCCGTAGATGCGGGCGAAGGCGGTGTCGATCCCGCGGAAGAGTTTGAGCGAACTCCAGAGCAGGAGGGCGAGGCCGACGAGTGTGACACCGCCCCGCCCGGTGGTGTTCGCCAGCGCCTCGCCGACGACCCCCTGCCCCACGGGGAGCAGGTACCGGCCGGCGAGATCGAGGACGGCCGTCCGGAGCGCCGGCCCCCCGACGACGGTGGCGACGACGGTCGTCAGGACGAGCAGTGGAAGCAGGGAGACGAACGCGTAGTAGGCGATGCTGGCGGCCAGAAGGGTGGCGTCCCGCGCCCGAACCTCGCGAACGACGATCCGGGCGAGAGCGAGCCGTGAACGTGCGGACACGTGGAATCGGTTGCACGCGGACGGATAAAAGAGCGTCACCAACGCGGCGACCGGAAGATCAGACGGCGACGAGGGGGCAGTTGACGGTGGCCACGCCCCCGGCCAGCAACTCGGCGTCCGTGGCCGACGCCAGATCGGACACGCGGTCGAAGTCGGCGTTGTCGTAGACGTTCACCGACCAGAGCGGCGAGTAGCCGTCGTCGCCGGGCACGGTGGCGACCACGTTGTGTGTCCGGTCGCTCCCGGCCTCGGTCACGAAGCCGGAGGCTGGACCGCCACCGTCCTCGCCGGGATTCGTGTTGAACGCGACGTAGATCGGTGACACCGGCACGCTGCCGCCGGCCGCCGTGAGGGGGGCCTCGGTGAACTGGAAGTACGACACCACCTGCCCCTGGTACCAGCCCTCGACCAGTCCCGTGGGGTCGTCGCCGAGTCGCATGGTGGCTGTCGACCCGTCCGGCACGACCGGGCAGTTCACTAGTGTCTCGGTCGCGGACACGTCGTAGCCGGCGGCCTGGATGTCGTGTCGACTGGTCACCGTGTTGGCCACGTAGTCCTCGGGCACGGTCACCCGGTGGACCTGCCAGAAGTCGTTGTAGCCGTCGTCGCCGGGAACCACGTCGACGACGTTGAGTTGCCCCTCGACCGGGGTGTCCTCGCCCTCGTGGAAGAGGACGTAGATCGGTGCGGGTGTCGTCGACTGCACGTCGAAGTTGTAGTACGTCACCGGCGCACCGTCCGGGCCGAGTCCGCGGGTGACGAAGGGGCCCTGATCGAAGTCGATAGCTTCGTCGGGACCCGGCAGGCCGTTGTCGGCGGTGCGGACCATCAGCATGCCTGCGTCTTCGCTGAACCGGTCGATTTCGACGCGAGGAGAGGTGTCGGGGTCCATGGGTTCGCCACCCATGCTGTCGTCCATCCCGCCCGTCGTGGTCGTCTCCATCCCGTCGTCCATCTCCGTCGCCGTCGCTCCCTGCCCACCGTCGGTGCCGTTCCCCGTACAGCCAGCCAGTACACCGGTCGTCAGCGCCGCCGTCGTTGCGGCGAGATATCGCCGTCTCGTGGTCTGTGGTCGCATGATCGAGCGAGGATACGCCGAATCGGAATATATCAATTTTTCAAGATTAGGCCGGAGTTCGGCGCGAGTGTCTCTAGAATCTTTCCAAAATAGGCGAGAAGTGGCGACGACAGCTACGGCGCCACGCCGACCGTCAGGAGCGTCCCCCACGTCCGGTAGCGGTCGACCATGTCCTCGCGGCGCTCCCAGTCTTCCGTGGGGAACGCGTCAGCCGGCGGAATCTCGATCTCGCGGTCGGGAATCGTATCCTGTTCGGCCACGTGGAGGCCCGCCTCGCGGAAGGCCTCGCGGTACTGCTGACGGTCCCACAACTGCATGTCGACGCCGACTTGCTCCTGCCAGTGGTGGGTGTGTTCGCTCTCTTCGAAGAAGTTCACCGCGCAGAAGAACGTGCCGCCGGGGCGGAGGATGCGGCGGATTTCCCGGAGGACCGTGATGGGCTCTCGGGCGTAGTAGAACGCCTCCATCGACCACACGTGGTCGACGCTGTCGTCCCGGAAGGGGAGATGCTGGAAGTCGCCGCGGAGGAAGTCGAGCAAATCGTCGTCGGTGTACGACCGCGCGTTGTGGACCATCTCGCCCGAGGCGTCGAGGCCGACGCTGTGGCCTACGTCCCGCGTCTCGCGGAGCGCGCGGAGCGCGTAGCCCGACCCGGTGCCGAGATCGAGTACCGTCTCGCCGGCTTCGACGGGCATCCGGGCGAGCGCGTGTTTGGCCGTGTGCCAGTGGCGCTCCTCCATGCCTCGATCTTTCCCGGCCGCCGCCCACCGATCGAATTCGGCTTGTACGCTCATTGGCTACGCACGAGGACGTCGGGACACAAATCGCTACTGAAAGCCGGCGTCACCGCGACTCGCTCTCGGCCGTCGACGACGACCCGGAGTCGTTGGCCGGGCCGCGCCGCCGCCCCGTGAGGGCGCGGTAGACGGGGTAGATGTAGTCCTCGATGGGCCCGTGGACGCCGCGCGGACTCGCGTAGACGAGGACGGGCAGGTCGACGCCCTTGGCGAGTTCGATGACGCGATCCGGCGTACTCCCGAATATCCACCGCCGGAGCCGCCGGGTGCGGGTGGCGCCGATGATGAGGATGCCGCCGTTGTCGGCGGCGGTGGTGACGAGGCCCTCGGCGACGGTTGCGGCGGTGACGTTCTGCACCTCGACGGTGGAGACGCCGGAGAGCCGCGAGATGGTCGTCTCGGCGTTCTCCGCACGGCCGCGGGACCCCTCGGGCGTGACGTTGATCACGTGGAGTGCCGAGCCTTCCTGCCCCATCCGCTCGATCAGCGGCAGGAGGTCGAGGTGGTGCGGTCCCCCGCCAGCACCGATGTTGACGACGCTCGTGTCCGGGTCGGAGACGCCGCTGGCAAAGAGGACGCCACAGGGCGACGTGTACTCCACCTGCTCAGCGATCCCGGTGTGTTCCTCGGGGTAGCCCATGAGGATCAGGTCGGCGCCGTCGTCGCGGGCGGTCTGGACGATGTCGAAGGCAACGTCCTGACAGACGTGTCCCTCGACGGTGTAGTCGGCGTCGATATCCGCGTCCGCGAGCTGGGACTCGATGCGTTCGGTCCGCAGGCGGGCGGTGTCCTCGACGATCTCCCACGGCGTCTGGTCGGGTATGTGGGTGACGTTGACGACCTGTACGAGCGGGTCGTCGCTCCGGAGGCGACCGAGCGTCGCCGCGAGTTCGGTGTACTTCGCCGCCCGTTCCGGGCGCGCGACGGCGACGAGGATGCGGTGGCGCTCGCCCGCCGCTTCTTCCTCTCCGTCCGTCCCAGTGCCGGCCGCCGCACCCGTGGGTCGGGACGCCGGCACCACCTGTTCGAACATCTCCTCGATGTCGGGCGCACCGCCCCAGACGAGGTACGCGACGAGCATCACGACCACGAGGAGGAGGCCGACGATCACGCCCTTGACCGGGAGGTTGTAGATGAGCGCGATGTTGGCGAGGATGCCGAGGACCGGCACCACGGGGACGCCGGGCACGCGGAAGCCGCGTTCGAGGTCGGGGAAGCGCCGCCGGGAGTAGACGAGCGCGGCGTTGACGACGGAGAGCGGGAGGAGGAGGTTGAGCGTGGCGAACCCGGTCAGCGTCGTGAGACCGAGTTCGGTCAGGGTGAGACGACCGAGCGCCGGGAGGGAGACGGTGATGTCGACCGGTACGAGGCCGCCCTCCGCCGGAAAGAGGCCGATGAAGACGGCGATCATGGCGACGATGGTGGTCGTCGTCGCCATCACGCTCCAGAACGGCGTGCCGTAGCGGGTGTGGATGCGGGAGAAGGGACGGGGCGCCTGCCCCTGTCGGCCCATCAACGAGCCGATGCCGCTGGCGGCGAGGATGCTGGCGTTCGAGGCGCTGACCATGCTGAACACTGCGCCGGCGACGATGAGCGAGCGGCCGAACGGACCGAGGAAGCCGGCGGCGACGCGGCCCATCGCCGTCTCGCCCTCCTGGGCGATCACCTCGGCCGGGACGGGCGAGTTGACCATGGCGACGATGACGAAGGCGTAGAGGACGGTGACGGTGACGATGCTGGCGGCGATGGCCCGCGGGACGGTCTTGCGGGGTTCGATGATCTCGCCGGCGCTGGCGGCGATGGCGGAGAAGCCGAAGAAGGTGATGAACGCGAGGGCGGCGATGGTGACGATGCCGACGGCGTCGGTGGTGAACCGGGTGGCGAAGGTGTCGAGGGCGACGGTCGGGCCGCGGAAGGTGAACGCCCCGGCGACGAAGGCGACGAGGACGGCGACTTTCGCGCCGGTGACGAGGAGTTGGAACGTGCCGCTCTCCTCCGTACCGCGGGCGTTGAGGGTGCCGAGCAGAAGTGCCGCGACGACGCCCGTCGTGCCGTGCGGGAGGAAATGCAGGGATTCGGGGAGGATGAAGCGGAAGAACCACTCGTCCATCGTCGCGAGGTAGAAGGCCGTCGTGCCGGTGTAGCCGAGAAAGAGCATGGCGCCGACGGCGTAGACGAGCGTCTCGTGGTCGAAGGTGCGGGCCGAAAAGAGATAGCCCCCGCCGTTCTCCGAGTAGATGGACGCGAACTCGGAGTAGGACGCGGCGGTCAGGCTGGCGACGATTGCGGCGAGAACGAAGGCGATAACGGCGCTACTGCCGATGGCGGCGACGGCGGTCCCGGAGAGCGAGAAGATACCCGCCGCGATCATCGTCCCCAGCCCAATCGCGAAGGCGATCTTGAAATCCAGCGTTCGTCTGTGCTCTACCATCACGCCCACCTCCCCCGCCAGTCGTCAAAAATGCAAGGGGTGATTGTCGAACTGTTACTGCGACTACAACAGCCCCTTGACGGTGTTGATGACCGTCCACGTCGCCTGCTTGACGATCTTGCCGTCCTCGCCGTTGATGACGATTCCCTGGACGGTGCCGCCAGTCCGTTTGCCGGTCCGGACCGCGTCGACGAACGGGGGCACGGGGTTGTCACGCGCGACCAGCTCCTCCGCCGTCCCGCGGGTCATCTCCATCTTCAGACTCGCGTCGTCACGCCGTGACTGCCGGAGGTCACCGATGGTCCCGTCGGGGCGCATGTAGAAGGAGAAGGCCACGTCGGTGTTGACGAAGTAGACGTTGACGACGTTGCCTTTGAGCTGGTTGTACACCTGCCGTTCGGCGAAGTTCATCTCGGCGTCGGTGACGTTGGCGTTGTACCGCGACTGCATGTCCTGCAGGTCGGCAAAGAGGTCGTCGGCCCACGCGGGCTGGTCGGACTGAGCGGTGACGGGCGCCGCGCCGACAGCCAGCGCGAGGGTGACGAGGAGGGCAACGGCGACGCGTCCGGTGATCGATACCATACTACACCAATCGCGACCGGTGTATTTGGGGGTTGGGGCGACCGTCTCAGTCGTGATAAATGCGCCGAGAGCGCCTCACTCCGCCGTCGCCGTCCGAATCTCCTCGACGGACGCGTTCGTCTTGAACGCCGTGCCGTGGTAGTGGGCGCGCGACGCCGTGTAGCCGGCCGCCCGAAGGTCGGCGAGGAAGTCGTCCATCGCGGGTGCCGACCGGGTCCACTCCTTGCAGAGGCGGTGCTGATCGTAGTGGGTGGGTTCGTCGAGTTCCGTCTCCAGCGTGTCGAGCATCCGGCGGGCGCGCGCCGCCTCGCCCATCTCGTCGGTGACGTGTTCCCGTACCGCCGCGACGAAGTCGGGGTCGCGGATGGCGCCGAGCCAGAGCGGGCCGGCGGTAACCACCCGATTGCTCCCGCAGGCCGGGCAGTCGTCCGGTGGGTGGGTGATCAGCCCCCACTCCGCCTCGCGGGTGAGGCAGTCCTCGCAGTGGTGGACGTAGCCGAGTTCGTCGATACACGCGTCGGCCTCGGTCGCGCGGCCGTCGAGTTCGAGGTACGTGCGAGCGTAGTGGCGGGAGACGTGCGAGCAGATGGGCCGGGCGGCGGTGTCGTAGCGCGCGGCGGTGCGGACGAGCGCGGAGAGGAGGACGCGAAGCCCCATCTCGGGGTGGTAGTCGGTGTTCCGGGGGACGGCGCTGTAGGAGCGGACGCCGCTCTCGAAGTGAGCACCACAGAGCGGCGCGGTGTCGGTGGCCGTGACACAGACCAAGTCGCGCGTGTTCGAAAAGGCGGCGTCGGCGAAGGGGATGGGCGTGCCGAACGGGTCGATGTCGACCACGTCGACGGTGGAGTCGTGCATCTGAACGTTGGCGTCGCGTTCGACGGCGGTGATGGAGAGGTCGTTGCGCGCGGCGTTCTCGCGGGCGAGGGCGACGGCGTCGGGGTCGGTGTCGACGGCGGTCACGTCCCAGCCCTCGCTCGCGGCGCGGCAGGCGCGGACGCCGCTCGCGGTCATGGCGTCGAGATACGTCTCGGCGCGGGATTCGCGCTCGCGGTAGGCCCGGAGCACGGCCACGGTCACGTCGCGGTTCAGTTCCTGTGTGGGGTTGTAGAAGACGCCCTCACCGCGGCCCTCGCTCGCGCCGTCGCGGGCGTCGGGCACCTCGAACTCGACTCCACCCTCGGTGACGCGCATGGGGTGAGTGGACGGGGCGGGGCGAAAAGGGTCGTGGTTCGCCGCTATCCGACGACGACGGCACCCTTCATGCCCATCGCCTTGTGGGGCATGCAGTAGTACTTCGTCGTCCCGGGGGCGTCGAACGTCTGCGCGAAGGTGTGGCCGGCGTCGGCAGTCATCTGGCTGGCGAAGGAGCCGCCGTCGGCGCGCACGTCGTGGCTGCCGCCCTCGCCGGTCCACTCCCAGCGGACGGTCGTGCCGGGGGAGACGCTGACGGCGGCGGGACCGTAGCCGAACCCGCCGCCGTTGGCCTGCGAGCCAACCTGCACCGTGACCTCGTCCTCGCCGGTCCGGTCGACGGGGCCGTCGTAGTTCTCCACGTCGTCGAACCAGCCGTCGAAGTCGCCGGCGGGTTGCGTCGACGCCGCGGCCGCGGCTTCCTCACCGGCGTCGAACACGTCCGGGTTCGCGGGACCCTGCACGTCGATGACGGCGAGCGCACCCTTCCGGGCGACCCGCGACAGAGCGTGGTCGACGAGCTTGATCGGGCCGGGGACGGGAGTGTGGAGCGTTGCGATGGTCGTCGATCCCGGCAACACGGGCGTCGTCTGGACGTTCCGGTGGACATCGCTCCCGATGCCACCCTGCGGGTAGACTTCGTCCCAGACCGAGCCGATGGGGTGGAACGAACTGAGGAAGTTCGGCCCGCCCACTGCGTAGTAGATCCGGGCCGTCTCGTCGGTCCCCATCTGCATCTCGTTGTAGCCGTCGGGGCCGATACCGTACTTCTCGCCGTTGATGAGGACGTACGTCGGCTCCTCGGCGGCCATGGCCTCGAAGTCGAAGTCGTGGTGACCCTGCTCGCCAGCGTCGCCCGCCGTGTAGAGTTCGTGCTGCCCGAGGTAGAACTCGTGGTCCACCGCCGGGAGGCCCTCCTCGGGTTCGATCAGGATGGCACCGAACATCCCGCTGGAGATGTGGTAATCCAGATTCGGGACGGCACAGTGGTAGACGAACAGGCCGGGGTAGGTCGCCTTGAACGTGAACGTCTTCGTCTCGCCGGGGGAGACCATCGACGCCTCCGCGCCGCCACCGGGGCCGCGCACGGCGTGTAAGTCGACGTTGTGCGGCATCGAGTTGGACGGGTCGCTCGTGACGGTCATCTCGACGTGGTCACCGACGCGAGCGCGGATCAGCGGGCCGGGAACCCGGCCGTCGAAGGTCATGAACGTGTACGTGACGCCGGGTTCGACTTCGGCGACGAGTTCGCGGGTCGTCAGTTCGACGCGAACGGTCTCGGGGTCGTCGCGGTCGATCGGCGGCGGGATGGCGGTCGGGTTGGCGGCGATACGGTCGACGTCGAGTTGGCGTGCGGGATTCATGGCTGGGGAGCGGGGAGCGGTTTCGGCGGCTACACTGTCGGCTCTGGGGGCACCGAGACAGCCGGCAACGGCCGTCGCGCCGGTCGCACCGAGTGCCTGCAGAACGCGTCGTCGGGTGGTGGCTGGAACGGAACTCATGGGTGTTTCTACAGGTGTACCGACGTGACGGGTAGATAAAGCGAGAGTAGCCGATTCCCGGATGTGGAGAAACGGTAGCCTGCGGCCGTCGTCCGACGCCCGTCGTGCAGTCGTCGTGCGACCGACCGAACGCCTTTAGACGCCGAGGCCCAACGGTTGGCGTCGTGAGCGAGGAGGAGGACTGGCGTGCGGCGCTCTCGGCGGCCGGAGAGCTATCCGGACCCATCGTCGACGCCATCCTCTCGGTCCACGGTGACCGGGGCCAGCGTGCCATCGAAGCCGTCTCCGAGGAGCGGGTGAAACAGTACCGGGACTTCACCGTCGTCGTCGGCCACGAGGACGAGTACATAATCGAGGACGGCGGCTGTACCTGCAAGGACGCGGAGTACAACCTCGACACCGCCGACCCGACCCAGCGGTGCTGGCACGCGCTGGCCGTCGACATCGCGGAACGGGTCGACGCCGTCGACCACCACGACATGTGGTACTCCGAGGTGCGGGAGTTCCTGTAGCGGGAGCGAAGGGTTTTGCTCCCGGGGCACCCAGCCCCGCCATGCTCGACTACGTCGACCTAGAGGCCGACCTCGACGAGGAGGAACGGCTGATTCGCGACACTGCCCGCCGGTTCGTCGACCGGGAGGTCCGCCCCGACATCGCCGATCACTTCTTGGAGGGCACCTTCCCGACCGACCTCATTCCCGAGATGGGCGAACTGGGGTTCTACGCGCCGAACCTCGACGGCTACGGCCTGCCGAACGTGAGCGAGCGGGCGTACGGCCTGCTGATGCAGGAACTCGAAGCCGGCGACTCCGGCCTGCGCTCGATGGCGAGTGTGCAGGGCGCGCTGGTGATGTACCCCATCCACGCGTACGGGACGGCCGAGCAGAAAGAGCGGTGGCTCCCGGCGCTGGGACGGGGCGAGGCGGTCGGCTGTTTCGGCCTCACGGAACCCGAACACGGGTCGAATCCGACGGCCATGGCGACCCACGCGGAGCGCGACGGCGACGGCTACCGGCTCACGGGGTCGAAGACGTGGATCACCAACGCCCCCATCGCGGACGTGGCGGTGGTGTGGGCGCGTGACCGGAGCGCCGAGGACGAACCGGTGCGGGGCTTCCTCGTCGAGACCGACCGCGACGGGGTCGAGACGCCGGCGATTCACGAGAAACTCTCCTTGCGCGCGTCGATCACGGGTGAGATCAGCCTCCGGGACGCGTGGGTGCCCGAAGAAGACGTGCTGACGGTGGAGGGGATGAAAGGGCCGCTCTCCTGTCTCACACAGGCACGCTACGGCATCGCGTGGGGAGCGGTCGGCGCCGCCCGCGACTGCTTCGAGACGGCCCGCGAGTACGCCACGGAACGCGAACAGTTCGGGCGACCCATCGGTGGCTTTCAACTGCAACAGGAGAAACTGGCCGAGATGGCGACCCGCATCACGACGGCGCAACTGCTGGCCCACCGGCTCGCCGAGTTGAAAGAACGGGGCGACCTGCGGCCCCAGCAGGTGTCGATGGCCAAGCGTAACAACGTCCGGATGGCCCGCGAGGAGTCACGGGTGGCCCGGGAGATTCTCGGCGGCAACGGCATCACGGCCGACTACCCGCCGATGCGCCACCTGGCCAACATGGAGACTGTGTACACCTACGAGGGGACCCACGACATCCACTCGCTGATCCTCGGCGAGGATCTGACGGGACTGTCGGCCTTCCAATAAGTTTCGGGGTCGTGCGCGATTCGCACACGACGGGGAGGGCCACAAGGGTCTCATACACCTACGTCGAAGTGACTGACCATGTCCCCGACTTGCCACGGTCCCGACGGCCTCGACTGCTCCCGTGAGGAGGCGTGGGTGCTCCACGCCGCGGTGCTGGACCACGTGGAGCGTCTCGTCGCGGCCGACCGCTCGCCCGACCGGGCCATGGCGGTTCTCGACCGGGTCGAGGCGGGTGAACGGCTCGACGCGACCGACCGCGAACTCGTCCGCAACGCGCTCGCGGCGTATCTGGACGACGCGCCCGAACGCGACCGGGGCGCGGTGCGGGAGATGCTCGCCACCCTCTCGACCCGTCAGGCCTCGTCGAGCCAGTAGTCCACGTCGTCGTCCCGGCGGTAGTAGCCCGCGACCGTCCGCGGGTCGTCGCTGCCGGGTGCCGACCCCGCGTAGATGCCGATTTTCCCCGAATCGGGATAGACCGTCACGTCCGGATCGTCCATCGTCGAGAGCGCCAGATAGCGGAGGGTGTCGTCGCCGTCGTTGATGACGCGATGACCGCCCTCCTCGCCGACCGGGAAGGTCACGTAGTCGCCCGGTTCGAGCGGATCGGTGCCGTCGGCAGTGCGGAGCCGTCCCGTCCCCGCGAGGACGTACATCGCCTCCTCGTTGCCGGTGTGGAAGTGGAAGGGCCACGACTTCTTGCCGGGCGGGAGTTCGTACAGCGAACAGCCGAGTTGGTCGCCGCCGGCGGCGGCCGCGAGGCGCTTGCGGCGAAATCCCGTCTCCTCGCGGTCGGTCACGTCCCAGTCGAGGTCGGCTTCGTTGACGCGCATGGTGGACAAGTCGGGCGCTGACGGCAAAATGTCGGGGGGCGTCGGCGGCGCGGATCGATGTGTGTCGGGAGGCATCGGACGACCCACGTGCGATCACCTGCCGGGGACGGAGCGGTGTAGCGAGGGAAATATATAACACTATAGAGTGCTATGTGTGGTAAGTGATGCCACGGGTGACGATACCACAGTGGGACGAGCGCTACGCGGCGCTGTCGATGTGTGTCGGCGCGTACTTCGCGGTGCGGCTCGCCCAGTTGCTCGTCAGCCCCCTCGTGCCGTCGCTCCAAGGGACGTTTGGCGTCTCTCGCGGAACCATCGGGGTGATTCTCACGGGGATGTGGCTCGTGTACGCGTGCTCGCAGGTCCCGAGCGGTGCCGCGGGCGACCGCTACGGGCCGCGCCGGGTCGTGCTCCTCGCGCTCGGGTGTACGACCGCCGCGGCGCTAGCGCTCGCGGCGGCACCCTCGGCGCTCACGTTCGGCGCCTTCGCCCTCCTGCTCGGTGTGGGCGCGGGACTCTACTACACGCCGGCGACGGCGTTGCTCGCGGACCGATTCGACGACGTAGGGCGCGTCATTGGTGTCCACCGCGTCGGCAGTCAGGTCGCGGGGTTGGTCGCACCCGCACTGGCAGCGCTGGTCGGCGCACGCTTCGGCTGGCGGGTCGCCGTCGGGAGCGGGGCGCTCGTCGCCGCCGTGTGCCTCGGGGTGGCGCTCTGGCGCGGCCCGACGGCGGTGACGCCACGACGGCGACCGGCGACGGACGGCGGTGCGGCAGTGCGACCGCACGCGTTAGTCGGCGTCCTCACCAGGCCACCGGTCGCGTTCTCAGCCGCGCTAGCCGCCATCGGGGAGTTCGCCGCGCTGGCGACGCTCTCTTTCCTCCCGGCGTTCCTCGTCGAGCACTACGGCCTCTCGCTGTCGGCAGCGGGCGCGCTCTTCGGGGCGTACTTCGTCGTCGTCGCGGCGCTCCAGCCCGTGAGCGGATGGGCGTCCGACCGTTTCGGCCGCGACACCGTCACCGGCGCGCTGTTCACCGCCGGCGCCGTCGGGTACACGGCGCTCGCGGTCGGTGGGGAACTCGCGCTCGCGGTGCCGGCGGTGGCGCTCGTCGGCGTCGCGATGGCGTGGGGACCGCCCGTCCAGTCGCGGGCGGTCGACGCCCTCGCCGACGCCGAACGCGGTGTCGGCTTCGGTGCCGTCCGCACGGCCTACATCCTCGTCGGCGCACTCGGGCCGGCAGTGGTCGGAACGCTCGCCGACACCGCCGGCTGGACCGCGGGGTTCGGCCTGCTTGCCGGCGTGCTTGGCCTCGGCGCCGTCGCCCTCGTCCTTAGCCACCTCGTTGAGCCGAAACAGCGGCTGCGCGGCTCATACTGGCGGCTGTAACTGGTTCTCGGTAGTCGCCACACCGGGGTGGCGACTATCGTGAGTGACGTACAGCCACCAGTATCATCGGCGTTTGGGCTGTTCGTCGCGCCACAGGACCGCGGCGGCGACGATGGCCCAGCCGAGGGTGACGACGACGCCGACGGCCGCCGGGCCGAGGAGGGGCGTCGGGTTGCCCGAAACGAACAGGAGGCCGATACTCCCGATGCCGTTGACGGCGGCGTGGCCGACGACGGCCGGCCAGACGCTCCCCGCGCGGACCGTCACCCACGCGAGGAAGGCGCCGACGACGACGGTGAACCACGTCATCGCGAGCAGGCCCGTCCACGGTGCGCCGGGGTAGCCGACGCCGTAGTTGTAGCCCATGGCGATGACGGGCCAGTGCCAGACGCCCCAGACGACGCCCGAGACGACGACGGCGCGGCGCCACCCGAGCGGCAGAAGTTTCGGGAGGAGGTAGCCCCGCCAGCCGAACTCCTCGCCGAAGGTGAACAGTGAGTTGATCAGGGGCGAGATCACCACGGCCTGGACGAGGACGAGGGCGACGAGAACTGGCGGACTGAGCGGGAGTGGCGTCCCCTCGGGGAGGCCGAGCGCCGCCCGGAGGGTGCCGAACGTCGGATCGACACGTGCGGGAAACAGGAGGGCGTAGACGCCGACACCGACGAGGATCAGGAGTGCGGGACCGATCCACGCGGCGATCCACAGCGGCCACTCGCGGCGCCGAGGGCGCAGGCCGAGGTCGGTCCATCCCTCGTCGGTGACGAAGCGAGTGAGGGCGTTGGCGACGGCCGGCGCCCACATGTACCCCGTCGAGAGCAGGGCGATGGCGAGCGTGATCCGCGGCGTCTCGACGAGGACCGGACTGTCACGGAGGCCGCCAGTCAGGTAGATGGCGACGGCGACGCTCCACGCGAGGCCGAAAGCGACGAGACAGAAGACGGCGACGCGTCGGCGTTCGAGGGTGTCAGGAGTTGGGAGGGTGGAGGGCACGCCACTAACCATATCACGAGCTGACAAAAAAACCGAGCGCCACTACCGAGAATCACTCCTCGCGGTGGCCGTACGTTTCCTCACCCCACCCATAGTCGGACGCTTCGTCGTTCCGTTCGAGATAGGTCTCCAGCATCTCCTGTACCGCTCGACCGAGGTCCTCCAGCGCGGTGTCGATCATCGAAACCGTGCTCGAATCGAGCGGCGCAGTCGTCTCTCGCTCCCGCCAGTCGTTCGGAATCGTCGGGGCGTCGAAGCGAAGACGGTCTTCGGTTGGATCCCAGTAGAAGTCGAACGCCTGGAACAGGCCGAGGTCGCTGATGATTCGAACCTGCTCTTCGTCGAGGTTCGTGTACTCGGTCCACTCGTTGAACCCCTCCTTCCACGCACCGTCTTGGAGCAGGTCTTCGACGTCCTCGCGGTAGAAGTCCTCCGACCCGAGCGTCTCTTCTTGCCACTCGAACTCGCGTGGCATTCCTCGGTTCGAGAGGTCTGGTGATTCCGGGACCTCCATATCGATCGCCATACCAATTGTTACACTAGTTAGCATAATAAAGCCCATAGCAGCGCCACACGAGACAGAATGGATTAGTCCGGTACTGGATAGCGGGCGCGTATCGGTCACGCTTGGAGCGTGACAGCAGTCAGTGCAACGACCGTGGGCGATGATCTATATCCCGAGCCACTCGTCGTTTCGGACCTGATATCCGTTCGCCCGGCAGAACTTCGCCGCTTCTCGGCGTACTGCCCGGGACGACGGGAGCCTCTCCTTGTCGCGGATTCGCTCGACGATCCAGTCGCTGATGGCCCGAATCCCTTCGTCGTCGTCATCGGCGTCGATCGCTTCGAGTTCCTGGAAGGTCGTCTCGTACGCTTTGCGCTGTGACCAACTGAACTCCGTATTCGGAAGCGTCTTGCTGGCTTCCACGACCCGTTTCATGGCCGCGGCAACGGTCGGTCGCTGGACCTGCACCCGGACGGCCGCTGGAGAGTCGAACGTTTCCTCGTCCGACTCCGGTACGAGTTCCTCGATCTTGTAGCTCCCCTCGGCCGATTCGATCCGGTGATCGCCGATCGCCGCGACGACTTCGGTCCCCGTCACCGGGAACGTCAGCGCTTCGAGTGACGCCTCGAAATCCGCGAGTTCCGCCGCGTCCACCGGAGGCTCTATTTCGTCGCCGCGCTCCAGTTCTGTGGCGACCTCACGCTCTTGCTGGCGCCGCTCAGCGTCTTGTGCTTGCTTGTCTCGACCGCTCTTATTATCTGCCATCCTATAATATTGGATCTCTAATCGGATAGCTCTGTGGTCGTCCGAGGTGGGTTCTCGGGTGATGCCGTTACACTCGGCGAACGTTCGAACCCGACGGTACCGCTGGTTCTCCGGTCCGCCGAGTGCGACCAGTACAGTCAATCCGGTCGGTCCAGTGTTCCATAGAGTTCCTCGTTCTGGATGTGGGTACAGAACTGCGCACAGAGTCGACAGCAGTCAGCGGCGTCGGTGAACGTCCGGACACTCGCATCCCAGCGCGCGTTGACCGATCCAAGCATCGCACTCCGGACTGATGGTTCAGTCGCCACCATCAATCGTCGTGCCCGCTCCGGTGGTGTCGCATCGGCCGCTGGCCCCTGCATCCCGTCGGTCGCCAATACGTCCTCGAGGACACTCCCAATCTCGATGCCGACACCCAGGTTGTCACCAACCTGTGGGGCGATAAACACAGTCACGTTACTCGCCTGTGCGAATGCGATACTCTGGGTTGCAGCGTCCATCTCCTCAAGTGGAATCCCGACATCGATTGCGAGGAAGGCATTGAACCCGCGTTCACGGAGGCAGTCACGAGTCTCTTGCAGCAGTCGCAGGACGTCGTCTTCGGCATACTCGCCGCTGTCCTCGGTCCACGTCGCGAACGAGGGCGCAGCCGTCTCGATATCGGCATCATCTGGGAGTAGGGCGCTGACATCGAACGTTCGGTACGGCCCCATGATATAGACGAGAAAGCGCTCGCGTCTCACGGCAGAGAGAGCCTCTGAGCCACCGACCGGTTCGGTGAGATTGTCGATGATTCGCTCTCTCAT